>NZ_CP072597.1:3865000-4207500 GCF_018847975.1 Lysobacter sp. K5869 | reverse complement strand
CGCTTCGGTGTGGCGCACGACCTCGCCCAATCCGATCTTCGCCGCCGGCCGCCCCAGGCGGATGCCGCCGTTGCGGCCGCGCACGGTTTCGATATAGCCGGCCGCGCCCAAGTCCTGCACGACCTTGGTCAGATGGCTGTGGGAAATGCCGTAGGCCTCGGCGATCCGCGCGATCGAGGCCAGTTCGCCCTCGTGCGTGCCCAAATGGATCAGCACGCGCAGGGAATAGTCGGTGTAGAGGCTGAGCTTCATCGGCGGCGTCGCGGCGGGGTGCGGCATCGGGTCGCAGCATGATAACAGTCATTTTGTTTGCATGTTTTAGTCGCGGCCAATATCATGCATTCGTGATGAATGTTTAAACGCCGGACGGCGAAAGGAGCGCGCGATGCGCGACTTCGAGGGATTGGACGAAACCGCGTTGGCCGCCTTGGTCCGACGCTTCTACAGCGAGGCGCGCGCCGACGCCGAACTCGGCCCGGTATTCGCCGCGGCGGTGCACGATTGGGACGAACACGAGCGCCGGCTGATCGATTTCTGGACCTCGCTGATGCTCGGCAGCGGCCGTTACCGCGGCAATCCGGCGCAACTGCATTCGCGCCACGCCGAACGCATCCGCCCCGAACTGTTCCAACGCTGGCTGGCGCTGTGGCGCCGTTGCAGCGACGAATCGCTGCCGCCCGCGCAGGCCGCCGCCGTGCAGGCGCGCGCCGGCCGCATCGCCGAACACCTGCAGCGCGTGCTCGCGCAGATCTGAACCGATCACCCGAAACCGAGGAACCCTCATGACCACCGTACTGAACGAGGCCACCGTGGCCGTCGTCCGCGCCACCGTGCCCGCATTGGCCGCGCACGGACACGCCATCACCACGGCGATGTACCGCCGTCTGTTCCGCGACGAACACATCGCCGCGCTGTTCAATCGCGCCAACCAGGGCGGCGACAACCCGCAGGCGCATGCGTTGGCCGGCGCGATCCTGGCCTACGCCCAACACATCGACGATTTGCCCGCACTGGCCGGCGCGGTCGAGCGCATCGCGCAGAAGCACGTGAGCTATCACATCCTGCCCGAGCACTATCCCTTCGTCGCCCGCGCCTTGCTCGGCGCGATCGAGGAGGTGCTCGGCGCGGCGGCCACGCCGCAAGTGCTGGCGGCGTGGGGCGATGCGTATTGGTTCCTCGCCGATCTGCTCAAGCAGCGCGAGGCCGAACTGCGCGGCGAATTGGCGCAGGCGGTCGGCGGCTGGAGCGGCTGGCGCGAGTTCGTCGTCGCCGCCAAGCGCACGGAGAACCGCGCGGCGGACGCGCCCATCGCGTCGTTCGAGCTGCGCCCGGCCGACGGCGGCGCGGTGATCGCGCATTGGCCCGGACAGTATTTGACCTTGCGTTATCCCGTGCCGGGGCAGGGGATGGCGAAGCGCAATTATTCGATTTCCTGCGGCCCGAACCGCGAGGGCTATCGCATCACGGTCAAGCGCGAAGCGCGCGGCCACGGCGGTTCGCGCCATCTGCACGACGCGGTGCGCGTCGGCGACCGGATCGAACTGACGCCGCCGTCGGGCGATTTCTTCCTGCCTGCCGCTCCGCCGCGCCCGGTAGTGCTGCTGTCGGGCGGGGTCGGGCTGACGCCAATGGTGAGCATGCTCGAAACCATCGCCGCGCGGCATCCGCACCTGGAGACGCATTACGTCCACGGCACCGCCAACGGCGCCAGCCATGCGATGGCCTCGCACGTGCGTGCGCTCGCCGAAGCTCACGGCCGTATCCGCGTCAGCACCTTCTATGCGGAGCCCGCGGCCGGCGACGCCGAGCATCGCACCGGCTTCATCGATGCCGACTGGCTGCGCGCGAACGTCCCGTTGCTGGACGCGGACATCTATCTGTGCGGGCCGCGCCCGTTCCTGCGTTCGCTGGTGCCGGCGCTGGCGCGCGCGGGCGTGGCCGACGAGCGCGTGCATTACGAATTTTTCGGGCCGGCCGACGAACGTTTGGCGGCCTGAAACCATCGGCCGTTCGACTGAAATCAGTGCGCGAACGCCGCACGCGGCGACTGAGAGCAGACGCGGCAAGGTCTTTTCCCTGTCGCCGGCATCGGGTAAAAGAGTCGCCAGCGGGCGCGCAGGGGGGGCGCGGCGATCTTCGGATCGCGGCGCCGCGCCGAACTCACGGACATCGATTCTCGGACAAGGAGAGCCCCATGCGTATCCGCGTTTTCCCCTTGGTTTTGCTCGCCGCCGCGGCGCTCGCCGGATGCGGCCGCGACAGCGCGCAGCCCGCGCCCGCGGGCGCGCCGACTCCGGCCGCGGCGACTCCCGCAGCGGCCGCCGACGACGGCGTCGAGTCCGACGCGCAGAAAGAAGCCGACGCCATCGCCGCGCAGTTTCCGGCGATCCCCGTCATCGTCGTGCCCGAGATCGTCGGCGTCACGCCCGCGCAGCGCGCGTTGGAATCGGCGATGGCGCCGGTGCTCGATCCCATCGCCGGGGTGAAGGTGACGCCGGCGCGTTGCGGCGCCGGCGGCGCGCTGTTGCACGACGCCGGCTTGACCAGCGTGGATGCGCAAGGGCAACTGAGCCGCATCGGCGACGAGGGCATCTTCAAGGTCGCCGCCGACGGCAGCGGCACCGCCAATTACGAAGGCGGCCTGATCACGGTCAACGCCGACGGCAGCGGCAGCATCAACGGCGACGGCGGCGATGAGGACGGCGAGGGCGGCGCGCTGGTGCGGGTCGAGGCCGACGGCTCGGGGTCCTACAACGGTCCGGCCGGCATCATCACCCTCGACGGCAAGGGCGCCGGCACCTGGAACGGCGACAGCGGCTTGATCCGCAACAACGGCGACGGCAGCGGCACCTGGAACGGCCCGCTGGGGTTGGTGACGATCAACAACGACGGCAGCGGCCGCTGGAACGGGCCGCTCGGTCTGGTTACGGTCGACGGCGACGGCCGCGGCCGCATCGGCGCGCCGGCGCGCGAGGTCACGTTGCCGGCGCTGGCGAAAGTCGCGCCGGCCGGGCGGTTTCCGTCGCTGAAGAAATTCGCGCCGCCGGGCGCGCCGTGCGGTTACCTGATCACGCTCAGCGACCGCGTGCTGTTCGATTTCGACAAATCCGACATCCGCGCCGACGCCGCCAAGGTGCTCGATACCTTGGCCGCGGCGCTCAAGGACGTGCGCGCCTCGGGCATGGAAATCGGCGGCCACACCGACGCCAAGGGCAGCGACGACTACAACCTCGCGCTGTCGCAGCGGCGCGCGCAGGCGGTGGCCGCCGCGCTGAGCGAACGCGGCGCGGCGCAGCAGGCCGCGGCCAAGGGCTACGGCGAATCGCAGCCGGTGGCGCCGAACGAGATCGGCGGCCAGGACCATCCGGGCGGGCGCCAGCTCAACCGGCGGGTCGAGATCTTCGTGCGGACTTGATGGTTTTCATCGGGTCGGCTGGGGAGCCGGTTATCGCGTTAGGCGGTTGGCGTCGTAAGCGCGGTTTCGCGGTCGCGGCTCGCGCCGCTCCTACAGGGCTGCGTTGCGGCATTTCCAGGGGTAGGAGCTGCGTAAGCTGCGACCGCGCTAGTCGGCTTGCGTCGTAAGCGCGGTTTCGCGGTCGCGGCTCACGCCGCTCCTACAAGGGGCCGCGCTACGGCATTTCCGACTGTAGGAGCTGCGCAAGCTGCGACCGCGCTAGTCGGCTTGCGTCGTAAGCCCGGTTTCGCGGCCGCGGCTTACGTCACCCCTACGGAAGCGGGTAGGGCACGCGGGGCGAACCGACGCCTCCCCTAGGGCCGCCCCGTGCAGCGCCGCCCCGGCGAATCGTCTACTCTCCGCTCCCCGGCCGCCGCCTCAGGCCCGCCGGGTACGGGGCTGTCGCCACCTCGGCACCGCCCGCCCGCTTGGGCAGGCCGGCCTTGCGTTGACACTCATGTAACCGTTTACATATGATGAATAGACGACATTTCCATGCAGGGCAGCGCTTTTAAATGACCGGCCGCGTTGATATCGAGGCACTGATCGATCGGATGACGCTGGAGGAGAAGATCGGTCAGCTGTCGATCCTGGCCGATTCCATCCGCCCCTTCGCTTTCGACGTCAACCCGGATTCGTTCCAGTGGGGGCCCGAGCGCACCCGCGAGTTGATCCGCGCGGGCCAGGTCGGCGCGCTGTTCAACGGCGTGGGCGCGAAAGAAGGCCGCGAACTGCAGCGCATCGCGGTCGAGGAGAGCCGGCTCGGCATTCCGATCCTGCTCGGCGCCGACGTCATCCACGGCATGCGCACCGTGTTCCCGATTCCGCTCGGCGAAGCGGCCAGCTTCGAGCCCGAACTGGCGCAGCGCACCGCGCGCGCGGCGGCAGTGGAAGCGACCCGCGAAGGCCTGCACTGGACCTTCGCGCCGGTGGTCGACATCGCCCGCGATCAGCGCTGGGGCCGCGTCGCCGAAACCACCGGCGAAGACACCGTGCTCGCCTGCGCCTTCGCCCGCGCCCGCGTGCGCGGCTTCCAAGGCCCGGACCTGACCGCCGACGACTCGTTGCTGGCCACGCCCAAGCACTTCGCCGCCTACGGCGCGGTCGGCGCGGGCCTGGACTACAACACCGTCGACCTGTCGCCGCAGACCTTGTTCGACGTGCACCTGCCGCCGTTCAAGGCCGCCATCGAGGCCGGCGCGCTGACGGTGATGAGTTCGTTCAACGACATCAACGGCGTGCCCGCCACCGCCAACCGCGACCTGCTGACCGGCGTGTTGCGCGAACAGTGGGGCTTCGAAGGTTTCGTCGTATCCGACTACACCTCCGATTTCGAGCTGATCGCGCACGGCTACGCCGCCGACGAGAAGCACGCCGCCGAGCTCAGCATCCGCGCCGGCCTGGACATGAGCATGCAAAGCGGCGTGTTCATGGACCATCTGAACGCGCTGGTCGCCGAAGGCAAAGTGTCGGTGGCGACCGTCGACACCGCGGTGCGCCGCATCCTCACGGTCAAGGCGCGCATGGGGTTGTTCGAGAATCCCTACCGCTCCTTGAACGAAGCGCCGCCGGGCCCGGCGCCGTATCTGGCCGCGCACGACGAGCTCGCGCGCGAGGCCGCGCGGCGCAGCGTGGTGATGCTCAAGAACGACAACGGCGTATTGCCGCTGCGCAAGTCGGGCCAGCGCATCGCGCTGATCGGCCCGTTCGCGCGCGACCGCGCCAACCTCGCCGGTTGCTGGAACATCTTCGGCGACCCGTCGCGCGAGATCGATCTGGAAACCGGCCTGCGCGCCGCGCTCGCCGACGGCGATGCGCTGCAGGTGGTCGAGGGCAGCGGCTTCCAGGACGCGATCGACGGCGGCATCGACGCCGCGGTGGCCGCCGCGCGCGGCGCCGACGCGGTGCTGTTGGCGGTCGGCGAACCCAGCGATTTCTCCGGCGAAGCGCAGTCGCGCACCCAGATCGTGTTGCCGGCCGCGCAGCAGGCCTTGGCCGAGGCGGTGATCGCCGCGGGCACGCCGGTGATCGTGCTGCTGCGCTGCGGCCGCGCGCTCGCGCTGGGCTCGCTGGAGCGCGCCGACGCGGTGTTGGTCACCTGGTTCCTCGGCAGCCAGACCGGCCCCGCGATCGCCGATCTGGTGTTCGGCGATCACGGCCCCAGCGGCCGCTTGCCGGTGAGCTTCCCGCGCGACTCGGGGCAGCAGCCGTACTACTACAACCATCCCTCGACCGGGCGGCCGTACATCCCCGGCGGAATGGAAGCGTTCCGCACCAAGTGGCGCGAGACGACTCACGCGGCGCTGTATCCGTTCGGGCACGGCTTGAGCTACGGCCGCATCGAATACGGCGAAGCGCGCCTGGATGCGCCGACGCTGGCTTGGGACGGCGAATTGCGCGCACGGGTGCGGGTCAGCAACATCGGCGAACGCGCGGCCGAGGAAGTGGTGCAGCTGTACGTGCGCGACCGCGTCGCCAGCCGCGTGCGGCCGGTGCGCGAGCTCAAGCGCTTCGCCAAGATCGCCTTGGCGGCGGGCGAGAGCCGCGAGGTCGAGTTCGCGTTGTCGCGCGCCGATCTGGAATTCCGCGGCGTCGACAATCGCAGCGCGGCCGAGCCGGGGCTGTTCGACTTGTGGCTGGCGCCGTCGGCCACGGCCGGGGATGCGGTGCAGTTCGAGTTGCTCGCGGCGCAAGGCTGAGGCCGCGGTGTCGGACGTGTCTGGTCGCGTTCGCGCCCGGCGCGCCCGACGAGCCGCCCGCCGTCGCCCGATTCCGCGCCGCGCGGCCGGAACGATCGTGAAACCGGTCGCACCGGCGCTTCAAGGCCTATACTGACGGCCCGCGCGCGCCATCCCCGCCGCGCCTCTTCGTACCTCGAGCCGCCGCCAGAGGAGTCATCACCCCTCTGCCGGAAGCGCTCGCCGTGGCCCTCGATTTCTCCGCTGTTTTCCCTGTTTCCACCCATTCCGCGCCGCGCCCGCGCGGCCTGCCGCGCGCGCCGCTGGCGCTCGCCCTGACCGGCGCGCTGGCGCTCGCCGCGCCCGTGGCCGTCCGCGCGCAGACGCCCGCGCCCGCCCGCGAGGCGGCGCAAGCGGCTTCCGCCGACCCGACCGATCTGGACACGGTCGAGGTCGTCGCCAACCAACTCGGCACCGTCACCGAAGGCAGCGGCTCCTACACGCCCGGCACCATCGCCACCGCGACCCGGCTGGTGCTGACGCCGCGCCAGACCCCGCAATCGATCAGCGTGATCGGCCGCCAGGAGATGGACGATTTCGGCCTGACCGGCATCGACGACGTTATGCGGGTCACGCCCGGCATCAGCATCGTCACCTACGACAGCGAGCGCACCGAGTACTACGCGCGCGGTTTCTCGGTGCAGAACTTCCAGTACGACGGCATTCCGATGCAGCGCGATTCGGCGTACTCGGCCGGCAACACGCTCAGCGACACCGCGATCTACGACCGCATCGAAGTGCTCAAGGGCGCGACCGGCTTGCTGACCGGCGTCGGCGATCCGGGCGCGACGATCAATCTGATCCGCAAGAAACCCACGCGCCAGTTCCAGGGCCGGCTCGGCCTGGGCGCGGGCTCGTGGGACGAGTACCGCGGCGAAATCGACGTGTCCGGCCCCTTGAGCGAAAGCGGCCGGGTGCGCGGCCGCGCGGTCGCGGTGCGCCAGGACAAGCACAGCTACAGCGACCGCTACCAGCGCAGCACCGACGTGTTCTACGGCATCCTCGAAGCCGACCTCGACGAGAACACGCTGCTCACCGTCGGCGCCGATTACCAGAACAGCGATCCGCGCGGCGCCAGCTGGGGCGGCATTCCGCTGCTCGACGCCGACGGCCGCTTCAACCGCATGCCGCGCTCGTTCAACAACGGCGCCGACTGGAGCCGCTGGCGCCAATACACCCGCACCGGCTTCGCCACGCTCGAACACCGGTTCGGCGACGGCTGGATCGCCAAGCTGCAGCTCAATCATCAGGTCAACGGCTACGACGCCGCGCTCGGCGCGGCCGCGGCCGGAAACCCGGACCCGCGCGACGGCAGCGGCGTGAGCCTGTGGCTGGGCCAGTACGTCGGCAAGACCGCGGCCAACGCCGCCGACGCCTACGTCAGCGGCCGCTTCCAGTGGTTCGGACGCGAACACGAAGTGGTGTTCGGCGCCAGCGCCTCGCGCAAGCGCTGGACCAACACCGGTTATTTCGCGCCGTCCGATTACCCGACCTCGGTAGCGGACTATCGCCGCTGGAACGGCGACATCCCCGAACCGAACTGGCAGCGCGCCTTCGCCAACGACGAGGTGACCCGCGAAAGCGGCGCCTACGCGGTCGGCCGTTTCGATCTGGCCGATCCGCTCAAGCTCATCCTCGGCAGCCGCGTCGCCAACTACAAGAGCGAAAGCATCGACAAGAGCGGCGTGTGGGTGCCGTACGCGGGTCTGGTCTACGACCTCAACGCCTACCTGTCGGCCTACGCCAGCTACAGCACCATCTTCAAGCCGCAAGCCGAGCAGGACGAACGCGGCCGCGCCTTGGACCCGCGCGAAGGCCAGAACTACGAGCTCGGCCTGAAGGGCGAATTCTACGACGGCCGCCTCAACGCCAGCGCCGCGGTGTTCCGCTTGAACCAGGACAATGTCCCCGACCCCAGCGGCGGCCGCACGCCGACCGGCGGCGTCGCGTATCGCGCCTTGCAGGGCGTGCGCACCGAAGGCTACGAACTGGAAATCTCCGGCCAGTTGCTTCCGGGCTGGCAGATTCAGGCGGGCTATGCGCACAAGGTCGCGCGCCAGCGCGGCGAGAAAGTCTCCACGCTCGAGCCGGAAGACCAGTTCAGCGTGCACAGCAGCTACCGCTTCGACGGCGCGCTAAACGGCTGGACGATCGGCGGCGGCGCGCGCTGGCAGGGTCGCACGTTCGGGCCGATCTCCGCGCCGGGCGGCGCCAGCGTCGAGCATCGCACCCAGCCGTACTGGCTGCTCGATGCGATGCTGGGCTATCGCTTCGACGAGAAGCTCTCGGCCACGCTCAACGTCGACAATCTGCTGGACAAGCGCTACTACACGATCTTCAACGTCTACAGCACCTACACCTGGGGCGAGCCGCGCAATGTGCGGGTGGCGCTGACGTACCGGTTCTGAGCGCGGCGCTCAGGCGGACGCGCCGGCCGCGCGCGGTCGCGCGCAACCGCCGGCGCCGTCGCGCGTGCGCGGCGCGTACTCGAAGGCTTCGCCCGCCAGCGGCGGCGTCGCCGCCGGCTGGCGTAGGCCGTGCCAACGCCGTTCGAGCGCGCGGCCCAGCGCCGGCAGGCGCGCTTGGTCGCGCGCAGGGATCAGCAGGGACATGCCGACCGGCAGGCCGTCGGCGGTCGCGCCGGCGGGCACGGTGAGTTCCGGCCAGCCGGCGAGGCTGGCGAGGCTGCCGGGAAAATTGCCGAACAAGCCGCGCGCGTTGACCCGCGCCGGTTCGCCGATGCGTTCGATGCGGCGGGTTTGGGTCGGGAAGATCAACGCGTCCAGGCGTTGCCGCGCCAGCGCGGCGTCCAGCGAGGCGCGAAAGAACCGCAGGCCTTCGTCGCGCGCGGCGCGGTAAACCGGGTCGTCCAGGCCGGGCGCTGCGGCTTCGTCGCGATAACCCCGCAAGCGGCCGGGGTTGGGCGTGGCGTCGGCGGGCGGCGCGGCGGCGAGGCGTTCGGCCAGCGCCAGCAGTTCGGCGTGGCTCTGCGGCGCCGGCGGCGCGAAGGCCGCGCGCAGGTACGCATCGAGGCTGGGCGCCGATTCGTTGCGCACCAAGGCCGCTTGCAATTGCTTCGCGGTCGGCAGCAGCCACGGCGGCAGTTCGATCTCGACCACCTCGGCGCCGGCCGCGCGCGCTTGGGCCAGGGCGTTCGCGACGACCGCATCGACGGCGTCGTCGTCGCCGCTGAAATCCTGGCGCGCGAAGCCCAGGCGGACGCCGCGCAAGGGCGCGTCGTCGGGCGCGCAATCCGGCGCGTCGCGCGCGGGCGATGGCGCCTGCACTACGCGCAACGCCAGCGCCGCGTCCGCGACCGAGCGCGCGAGGATTCCGACCGCATCCAGGCTGGGCGCGGTGGGCTGCACGCCCGTCGTCGGCAGCGCGCCGGTGGCGGGCCGCAGGCCGACCACGCCGTTGCTCGCCGCCGGCCAGCGCACCGAGCCGGTGGTGTCGGTGGCGATGCCCAGCGGCGCGTAGCCCGCGGCCACGCCCGCCGCGGTGCCGCCGGAGGAACCGGCCGGACTGCGGTCGAGCGCATGCGGATTGCGGGTCTGCCCGCCGAGCGAACTCAGCGCGGGGCCGGAGGCGAGTTCGCTGAGATTGGTCTTGGCCAACACGATCGCGCCGGCGGCGCGCAATCGCGCGACGACCGTCGCATCGCCGCGGGGACGCGCGCCCTTGAGACCGTAGAAACCGAGCGTGGTCGGCAGGTCGGCGGTGTCGATGTTGTCCTTCACCAGCACCGGGATGCCGTGCAGCGGCGAACGCGGCCCGCGCGCGCGGCGCTCGGCGTCGAGCCGGCGCGCCTGCGCGAGCGCGTCGGGCGCGACCGAGATCAGCGCGTGCAACTGCGGCTCGTAGGCACGGATGCGCGCCAGCGACAGGCGCACCAGCCGCTGCGAGCTCAGCGCGCCGGCGTCCATCGCGCGTTGCAGGTCGGCGATGCTGGCGGTTTGCAGATCCAGGCGTTCGGCCGGCGCCGTGGGCTCGCGCGCCGACAGCGGGAAAACCGCCGCCAGACCGGCCGTCAGGCAGGCCGTTCGCAGGAGTCCGCGGCGCAGGCCGGCGATGGTGGACGGTGGCGGCGAAGAACGACGGATCATGGCGTTTGGGCTCGTTGGCGGCGTCGGCGGGCCGCGCGGCGCGCGGCGCTCGGCGGGCGCGGCGTGGGCGGCTTTCAACGGATGCCGCGCGACCCCGGCCGGTTTAACCGCGCCGGATCGCCGCAAACCACGGCGCCGCATCCGCCTCGATGAGCTCGCCTCGACAAGCCGGTCTCGACAAGCCGGCATCGATAAGCCGGCATCGATAAGCCATCCCCGATGAGCCCGCGCCGACGCCGCTTGCCGTAGAGTCCCGGCTTTCCCTCGCAACGAGCCGCCGCCCCGTGGACCGCCTCACCGCGATGACCGTGTTCGTCGAAGTCGCCCAGCGCGGCAGCGTCACCGCCGCGGCGCAGGCGCTGGAGATTTCGCGGCCGATGGCCACGCGCTATCTGGCCGAACTGGAGAACTGGCTCGGCGCGCGTTTGTTCCATCGCACCACGCGCCGGATCGCGCTGACCTCGGCCGGCGAAGAAGCCTTGCAGCGCTGCCGGCAGTTGCTGGATCTCGGCGGCGAGTTGCGCGCCGCGGTCGGCGCGCAGGGCGACCCGCGCGAACAAGGGCAGTTGCGGCTGACTTGCAGTTCCTCGTTCGGCCAGAGCCAACTCGCCGCGGCGGTGGCGGCGTACGCGCGCCTGCATCCGGGCGTGCGCATCGACATGCTGTTGCTCGACCGCACCGTCGATCTGGTCGAGGAGCGCATCGATCTGGCGATCCGCATCGCCCACGAACTCGATCCGGGCCTGGTCGCGCGCAAGCTGTCGGTATGCCGCTCGCTGCTGTGCGCCTCGCCGGCGTATCTGCGCGAACGCGGCGCGCCGAAGCGGCCGGAGGATTTGGCCGGGCACGATTGCCTGAGCCACCACTTCGTCGGCAAAACCCGCTGGCGACTGAGCCGCCGCGGCCAAGAGGTCGAGATGCCGGTGCGCGGCGGCTTGGCCAGCAACGACGCGGCCGCGCTGATGGCGGCGGCGCGCGAGGGCATGGGCATCGCCATGCTGCCGACGTACCTGATCGCCGAGGCCTTGCGCGGCGGCGAGTTGAGCGTGGTGCTGCCGGACTGGCAGGTGCCCGAGATGGGCGTGTTCGGCGTCTACGCCAGCCGCCGGCTGATGCCGCCGATCGCGCGCTCGTTCCTGGATTTCCTGGTCGAACGCTTCGGCGCCGCGCCGCCATGGGATCGCGAACCGGCCCGGCCGGCGGGCCGGCGGCGCTGAGCGCGCCGCCGCCGTCGCGAAGCGGGCGCGATTACTTGGCCGCGTCCGGCGCGGGCGCCGGCCACGGCATCTCGCCCTTGATCACCTTGGCGCTGAGTTCCAGCGAGGCCGATTCGCCGAGCTTGGGGTAGGCCGCCTGCATCGCCGCGATCAGCTGCTTGGAGTCGGCGGCCTTGGCGGCCTCGCGCTCGAAGCGTTCGATGTAGGCGGCGGTGGACTTGACCGCGCCGAGCCCCTTCGGAATCGGGCCGAGGTAGTGGCCCGGAATCACCTTGGCCGGCTTCAGCGCCTGGATCTGGCGCAGCGTCTTCAACCAATCCTGGCGCGAGGCCGGGGTCTGCGTATCGGCCATGAACACGTGGCCGCCGCTGGACACGACCACGCCGCCGGCGACGATCTTGAGCGAGGGAATCCACACATAGGTGCGGGCCGGATCGGGGCCGCGCAGGCCTTGGATCTTCAGCGCGCGGCCTTCGATCTCGAGCGTGTCGCCTTGCAGCGCCTCGGGCAGCACCAACTGCTTGGGCGCGTTGTCCTTGAGCACCGGGCCCCAATAGGCCAGCTTGCCGTCCATGGTCTTGGCGATCGCCGCCACCGTCTGCGGGGTGGCGAGGATGCGCGCGTCGGGGAAGGCGGCGCGGATCGTGTCGAGGCCGAAGTAGTAATCCGGATCGCTCTGGCTGATGTAGACGGCGCTGAGCTTCTTGCCGGTGGCGCGGATCTTCTCGACCAGCGCCTGTGCGTCGGCGCGTTGGAACTGGGCGTCGATCAGCACCACCTCGCGCTCGCCGATCACCAGTTCCGAGGAAACCGGGAACACGCCTTTTTCGCCGGGGTTGTAGACCTCCACGCGCAACGGCGCGGCGGCCGCGGCGGGGCCGGCGAAGGCGGCGGCGACGCCGGCGGCGAGCAACAGGCGCAGGACGGGGGAGACGGACATGGGCGGGCTTCCTGACGGCGGGGACGGCATCAGGCTAGGCCGGTCGCGGCCGCGGAACCAGCCTTCGCGGCGAACAGGTTTGTTGCGCGATCCGGTCGAATCGGCGGGCGCTTATTCCAACACTGGCCGGAAGAAGCTGCGCTCGTAGCTGAGAAAGCAGCCGGTGGCCTCGGCGTAGGCGAACAAGGCTTGGCAATCGGCGTCTGCGCGCGAGCGTTCGCGGTAGCGCTCGTATTCGGCCAGGCTGGGGAAGGAGAACAGCGCCAGGGCGATGTTGTTGGCGCCTTCGCCGGGCAGGAAATAACCGTGATGGGTGCCGCCGAAGCGGGCGACCAGCGGAATCCACTGGCGCGCGTAGTGCTCGAACTGGTCGAGCTTGGCCGGGTCGAGCACGTAACGCAGATAGCAAGTGATCATGGGCGCATCGCGATGGGAGGATGCCGCGATGATAGGGCCATCGTGCGCGCGTGCGTGGCCTAGGCCGCGGGCGCTACGCGTCGGCGGCATCCGCGGCGCGAGAGGGTTTCAGGCGCCGGGCCGGGCCGCGTCGAGCGCCATCGCCCGGATCAGGCTGGCCGGGCGCATGTCGGTCCAGCTCGCCTCGATGTAGCCCAAACATTCCTGGCGCGCGCCGGGGCCGTGCACGGCGCGCCAGCCGGCCGGGATCTCGGCGAACTGCGGCCACAGCGAGTGCTGGTTCTCGTCGTTGACCAGGACCAGGAAGATGCCGTTGGCGTCGTCGAAGGGATTGCTCATGGCGGTCGCTCCTGCGTGTGCGGCGGATGATGCCGGCCGAATGTGACGGGACGGCCGCGGCCGGCCGCCCGGCTTGCGCCGCGCGAGCCGCCACCGCGGGCGCGCGGGCGGATCAGTCGGCGGCGACCGCGGCTTCGGCGGCGGGGCTGCTCAGCGCCGGGCGCCGGAACTGACGCTCGACCAGACGTGCGTAATGCGGGTGAGTGGCGAGCAGCTCGACGTGGCTGCCCATGCCGGAGATGCGGCCGGCGTCGAGGAAGCAGATGCGGTCGGCGTGCATCACCGTGGACAGGCGGTGGGCGACGATGATGTTGGTGCGGCCGCGCATCAGCTCGTCCAGCGCCAGCTTCACCTGATGCTCGGTCTCGCTGTCGAGCGCGGAGGTGGCTTCGTCGAGGATCAGGATGTCCGGATCGCGCAGGAACATGCGGGCGATGGCGATGCGCTGGCGCTGGCCGCCGGACAAGTTGTTGCCTTGCTCGATCAGCACCGTGTCGAAGCCTTGCGGCATCTTGTCGATGAAGTCGAGCGCGCCGGCGCGGCGCGCGGCCGAGCGCAATTGTTCGTCGCTGAACTCGCCATCCAGGCCGTAGGCGATGTTGTCGCGCACCGTGCCCGGCATCACCGGCGCGCTCTGGGCGACGTAACCGATGCTGCCGCGCCACTGGCGCAGATCGAACTCGCCGATGGGCCGGCCGCCGTAGAGGATGCGGCCCTGGCTGGGTTGGTAGAAACGCTCGATCAGCGACAGCAAGGTGGTCTTGCCGCTGCCGCTGGTGCCGACCAGGGCGACGCTCTGGCCCGGCTCGAAACGCAGGTCGATGCCGCGCAGCACGGCCGCGTCGCGACCGGCGTAGGCGAAGGAAACGTCCTGAAATTCGAGGGTCTGGCCTGGCGCGCGCTCGGCCGTGCCGGGCCGCGGCTCTTCCTCGTCCTCGAGCAGAATCGCCGCGATCCGCGCCGAGGCGCCCTTGGCTTTCTGCAGTTCGGCGGTGAAGTGGGTCAGCTGCATCAACGGCGTGGCGACGTTGAAGATGTAGAGGATGAAGGCGGTCAGGGTGCCGACGGTGATCTCGCCGGCGGAGACGCGCGCGGCGCCGTAGACCAGGATGACGATGATCGCCAGGGTCATCGCCAGGCTCATCAGCGGTTCCAGCAGCACGTTGACCCGCGCCACGCGTAGGCCGAGCCGCATGAGCCCGTCGATTTCCTCGCGGCTGCGCTCGCGCTCGCGCGGCTCGGCGGTGAAGGCCTTGACCAGACGGATCTCCTGGAAGATGTGGGTGAGGATGCCGCTGAAGCGCGCGGTGCGGTCCTGGATGCGGCGCGACAGGCCGTCGAGCAGGAAGGCGATGGGGACCATCAAGGCGAAGGCGCCGCCGATCGAGCCGATCAGGGTCAAGGTCAGGCGCACGTCGAGCAGCAACAGCACCACGATCGAACCGATCAGCAGCAGCAAGCCGGTGAGCAGATTGACGGTCTGGCGCGCGATCAGTTCGGAAATGGACTCGCAGTCGCGCACCACCCGGCTCACGCGTTCGCCGCTGCTTTCGCTGTCGAACGAGGCCACCGGCAAGCGCAGCAGTTTGTCGACCAGGGTTTGGCGCAGGCGCGCGACCAGTCGATAGCCCACCCGCGCGAGCAGATAGGCCGAGGCCGCGTTGAGCAGCGCCGCGCCGGCGAGGATCGCGACCAGTCCGGCCATCGGCCACAGGTCGAGGTCGCCGCGGCCGAAGCCGTCGATCAGGTGCTTGGTCTGGATCGGGAACCACAAGGTGCCGGCGACCGAGGCCATCGCCGCCAGCGCGGCGGCCGCCAGCGCGAACGGCGACGGCCGGCCGGTGCGGATCAAGCGCCAAAGATCGCGGGTGGACGAAGGACTGCGCATGCGGACTCCGGGAATGCGTGGCGTGGGCGAGGCGTGGGATGCGGCGGCCGAACGGAAGACAGGCGCGGCGGTGGGCGGCACGAACGCTACCGCGCCGCGCACGGCGGGGGGCGGCGCTGCGTGCGCGCGCCGATGTCGGAGCGATGCGGCGATGGCGTCGTCGCGGAGCCCTCGCGGCGGCGCAGGCGTGGTTCCGGCCGCTGCGGCGGCGCGGCGCCGGCGGATCAGTCCCGACGGCGCTCGCAGCCAGCGTCGTGCGCGCGGCTCGGAACGTATGCGTGAGGCGGCGGTGTGGAGACGATGCGGACCTGTGCAGTGCGAACTTCGTTGAAAGTGTTCAAACGGCCGACTCCGTCTCAGTTCAAATTTGGCGCCGGCGTCGGTCTTGGGTTTCTACGTCGACTGCGCGATGGGCCGCGGCATGAGGATTCGTTCCGTTCGCGCCGATGCGGCGTGCGCGCTTCGGCTTCGATGTGCGCACAAAATTGTCAAGACAGTGTTACGTCCTGTTGTCGGCGCGGTCAACGGAAGACTCGCGCGCCCGATCAAAGTAGCGATGCGCTTCGCATCGGCGCGCGCGATGCATCACAAATACCCGGGTCGCTTGCAGCGAATCCGCAATTCACGGACAAGTCCAGACATTCGGTTGCGCGATGGAATCGGCGGCGATTGCGCTGATTCGTATCCACGCGCGCGTAAGCGTCCGCACGGCGCGCAGGCGATGCGAATTTTGCGACGCGCTTAACGTCGCGGACGCGGCGAGTAGGTGACGAAAAGGTGAAAGCGCGCGGAAAGGGCGCCACCGCCGCATCCGTCCCGCCGCGGCGGGACGGATGCGCCGTTCACAGCGCTTGCAGTTCCGGCTGCTGATTGCGCGCGTCTTTCGCCGGCGGGGCCGAGCGCGTCGGCGGCGGGTCGGACGGTTGCGGCGGCTGCGCGCCGGGGACCGGCACTTCCAGATAAGGAAGCTTCAAGGTCTCGCTCGTCATGCGCCGTATCCGGTTGGTCAACGCCGGGCTGTCGTTGAGCTTTTGTCCGTACGAAGGAACGATTTGCCGAAGCGTCTCGCCCCAGCCCGCGGCGATCTGCTGCGGGAAGGCCTTGGCCATCAGGTCGAGCATGATCGGCGGCGAGGTCGAGGCGCCCGGCGACGCGCCGAGCAGCGCGGCGATGCTGCGGTCTTTATCGATGACGATCTCAGTGCCGAACTGCAGCACCGGCCCCTTGACCGGATCGCGCTTGATCACCTGCACGCGCTGGCCGGCGGTGACCAGCGTCCAGTCGCCGCGCTTGGCCGTGGGGAAATACTTCAGCAGCTCGGCTTGCCGGTCGTCGTCGTTCAATTGCGCCTGACTCATCAGGTACTTGACCAAATCCAGGTTCTCGGCGCCGACGCTGAGCATCTCGACGACGTTGTCGTGATTGACCGAGGAGTACAGGTCGAACCACGACCCGTGCTTGAGGAACTTGGAGCTGTACAGCGCGAACGGGCCGAACAGGATCACCGGCTTGCCGTCGAGCTTGCGCGCATCCAGATGCGGCACCGACATCGGCGGCGAACCGGTTTCGGCCATGCCGTAGGCCTTGACCCGATGGCGCTCGGCGATGGCCGGCGCGGTGAAGGCGAGGAACTGGCCGCCGACCGGGAAGCCGGCGTAGTTCTCCGCCTCGGGAATGCCCGAGAGCTGCAACAGCTTGAGCGCGGCGCCGCCGGCGCCGATGAAGACGAAGCGGCTCTTGACCGAGGTTTCCTTGCCCGACTTCAGATCCTTGACGGTGACGTTCCAGGTCTTGTCGTCGTTGCGGCGCAGCGCGGTGACTTCGTGGCCCAGGTGCAGGCCGAAGTTCGCGCTGCGCTGCAAGCCTTGGGTGAGCTGGCGGGTGATGACGCCGAAGTTGACGTCGGTGCCCAGCGGCATGTAAGTCGCGGCGACATGCTGCTTGGGATCGCGGCCTTCCATCAGCAACGGCGCCCAATGCTTGATCTGCGCGGCGTCGTCGGAGAACTGCATGCCGTAGAACAGCGGGTTCTTGACCAAGGCGTCGCGGCGCTTGCGCAGGTATTCGATGTTGTCTTCGCCCCAAACGAAGCTCATGTGCGGGGTCGGATTGATGAAGTCGCTGGGCGGGCCGAGCCGGCCCTCGCGCACCTGATGCGACCAGAACTGGCGCGACACCTCGAACTGCTCGGCGATCTCCACCGCGCGCTTGGTTTCCACGCTGCCGTCGGGCAGTTGCGGGGTGTAGTTGAGTTCGGCGAAACCCGAGTGGCCGGTGCCGGCGTTGTTCCAGCCGTCGGAGCTTTCCTCGGCGACGCCGTCGCGGCGCTCGTACATCTGCAGCGTCCAGTCCGGTTGCAGTTCCTGCAAATAGGTGGCCAGGGTGACGCTCATGATGCCGGCGCCGACGAGTACGACATCGACCGGCTTGTCGTTGTCGGCGGGCGGCACCGAACGCTGGTAGAGCGGCCAGTACAGGAACAGCACGCCGCCGACGGCGAACGCGACGATCAGCAGCAATAAGGTCTTGCGGAATTTTTTCATGAGCGTGGGAAGGCGCGGGGAGGGAGGAAGGCGGCGCGGCCGGCCGCTGCGCTCGTTCTTGATCCTTGCGCCGTCACGGTTGCGTGAAACCGGCGCCGGCCGTGCGGTTCGGGCCGGAAGCCTTTGCGCCGGCGGCTCGGCCGGCGCGAACGGTGCGCCGTTTCTACAAGCCGGCGGAGCGTGCCGCGGGGCATGGTGCGGTCCTGTCCATCGCTGCGAATTCCTCATGGCCGCTTGCTTCAAAACGCTCTACGCGCCCGCGTTCTTCTTCGTCTTTCTCGGTGCCGCGGTATACGCCGTTGGCGGCCTGGGCTGGCCGCCGCTGTGGGCGTTGCCGCCTTTGCTGCTGCTCTCTCTGGCCGTGTCTTTCCTCAGCGAACGCGCGGCGCCGTATCGGCGCGAATGGAACCGCGGCGAAGGCGAGCGGGGGCGCGATGCGGTCCATTTCGTCGTCAACGAGCTCTCCAACGCGGCCGGGCTGGCGCTGTTGCCCGTGGCCGCGGCGTGGCGGCCGTGGCCGGCGCTGTGGCCGCAATCCTGGCCGTTGGCGCTGCAGGTCGCTGCGGCGATCCTGATCGCCGATCTGGGACTAACGCTGGCGCACTACGCCAGCCATCGCTGGCCGCTGCTGTGGCGCTTTCACGCGGTCCACCACAGCGTGAAGCGCATGTACGGCTTCAACGGTCTGATGAAGCATCCTGCGCATCAGCTGATCGAAGCGCTCGCGGGCGTCGGGCCGCTGATCGTATTGGGATTGCCGGTGGAGGCGACCTGCGTGCTGGCCTTCGCCATCGCGATCCAGCTGCAACTGCAGCACTCCAACGTGGATATGCGCATCGGGCCGTTGCGGCATGTGTTCGCGTGGGCGCCGGTGCATCGCTTGCATCACCTGCGCTACGGCCGTGCGGGCGACGTCAATTTCGCCTTGTTCTTCAGCTTTTGGGATCGGTTGCTGGGCACTGCGCTGGATGCGCCGGGCTATCGCATCGGCAGCGAGGATCTGGGCATCGGCGGCCGCCCGGACTATCCGCAGGACTATGCCGGCCAACTGTTGGAACCGTTTCGGGCGCAATCCGATGGGCCTACACCGGCGTTGCCGCCGCAGTTGAGCGCGGCGATCGCGGCCGCGCGGGCTCAGGCTTGAAGCCGCATCCCGCGGACGAGGTCGACGCCGCGCACGCCGAAGAATTGACGGAACGCGCGCGACAGGTGCGCCGAGTCGGTGAACCCGGCGGCGTGCGCGGCGAGAGTGAGATTGCGTTCGCGCAAGGCTTCGGCCGCGGCCAGACGCAGGCGCCGCCACAGGATCAGACGCCGGATCGACAGATTGAGCTGCGCGCCGAACAGACGCTCCAACTGGCTCAGCGACAGCTGCACGCCGGCGGCGAGGGAGGCGGCGGGGATCTTGTCGGCGAGCATGCCGTCGATGCGCTGCAGGCATTCGCTCACGCGCGGGTCCACGGGGTGCGGACGCCGACATGCGGCCGCGGCCCGGAGCAGCGCCTCGGGTTCCGCCGGCGCATGCGTCATCGCTTCGCGCAGTTCCGCGAGGTCGAAGCTCATCGGCTCGGCGAACAGCATGAAGCAAGGCGCGTCGCCGGCTTGCAGCGCGTGCTCGCATTGCGAACCGATCGCCAGCACGGATTCGCGCAGCCAGCGTTCGCCGATCCGCGCCGAGACCGTGCCGCGCGGCGCGCGCACGATCTGGTGGCAATAGTGCCGGTGCGCCCGCGCATCGCCCGGCACGGCGTGCACGAGGGCGAATTCTTCGGCGATGCGGATGGTTCCGGTCCAGGGCGGCATGCGGGCGTGGGCGTGCGGCGGCGCTGTGTTCTAACACATCCGCGGCCGGCGTTGCCGGTCGCGCGGTCAGCGCGGCCGCCGCGCGAACGAGAACAACCGCGCCAGCGCGTGCCCGCGCCGTTCGATCCGCGCCCGCAACAGTTCCGCGCCGATCATGCTGTAGGTGATGCCGTTGCCGCCGTAGGCCATGGCGAACAGCACGCGCGGACCGTACTGCGCGTGCGCGCCGAACCAGGGCAGGCCGTCGGCGGTTTCGGCGAAAGTGCCGGCCCAGGCGAAGGCGGGCTGCAACTGGAGGCGCTCGAAGCGCCGCCGCACTTGATCGACCAAGCGGCCGGCGCGCGATTGCACGCGGCGGTCGCGCCGCGCCGGCAGGTCGAGGGCGTCGTCGCAGCCGCCGACCACCAGTCGGCCGTCACCGGTGCTGCGCAGGTACAGGTAAGGGCGCGCGGATTCCCAGACCACGGTTTCGCGCAGCGCTTGCAGCGTTTGCGCGTCGAGCGGATCGGTGACGAAGGCGTAGCTGCTGCGATTGCGCGCCAAGCGTTGCCGCAGCCAGTGTTGTCCGGCGTAACCCGCGGCGACGACGACATAGTCGGCGGTCACGCGCGCGCCATCGGCGGTGCGCAGTTCGACGCCGCGCGCGCCGGCGCGCGCGAGTTCGACGCGCGTGCGGTCGTACACCTGCGCGCCGCGGCGGCGCTGGCGTGCGAGCAGGCGCGAGGTCATGCGGTAAGGATCGACCGAGGCGGCGCAGTCGCTGAGGATGGCGCCGGGCGCGCTGAGGCCGTAATCGTCGGCGAGTTCGCCGCGTTCGAGCCAGCGTACGTCGAGCCCGTGGCGGGAGCGCAGCGCGGCTTCCTCGCGCAGCAGCGGTAGGTGGGCGGCGCGGCTGGCGTAGTACAGGCTGCGTTGGCGGCGGAAGTCCACGTCGCGCAGGTCGGAAGCGACTTCGCCCAGGCGTTTTACCGCTTCGGCACAGGCGCGGTAGGCCAGGGCGGCGTTGCGTTCGCCGTACATGCGGCTCAGGTCGATCAGGTGGGTGTCGATTTCGTATTGCAGCAGGGCCGTGCTTGCGGCGGTGCTGCCCCAGGCTACGTCGCGTTGTTCCAGGACGGCGACTTCGTGGCCGTGCGCGGCGAGTTCGTCGGCGATCAGGGCGCCTGTGATGCCGCCGCCGATTATCGCGACTTCGCAGCGTAGGTTCGATTCCAGGCGGGGGAAGGTGTGCATCAGGCCGTTGCGGATTGCCCAGAATGGATAGCCGCTTTTTAGGTCCATGAGTGCGGTGTTTTGGGGGTTAGGGGGTTAGGGGGTTAGGGGGTTAGGTAACTCGGTGGGGTGTTTGCGTTGGGTGATGTGGGTGCGATGGGGGTGTGGGGTTTGGTTGTCGAAGCGTCATTGAGTGGTGGTTTCAAGTATTGAAGGTGAGGTGCGTTTTTTGGCAGGCACTGTTTTGACTTTGCTGTGGGGCTGCTCTTGTCGGTGTAGCGAGTGAGGACAAGCTCCAATCCAGTGCGTTCCGTCCGCAAGCGGCCGGGTCACTTTCTTTGTCTTGCCAAAGAAAGTAACCAAAGAAAGGCGCTTTCCTTGTTTTCGAATCAAGAGCCACTATGGCTCATAGCGGCGCGGGGCCGCGCCATAAGGGTCATCCATGACCCATGGCGCGCGTGCGCATCCATGCGCACGCCCTTCGGGGCTGTGGGACGTGTGCTTTGGTCGGAGATTCGTCAAGGCGAAAGGCAACGGCAAAATCAAAATGGATTCCGGCTTTCGCCGGAATGACGGGCTGGAGGTCGCGTCCCCACTTTCCGTCATTCCGGCGAAAGCCGGAATCCATTTTGATTTTGCAGATGGTTCTGCATTCAAATATTCTGGAAGGGAATGGATTTCTCTCCCAATCTGCGATGATCGCCCGAGGCGACGATCCGAGCGCTGGAGAACGACTCATGAAGCTGTTGCTGGCCGGTGCCACCGGGTTGGTCGGTAGCCATGTATTGCGATTGGCTCTGGAGGACGCCGCGGTCGAGCGGGTGGTCGCGCCGACGCGCCGTCCGTTGCCGGCGCATCCCAAGCTCGATGCGCCCTTGATCGATTGGGACGCTTTGCCTGCCGATGCGGCGTGGTGGCGGGTGGATGCGGTGGTCTGCGCGCTCGGCACGACCATGCGCACGGCGGGTTCGCGCGAGGCGTTCCGCCAGGTCGATTTCGACTATCCGCTGGCCGTGGCCCGCTTGGCGCGCGACGCTGGCGCGCGGGCCTACGCGCTCAACTCGGCGCTGGGCGCCGACACCGGTTCGCGCATCTTCTACAACCGGGTTAAGGGCGAACTGGAGCTCGCCTTGGCGGACGTGGGTTTCGAGTCGTTGACTTATGTGCGGCCGGGCTTGATCGAAGGCGAGCGCCAGGAATCCAGGCCCAGTGAGGCGGCGGCGACGGTGCTGTTGCGCGCGGTAGGGCCGTTGTTGCCGAAGCGTTGGCGGCTCAATCCCGCGCCGCGCATCGCCCGGGCTTTGCTCGAAGCGGCGCTGCTGGCCTCGCCCGGCGTGCATGCCGTCGGTTCCGAACGCTTGGTTTGAGTGTTAGCCGATCCCGTGAGCGCTCATAAAGCTTCGCGCACCAGGGCGACGAAGTTGCGCACCGGCGCCGAATCCAGTTCGGGCAACTGCGCCAGCGCCAGGCGCGCGATCGGCTGCAAGCCGGCGATGTCGCGATAGACGATGCCGGGCAAGGCGAAGCGGCGCATCGCTTCGGGCACGATCGCCACGCCCAGTTCGGCCGCGACCAAGGCCAGCGACGACGCCAACTGCGGCGCGTGTTGGCCGATGCGCGGCTCGAATCCGGCGCGGCGGCAGGCGCCGAGGATGGCTTCGTGCAGGGTCGGGCCGACGTGGCGCGGGGTCAGGATCAGCGCGTCTTCGCTCAATTCGCTCAGCCGGATCGACTTGCGCCGTCCGTCGCGCACCGCGGCGTGGCTCTGCGGCAGCGCGGCGATCATCGCTTCCTCGAGCAGCGGGTGCAGCAGCACGTCTTCGTTTTCCGAGCCGTCGTGGCGCAGGAAGGCGAGATCGAGGCTGCCGTCGCGCAGCTTGGCCGACAGGTGCGCGCTGTTGTCTTCTTCCAAGGTCAGTTCCACCTGCGGATAGCGGCGGCGGAACTCGCGGATCGCCTGGGTGGTGAGCGGGGTGAGAATCGCCGAGGAGGTGAAGCCCAGCCGCAGCGCGCCGGTTTCGCCGCGCGCGGCGCGCTGCGCCTGACGCACCGCGGCGGCGGCGAGTTCGGGCAGGGCGCGCGCGCGTTCGAGGAAGGCGCGGCCGGCTTCGCTGAGTTCGGCGCCGTGCGGGACGCGGTGGAACAGCCGCGCGCCGATCTCGTTCTCCAGATCGCGGATCTGCTGGCTCAACGGCGGCTGACCGATGCCCAGGCGTTCGGCGGCGCGGGTGAAATTGCCTTCCTCGGCGACGGCGAGGAAATAGCGGATATGGCGCAGTTCCATCGAAGCCTCCCGAAGCTGATATCTGCAAAAGATATGGACGGCAACTGTTTCATATATTGGACGAATGAAGCGGCCGGCGCCATCCTGGCGCCATGAGCACGAACCCCGCCTTGGCCTCCTGTCCCGCCGCGCCGCCGCTCGCCGGCATCGAGCGCGGCACCGCGGCCTATCGCCGCGCCAATTTCGCCTTGTTCCTGGCCGGTTGTTCGACTTTTTCGCTGCTGTACTGCGTGCAGCCGCTGCTGCCGGAGTTCGCCCGCGATTTCGGCCTGAGCCCGGCCAACAGCTCGCTGGCGCTGTCCTTGAGCACCGCGGCGCTGGCGCTGGCGATCTTCGCCGCCGGCGCGCTGTCGCAGCAGGTCGCGCGGCGGCGTCTGATGTTCGTCTCGATGGCCTTGGCCGCGGCCTGCAACGTGCTCGCCGCCGTCGCGCCGAGCTGGCCGCTGCTGTTGCTCGCGCGCTTGGCCGAGGGCGCGATGCTCGGCGGCGTGCCGGCGGTGGCGATGGCGTATCTGGCCGAAGAGATGGACGCGCGCCATCTGAGCAGCGCGATGGGCTTGTACGTCGCCGGCACCGCGTTCGGCGGGATGATGGGCCGCGTCGGCATGGGCGCGCTGGTCGAACTCGGCGACTGGCGCGCGGCGATGGCGATCATCGGCGGCATCGGCTTGGCCGCGGCGTTCGGGTTCGCCGCCTTGTTGCCGCCGTCGCGGCGGTTCGTGCCGCAGCGCGGGTTCGTACTGCAGCGGCATCTGCGCGCCTGGGGCGGACATTTGCGCCATCCCGGGCTGCTGCGCCTGTTCGCACTCGGCTTCGTACTGGCCTGCGTGTTCGTCGCTTTGTTCAATTATGTCGGTTTCCGTCTCGCCGGCGCGCCTTATCGCTTGGGGCCGGGCAAGATCAGCCTGATCTTCCTGGCCTACGTGTTCGGCATGTTCTCCTCGCCGCTGGCCGGGCGTTTGGCCGATCGCTTCGGCGGACGCTGGCCTCTGCTTGCGGGCATAGCGCTGATGATGGCCGGCGCGTTGACTACGCTGGGGTCGTCGTTGGTTGCGATCGTCGCCGGCATCAGTTTGTTGACCTTCGGCTTCTTCGTCGGCCACAGCGTCGCCAGCGCCTGGGTCGGGCGATTGGCGGGCGGCGATAAGAGCCACGCGTCCTCGCTGTATCTGCTGTTCTACTACTTCGGCTCCAGCATGGCCGGCCCGCTCGGCGGTTGGGCGTGGCAGCACGGCGGCTGGGGCGGCGAAGTGTCGTTGACCGCGAGCCTGGCCGCGGCGGGTATCGTGTTGGCCTTGCAGGTCGAAGGCCGGGGAGCGGCGCGTGGCGGATAAGCAGGAACTGTTGCTGTTGCCGGGATTGTTGTGCGACGAGCGGCTGTGGCGCGATCAGGCGCGCGATCTGGCGGACGTCGCCGCGATCCGCATCGCCGATCTCACCCAAGACGACAGCGTCGCGGACATGGCCGCGCGGGCGTTGGCCGCCGCGCCGCCGCGGTTCGCGCTGGCGGGCCTGTCGATGGGCGGCTATGTCGCGTTCGAGATGTTGCGCCAGCAGCCCGAGCGGGTGAGCAAGCTGGCGTTGTTCGACACCACGGCTGCGCCGGATTCGCCGCTGCGGGCGATGCAGCGGCGCGCCGGCCTGCGTTCGCTCGACCGCGGCCGTTTCGCCGGCGTGACCCAGCAACTGCTGCCGACGTTGGTCCATCGCCGACACGTGGACGGCCCCGTCGGCGCCGAGGTGCGGGCGATGGCGCAGCGGGTCGGCGCGCAAGCGTACCGGCGCCAGCAGACCGCGATTCTGCAGCGGCCGGATTCGCGCCCGCTGCTCGCTTCGATTGCCGCGCCGACCTTGATCGCGGTCGGCGAGGACGACCAACTCACGCCGCCGGCCGCGGCCGAAGAGATGCACCGCGGCATCGCCGGTTCGGTGCTCGAACGCATCGCCGGCTGCGGACATTTGCCGACGATGGAAACGCCCGCGATCGCGACCGAACTGCTGCGGCGTTGGTTGGCAGGGTGACTCGGTCGCCTCTTGGAGTCTGGAAATGAAGCATTTGACCGCAAGCGAACTCGCGGCGTTGGCGCGGCTCAACCGGGCGCGCGCCGACGGCGGCGCCGACGCCGCCGAATGGGAAGCGCACTTCGCTGCCGCGTATTCGGCCGACCGGCGATTGGCGGTCTACGGCACCTTGGCGCCGGGACAGCCGAACCATCATCACCTCAGCGATCTGGCCGGTCGCTGGATCGCGGGCGGCGCCGTCACCGGCACGCTCGAACAGATCGGTTGGGGCGCGGACCTGGGCTATCCCGCGCTGCGCTGGTCGGCGGACGGCGGCGAAGTGGCGGTGCAGTTGTTCGCGTCCGACGAACTGCCGGCGCATTGGCCGCGGCTGGACGAGTTCGAGGGCGAGCAGTATCTGCGCATCCTGGTGCCGGTGCGCTTCGCCGACGGGCGGATCGAAGTGGCGAATCTTTACGCGGCGCATCCGGCGGCGGAGTAGGCCGCATCGCCGGCATCGACATCGTCGCATCCATCGACGGCCGGTCTTGCTGGTCGCGATAGTGCGGGCTGAGGTCGCCTTTACCGGCCAAGCCCGGTGTCGGGTTCAGAGTCCAGGCACTGGCGCGCAACGATCTCGATAATAGAAAGCGTCGCTGTCGATCGCTCGGCCATCGGAGGCAAGCCGTTCGCCGATCCGTCGCGGCGCGTAGGAACGCAACGCAGTCCGCGTCCGCGATCATGCGCGACTTGTGCCGGATTTCACGATGCCCGCGTGGGCCACGTCTATTCGATCTGTGTCGCGTGATCCGGTTCTTTCTCGCGGCTGGGTTTCCTGGGCTGCGAAGAAATCACTTCCAGCAGCTTCAGCAATTGCAGTTTCCCCGGCCCGCTGAGTTCGCGGAACAGGTTCAACAGCCTGGATTCCAACGAATTCTTCGCGGCGAACGAATCGCTCGGCGGCGCAGCGGGCGCCGCGCCGTCGGCGGCGTCGACGGCCATGCGGCCGCGTCCGGTCGCCAGCCATTCGTGACTGACGGCGCAAGTCACAGCGATTTTTCCGAGGTTTTCCGAAGAAGGGAACGAGCCGTTGCGGCTTTCCCATTGCGCTACGGCGCTGCGGCCGACGCCGACCGTCAGGCCGAGTTCGGTTTGCGACAAGCCGGCGCTGCGCCGAGCCATGCGGATTCGGTCGTAAATCATCACTGCATCCTTGCGGCGAAAGTAAAAGCGATTCTGTCGGTATCCGCCCGTGTCCTATCTCGCGATGGCCGGGCGATTAAAAGTCAGGCGATGCTAATGGACCAAAGCGTTCGATACCGTTACGTCCGTAGGGTTTGCAGCAACTAAGCGAACGATCACATATCCGCGCGCCGGTCGATTTTGTAGCGAGCGACTGACGCCCCAGGATGCGTTTCGCGCATGCGGCGAGCGCCGCGCGATTTGTCGATTCCCTCTGTACAGTCGCGCCGCTTCGGCGCGCGGCGTGGGCGCTTGACCGTCGCGGTTGGCGCCGTGTCTACTCGCCCGCGCACCGAGCCGAGCACTTGGCTTGGGGGGAAGAAATTCCGATTTCTTCGGTGCTTTTCGCGCTTCCGGCTTTCCGCGCTTCTTATGAGTTCTCGCCATCTCTTAATAAGGCCGACGCCACTCGGTCGGGCTGGCGGGCGCCTGCATGCGTGAAGACACGGAAGCGGCTGCGGCTCTTAGCGCGCGAACGCGGCCGAAACCGGCTCGGCGTTCGCCGCGGCGAGCCGGAACGATTCGCCACAGATAGCGCTTGGTGGTTCCAGCCACGCGGGGTAGGACGCCGCGTGATCTCAGGCATATAAGGAGATTCGCCATGATCTACACCGGCAGTAGCATTACCGACGATTGCTATTTCGAGGCGGAACAAATACGCAGGCTCGACCCGTTGAACGCGGACGGCTTGCTGGCCTTGGTCCCGAAGATCAACGAGCGGTGCGACACCGCCAGTTTGACGGGATTGCTGCAGACGCTGACGGAAAAGGCCGAGGCCGCGACGCTCGACAGCCCGCACGCGGCGCTGGCGACGATGCGCGACATCGGCCTGGTGCTGGGTTCGCTGAAACGGCATTCCGTGGAGCCCGTCAGCGTCGTGCCGCAGGTGGTTCCCGTGTTGAACGAGCTCGGGCGCATCACCAATATGATTCCGCGCGACACGGTCCATCACTACACGTCGTGGAATCCGGACGGGCCGCGCCGGCGCATGTATGTCGGCGACGTTCAGGAGCGTTGCCTGCAAGATGCGGTCACCCATGTCGTGCCGAGCCTGAACGCATCGCTCGCCGCGCTCGACGCGCTCAGCGAAATGAGCCTGCGCGACGATCGCTGCCCCGAGATGATCGAGTACCTGCACATCACCAGCAACGCGATGGTGGAGTCCATCGATTCGGTGATGAAGACGGTATCGCCGATCTTCTTCGCCCAGATCATGCGGCCGTACTTCGACGAGGTCCTCATCGAAGGAAAATCCTATTTGGGCCCGGCCGCGGCGCAGGCGCCGTTGTGGCTGATCGACATCTGCGTCTGGGCGTCCGACCGCAACCGCAACGAGTACGAACAGTTCTTGCTTCATTCGCTGCAGTACAGCTTGCCGTCCTGGCGCGAGTTCCATGCCCGGCACTGCAACAAGCCGTCGCTGGTGACGCGGACGGTCAACGAGATCGAGCGCGCGGGCCCGCCGAGCGAGGGACTGAGCCGCACGGCGAGCAACCTGACCGAACTGCTGAAGCTGCTCAAGACCTTCCGCGGGCGCCACATCGGCATGGCCGCGCGGGCGTACGCCGACGGCGTCGCGCTGTTCGAGCACGGCAGCGGCGGCGCGCCCGTGGCCTTGCTGCGGCAGATCCTCGATCTGACCCGCGAGAACGAGAGCGTATTGAAGGAAAGCCTGCAGCGCTCGCAACACCAGACCGGTTACCGCCACGCGCCGGCGCCGCGCGTTTTGGAAACCGAGACCGCGTACACCTGACCTCGCCGCGCCGGGCGCACCCGCCCGGCGCGCGGGAGATCGGACCGTCGAGCTTTCGCGTCATCGAATCGATAAGGAATGGGCTATGAAAATCGCTGTTGTCGGCATCGGCTGCCGGTTCCCCGGCGCGCAAGGACCGGATGAGTTCTGGCAGCTTCTCCGGGAGGGAAAGGACATGACGCGGGAGGTTCCGGCCGACCGCTTCAACGTGGAGGCGGTCTACGCGCCCGAGTCCGGAACGCCCGGCAAGACCGCGAGCCGCAAGGGCGCGTTCATCGATCAGATCGACAAGTTCGATGCCGAGTTCTTCCAGGTCTCGGCCAAGGAAGCGGCGAAGATGGACCCGCAGCAGCGTTTGCTGCTGATGAGCGCGTGGGACGCATTGGAAGACGCCGGCCAGCCGCCGAGCCGGGTGGCGGGCAGCCGCACCAGCGTGTTCGTCGGGATGATGAACGCGGATTACTGGGATCTGCAGCACCGCAACGGCATCGCCGACATGGACCTGTATTCCTTCACCGGAATGCACCAGCGCAGCCTCGCGTCCGGCCGGCTTTCGTATGCGTTCGATCTGCGTGGGCCGAGCGTGACCATCGACGCGGCCTGCGCCTCGTCGCTGGTCGCCATCCATCTGGCGTGCAAGAGCCTGCGCTCCGGCGAATCGACGATGGCGCTGGCCTGCGGCGTGAACCTCGTGCTGACGCCGCACGAGAACGTCATGTACTCGCAGGTCGGCATGATGGCGCCGGACGGGCGCTGCAAGTTCGGCGACGCCTCGGCCAACGGCTTCGTGCGCGCGGAAGGCATCGGCGTGCTGGTGCTCAAGCCGCTGGAGCGCGCGTTAGCCGACGGCGACCGGGTCCGCGCGGTGATCCTCGGCAGCGCGGTGAGCAACGACGGCCGCAGCAAGGACACGTTGACCGCGCCGTCGGTGGTGGGCCAGGAAGCGGCGATCCGCTGGGCGTACGAGGACGCGGGCATCGCGGCCGCCGAGGTCGATTACGTCGAGGCGCACGGCACCGGCACCCGTATCGATCTGGTCGAACTCAACGCGCTGAGCGCGATTCTGGCGCCCAACCGGCCGGCCGACCGGCCGTGCATCGTCGGTTCGGTCAAGACCAATATCGGCCATGCCGAGGGCGCCGCGGGCGTGGCTGGGGTGATCAAGACGGTGCTTTGCCTGCAGAACGGCGAGGTTCCGCCCAATCTGCATTTCGACACGCCGCATCCCAAGCTCGATTGGGACGCCATGCCCCTGCTGATTCCGACCCGTGCGCATGCGCTGGGCAGCGCGGACAAGCGCGCGATCGCGTCGGTCAGCGGCCAAGGCATTTCGTCGACCAACGCCTGCATCGTGTTGACCCAGGCCGATCCGGTCGCGCAACACACATCGGCGGAAGCCGGGCGGCCGCACGCGGTGACGTTGTCGGCGCCGAATCCGGCCGGGCTCGACGCCGTTTGCCGCTCGTTCCTCGCGAGTTTGGAAGACGGCGAAGCGGGGAAGCGCCACTCCTTGCGCGACATCGCCTACACCACGACCCAGCGGCGCGCGCAGCACGCCAGCCGGGTGGCGTTCGTCGCCGCTTCGCACGACGAGTTGGCCTTGTCGCTGCGCCGCCACCTCGCCGGCGGGACCAGCGGCAGCTTCGGTCACGGCGCGGCGGACGACGAGGCCGGTGCGGACGCGCTGCGGCGCCGGTTGCAGCAGATCGCCGATGCGTACATGGCCGGGAACGAGGTCGATTGGTCCGATGCCGCCGAATCCGGCGGCCGGCTGGTGGATTTGCCGTCCTACCCATGGCAGCTCGATCGCCATTGGCTGGATGTGAGCCGGCTGGAAACCAACCGGTCCGCGGCTTAGGTCGACCGGTTTCGCGAAGACGCCGCCAATGACAACGACAACAACGGGAAAGCAGATGGACATTCTGATTGCCGGAGCGGGAATCGGCGGACTGGCCGCCGCGCTGAGCTTGCATGCGGCCGGCTTCCGCTCGATCCGGGTGCTGGAATCGGCCGCGCAGATCGATCCCTTGGGCGTGGGCCTCAACCTGCTGCCCAACGCGTGCAGGGAACTGCAAGAATTGGGCGTATTGGACGAACTCATCGCGGGTTCGATTCAGACCCGCGAGCTGGTGTTCTGCAACTGGCACGGCAATCGGGTCTGGCAGGAACCTCGCGGGCGCTTCGCCGGGCACGGCTGGCCGCAGCTGTCGATCCACCGCGGTTTTCTGCAGAAGGTGCTCGCGGCGGAAGTGCGCAAGCGCCTGGGCGAGGACGCGATCGCGACCGATTCGCGGGTGAAGGGTTTTCTCGTCAAAGCGGACGGCCGGGTCGAGGCGGAGGTCGAGCACCGCGTGGCCGGGCGGCAAGAACGGTTGACGGCCGACGTGTTGGTCGGCGCCGACGGAATCCGTTCCGCGGTGCGCGCGCAGTTGTACCCGGAAGAGGGCGCGACCTGCTGGAACGGCTTGATGATGTGGCGCGGCACGGCCTGGGCCAAGCCGTATCTCTCCGGCGCCAGCATGCTGGTGTCCGGCGATGTCGACGGCAGATGGCTGGTGCTGTATCCCATCGCGCCCAATCCCGACGGCGGCGAGGAGATCCTGATCAACTGGATCACCACCCGGCCGATTCCCGGCGCGGGCAACCGGCACAACGGCGATTGGCGCCATTCGGTGGACAAGCAGGAAGTGTTCGATCACTTCGGCGACTGGCGCCTGGACGATGTCGATGTTCAGGGCATTCTGCGCTCGGCCGCGCAGGCGCACGCCTATCCCATGCTCGACCGCGACGCCTTGCCGCGCTGGAGCTTCGGGCCGGTGACCTTGCTCGGCGACTCGGCGCATCCGATGTATCCGATGGGTTCCAACGGCGCGACCCAGGCCATCGTCGACGGCCGCTCGCTGGCCTATCACCTGGCGCACGGCGCCGATATCAGGCAAGCCCTGATCGCGTACGAAGAGGAACGCAGGCCGGTCACCACGGAAATGCAGTTCCGCAACCGGCAGCAGGGGCCGGAGGTGATGATCACGATGGCCAATCAACGCGCGCCGGCGGGATTTTCCAATATCGACGACGTGATCAAGCCCGACGAGCTCGCGGCCATCGCCTCGCGGTATGCGCAGGCGGCGGGGTTCGATCCGGCGATGCTGAGGAATCGGCGGTCGTACGATGTAGCGTCTTAGCTCGGCAGCGCGGCGTTCGATCCGGCTCGCCTTGCGACGCGTTGCGGATCGGCGATGCCGAAGAACGCAGCGGACCCGAGGCCGGAAAACCCCGGCCGCACGAAAACGCCGGCGCATGGCCGGCGTTTTCGTTGCGGCGATGGCCCGCGCTCAATGCTTCAAAGCGTGCTTGCGCTGGCTCATCTCGCGATGGCTCTGGCGGACCTGCGGCAACAGCCGCTCGACCGCGGCCCGCGCCGACGGCGCGACGTTGGGATCGTCGTGGACGTCGTTGAACGCCTTCAGCAGCCGGTCCTCGGACTCTTCCAGTTCGGCCACGTAGCCATAGCGGGTGTCGCCCAGCGTGGCGCGCACGCGGCCGTAGACCTCCTGCATCGAGCCGACGAAGGTGCCCCCGGACGCCGGCTTGCCGCCGCCGGCGGCGACTTCGGCGCTGAGCTGCTCGACGATCGCGCCCTTGGCGGTGGACATGCGCAAGAACGCGCCGGCCAGTTCGGTGTCGCCGACCTTCTTCGCCGCCTCGGCGTAGAAATGCTCGCCGTCGCGGGCGATCTGGATCAGATCGTTGAGGCTGTGTTCGGTCTTCTTGTCGGTCATGTGCGTCGTCTCCTGCGGGCTTGGAAGCATCGCGATGCGCGTTGCACCGCTTGCGCACCACTATGCGGCGGGCCGCCATTAAACAGCCGTGACCCGCGGGTGACGCCTTAGGCGCGCGTATCGCGCGAGCGTCACCGCTCGCTAACGTTGCCTTGACTGCGCGTCGACATCGTCACGGTCGCGTCGCTGCTCAAAACGGTTTCGGCGGCGTTTGCATGAGTTTGCGTCGTCGCGCATCGACGGCGACGGGGCTGGCAGTGTTCGCGCCGGCCGCGCATAAGACCGTCGAGCGGCCGCTCGGGCTGGAAGCGGACGCTTTACCGCAGAAGACCGACGCTCAGCGCCATCGACACGGGAGCCGCACGCTCCGATCGGCTTGGCGGACGGGTGCCGCCGCGTCGCCTTGAGCGCGCGGCCCGATGCGGGCTCTATTGCGATCCGTTCTCATTTGCTAAGATGCCCCGCATCAGCCGCTGCGCCTGCAGTCAGCCAATCGTTTCCACTGGGCCGACTCTCGTGTACGCAGAAGGATCTCTGCGCGCTTTCGCGCGCTCACCGCTTTCCCTTTCCCTCGCTTTCGTCCTGGCGCTGCCGTGCGCGGCGTTGGCGGCCGAACCCGCGGACGCAGGCGACGCGCAGACCTTGGACACCGTCCGGGTCAACGCCTACCGCACCACCACCCATTCCCAGGGCGCGACCAAGACCGACGCGCCGATCGCCCAGACTCCGCAGTCGATCGCGGTGATCGCGCGCGAGGAACTCGACGCGCGCGGCGTGCAGAACCTCAACGACGCCATGCGCTACGTCGCCGGCGTGTCGCTGGAAAGCAGCGGCATCGACAACCGCGTCGACGATTTCCGCATCCGCGGCTACGACGCCGGCAGTTGGAGCAACAACGTCACCCTCGACGGCCTGCGCGCGCCGCAGGGCGGGCAGTGGAACCGCACCATGTTCGACACCTGGAATCTGGAGCGGGTCGAAGTGCTCAAGGGGCCGTCGGCGGTGATGTACGGGCAGGTCGCGCCCGGCGGCATGGTCAATCAGGTCAGCAAGACGCCGACGCCGGACCAGCAGCAGGTGCTGCAACTCGGCCTGGACGGCCACGGCCAGTACAGCGCCGCGTTCGACGTCGGCGCCGGCAGCGGCGACGACGCGCACCTGGTGCGTCTGGTCGGCCTGTACCGCGACGGCGACACCCAGATCGAGCGCACCGAACAGAAGCACTGGTTCCTGGCGCCGAGCTACACCTGGCAGATCGCCGAACGCACGCGCCTGACCTTGCTCGGCCTGTATCAAAAGGACGACGGCGGCTCGACCTATCAGTTCCTGCCGATGGACGGCACCTTGCGGCCGACCCGCTACGGTCGGATGAAGAACACCACCTTCATCGGCGAGCCGAGCTGGAACACCTACGACCGCACGATCTGGACCGCGGGCTGGCTGCTGGAACACGGCTTCAACGAGAACTGGACGCTGAGCCAGAGCGCGCGGCGCACGCACGTGGATTCGCTGTATCGCGGCGTCATCACGCTGGGCGCGCTGAGCGCCGACGGCCGCACCCAAAACCGCCGCGCCACCTACGGCGACGGCGATTCCGACGGCGACACCATCGACACCCGCCTCCAGGGCCAGTTCGTCACCGGCGCGGTCGCGCACACGTTGCTGTTCGGCGTGGACTGGCAGAAGGCGGACTGGGTCGGCGGCCGCGGCGCGATGAGCAATCCGGCGCCGATCGACATCTTCCACCCGGTTTACACCGGCTACACCCCGGTGGTGCGCTCGGTCGGCCTGTCGCGCGGCACCAATGAGCAAACCGGCGTCTATCTGCAGGACCAGCTCGCGTTCGGCAACTGGCGCGTGCTGCTCGGCGGGCGCTACGACCGCACCGACGACGACACCTCCACCGCGACCCGCACGGTCGCCACCGGCGCGGTCACGCCGTGGGTGCGCACGCGCCTGAAGAACGACGCTTTCACCGGCCGCGCCGGCGTGCTGTACGCGGCGCCCGGCGGCTGGTCGCCGTACCTGAGCTACGCCGAATCGTTCCAGCCGGCGACCACCGACATCAATCAGAGCTACGCGCGCACGCCGTTCGATCCGATCACCGGCAAGCAGTGGGAGGGCGGGGTGAAGTTCCAGCCGTCGAGCTTCGACGGACTGATCACGCTGTCGGCCTACGACCTGCGCCAAGAGAACATCCTCGTCGACGATCCCGACCCGACCCACGTCAACTGCGGCGCCAGCGGCGCGCTGCGTTGTCAGGCGCAAAGCGGCGAAGGCCGCGTGCGCGGCCTGGAACTGGAAGCGCGCGTGACGCCGCTGGAAGGCTTCAGCGTGATCGGCGCGGCCTCGCGCATGGATTCGGAAGTGACCCGCGGCGCGCCGGAACTGCGCGGCAAGCAATTGGCGCAGGTGCCGGAGTGGACCGCGACCGCGTGGCTGGACTACACCTTCCACCAAGGCGCGCTGGAAGGCCTCGGCTTGGCGGCGGGCGTGCGCTACAACGGCGAGAGCTACGGCGACAGCGCCAACCTCTACCGGATTCCGTCCTACACCGTGTTCGACGCGGCGATCCGCTATCGCGTGGACACCGGCAACGGCCCGGCGACGCAGTTCTCGCTCAACGTCGGCAACCTCGGCGACAAGACCTACATCTCCACCTGCGGCAGCGTCGCCTCGTGTTACTACGGCACCGGTCGCACCGTAGTCGCGAGCGTGCGGCTGAGCTGGTGATGAGCCAAGCGGCTTTGGTCTCCCCCTGTAGGAGCGGCGTAAGCCGCGACCCCGGAGGCGAAGATCGCGCCGGACGCTTCGTTTCGCGGCGGATGGGCGTGTCGGTTGCAGGTGGGTCCTCGTTCGTTGCGAGGGCCGCGTCGCGGCTTGCGCCGCTCCTACAGGGGGTGGCCGTGGCGTTCGTGGGGATGGGGTGGTGCGCGCCCGCGGTCGCGCAGCCGGATCCGAACCAACGCATCGGCGTCACCGTCGCCGATGCGCCTTCGCCGGACTATCGATTCGAGCGCTTCGTGGTCGCTTCCGACGATGGACTGCGGCAGTGGCGGGTCAATCTGGGCATCCCGCGCCAGCGCGCTCCGCGCGGCGGATTCGCGGCCTTGTACATGCTCGACGGCAACGCCGCGTTGATGGAATTCGACGCGGCGGCGCTGGCGACATTGGCGCAAGGCCGGCCGCCGGTGCTGGTGTTCGTCGGTTACGACAACGATCTGCGCATCGACGGCGCGCAACGCACCGGCGATTACACGCCCAGCGCGGTCGACGACGGGTTGGGGCAGGGCGTTCGCGGCGGTGGCGCGGCGAGGTTCGGCGAGGCGCTGATCGGGACAATCCAGCCCGAGGCGCGCCGCCGCGCGCGCATCGACCGCTCGCGCGAGGCGCTGTGGGGACATTCGCTCGGCGGGCTGTTCGTGCTGAATCTGCTCTACACCCGTGGCGATGCGTTCGCTCGCTGGTTCCCCGCGAGCCCGTCGCTGTGGTGGGATCGCGGCGCGATCCTCGGCGAGCCCGAGCGGCGTTTTCTCGCGCGCCAACTGGCGCGTCCGGCGAGCGTGACCATCGCCCAAGGCGAGCGCGAACGCGCGCCGCGCGAAGGGGCGCGCGAGGCCGCCGATCCGCGCGCGGCCGCGCATCGGGCGCGGATCGGCGTGGTGCCGGCCGATGCCGCGCGCCGGCTCGCCGAGCGCTTGCGGGCCATGCCCGGCTTGAGCGTGTGTTATCGCGAATTCCCCGGACTCGGCCACGGTCCGATGCTGCGCGCCTCGCTGCTGGCCGCCGCGCAAACGATGGCCGACGAGGCGGCCCCGCCCTGCGAGGCGGCGCCGGAACGCTGAAAACGCATCGGTTTGGTCGTCGAAGCGCCGCGAATGGAACGCAGCATGCGCCGCGGTGACGGCGCGCGGGCGCTTGTTGCCGCAAGGCCGCGGGCATAAGCTCGCCCGGTTCGCAGGCCGGCTGTCCGCGCCTGCCTTTCGGCCGCGCATCGGCCTTCTTACCGGAACCTCCCCCATGCCCCGTCATTCGCTTTCCGTGTTGATCGCCGCCGTGCTCGCCGGCGCGGCCGTGTCGGCCTGTTCGCGTCCGCAGCCCGCCGCCGAACAACCCGCCGCCGCCGCGCCCGCCGCGGCGCCGGCCGAGGCCAAGCCCGCCGACGCCAAGCCGGTGCAGAACGCCGATGTGTTCGCGTTCCGCATCGGCCAGCTCGAAGCCTTCGCGCTCAAGGACGGCGACATCGACGCGCCCAACGACGGCAAGACCTTCGGCGTCGGCCATCCGCCGGCCGATGTCGCCGCGCTGCTGAGCGCCGCCGGCCAGCCCACCGACGTGCTGCACCTGAGCATCCAGCCGCTGCTGGTGCGCGCGGGCGAGCGCACGCTGCTGTTCGACACCGGCGCGGCCGACGCGTCCTTCGCCCGCGCCGGCCGCCTGCCGGCCTCGCTGCGCGCCGCCGGCACCGAGCCGGGGCAGGTCACCGACATCTTCATTTCCCACGGCCATCCCGATCACGTCGGCGGCTTGCTGACCCACGAGGGCGCGCTGGCGTTTCCGAACGCGACCGTGCATCTGAGCGAAGCCGAATGGGCGTCGCTCAAGGCCGATGCCGGCGCCGCCAAGCTGGTTGCCGCGATCGCGCCGAAGGTGCAGACCTTCCAGCCCAACGCCGAACTCGTGCCGGGCGTGGTCGCCGCGGTCGCGGTCGACGGCCACACTCCGGGCCACAGCGCGTACCAGATCGCTTCGGGCGACGAGCGCTTGCTGTATATCGGCGATTCGGCGCATCACTACATCGTCTCGGTGCAGCGCCCGGACTGGACCATCCAGTACGACGGCGACGCGCCCAAGGCCCAGGCCAGCCGCCGTGCCTTGCTCAAGCGCGCCGCCGCCGAGAACCTGCACGTGTACGCCGTGCACTTCCCGTTCCCGGGCCTGGGCCGGATCCAGGCCGAAGGCGAGAACTTCGCGTGGGTGCCCGACCGCTGAGACGGCGGCTGAACGCGCGGCCGCGCCGCGCATCGCCCGCACACACCGGGCGCTGCGCAGCGGCCACACTGTGCGCTGCGTCCGCCGCCTCGCGCGGCGGCGTTCGCCCATCGGCCGCCACCGCGGCAGGAGATCGAAATGTCAGGGATCGGATCGAAGACGCCATTCAAGACGCGCTTGCGCGCCGTCGCGACGGCCTGCGCCGTCGTCGTCGCGTTCGCGTCGCCGCTCTCGTCGTGCGCGACGGCGGGCGGGCAAACTAAGGGGTCGACCCGGGATGAAACTATGAAAACAGGAGTTGCGCAGATGCTGGAAGAAATCTATTCGTCTCGAAAGCCGGTTCGCTTCGAACAGCTCGACGTGAGCGAGATCGTGCTCAAGCACATTCCGCTGGGCACCGATAAGGCCGCGGTGTCGGGGCTGTTCGCGGGCTCGGCCAGTTCCAAGATCGTCGAGGAGCAGGCCGCCACGCTGATCGTGCGCGACAACAAGGGCCAGGCCATGCTCGACCCCGACGCGCGTTCGGTGGTGATGACCTTCTCCTTCGACGCCGCCGGCAAGCTCGCCAAGGTCGCCGCCGTCCACCTCAAGAATCAGTAAGGGAGCGGGCCGCGCATGGACGAGAAAATCGAAGTCGGCTACCGCAACATCGGCTCGGTGGCGGGCAAGGACTACCACCACAAGTTCCTGCTCTACACCGACAAGAACGGCGAGCAGCACACCATCAGCGGTTGGACCGGCGAGGAAAAGCCGGGCTTGCCGTACGGGCGGATGCACGTGGAGAGCAATCTGCCCTACGACAGCACCAATCCCGACCATCCCGACAACCTCAACGCCAAGGGCCAGAAGCAGTACCGCGAGGAGATCGCCACCGGCGCGGACCTGTCCAAGACCTGGGACAAGATGGTCGCCGACGCGCAGAGCAAGAGCGACAAATATCCCTACGACCCGCAGGTGCAGAACTCCAACACCCTGGCCGACAGCGTGCTGCGCGACGCCAAGCTCAAGGAGCCCAGCCAGGACGGTTTCTTCGGCCATTGGGCGCCGGCCTCGGGCCGCGCGCTGGACGAATCGATCAAGCCGAGCGAGCCGGGCCTGGGCAATTCCGGCCGCACCTTCAGCACCAGCGACGCCAAGCCCGATCCGCAGCGCGAAGGCCAGTTGCGCGGCGACCCGATGTTCCAGCAGGCGCTCGCCGGCTTGGACAAGCTCGGCCCGGACGCGGGCGTGTACGACAACCAGCAGGACAAGGAGCGCATCGCCGGGGCGCTGGCGGTGCAAGCGCGGCAGGCCAAGCTGCCGGAGATCCAGGACGTGGCGCCGAGCCAGACCAACAACAACGTGTTCGCGGTGTGGAAGAACCCGGGCAACGAAGGCGACATCAAATACGCTCCGGTCGATAAGACCGAAGCGGCGAAGCAGCCGCTGGCGGACAATCTGCACAAGCTCGAGGCCTTGGGCCAGCAGCAACAGCAGGAACAGCGTCAGCCGCAGCAAGAACAGCAGCAGACGATGACGCAAGGCGGCCAGGGCGGGCAAAGCGCGCCCAGCCATGGAGCGCTCAAGCTGAGTTGATCGTGCGCAGGCGCCGCGAGGCGCGTGACGAAGAATGGCGTCGGAGCTTCATGCTCCGGCGCCATTTTTTTTTATCGCCGCACGAAGACGCGATGGCGCGCGCCTCGGGCGGCTGAGCGGGGCGCGTTTGGCCGGCGAGCGCGGCAAAGCGGGCTAGATCCGTTTGAGGCCGTTGCGGGAACGCAGGTCTTCGATGCTGTCCGGCGTCAGCCACAACAGCGTGTTGAGGTAGTCGTCCAGGCAATCGATCAAGGCTTGCCGCGGCCCGAGCTTCCACGCGTCGGAGCCGTAGAACGCGTCCTGCTGCGCGGTCAATTCGTCGCGGTCGGCGTAGGCGCGGATCAGGTGGAAGCTCTCGTGCTCGTGATCGCTGCGGCCGAACGCGACCACGTCCATGCCGCTGGCGCGCACCATCGGCAGCGCGGCCGCCATTGCCGCGACGAAACGCTCGCCATGGCCGGGTTTGAGCTTGTAAGTGCGGACTTCGACGAGTCGGGCGGCGCGGTCGGTCATGAGCGGTTCTCGTGGGGCGAGGATGCGCGGCGGGCAAGCGCGGCCCGGCGTTCGGCGGAGGAACTATACGCCGCGATCGGCCGGCGGCCCGACCCGCCGTCCATCCCAGGGCCGCGTGCGCGGTGCCCTCGGCGGCCGGACGGCGCGGATCGCGAACGCATGCGCCCGCCTCGGCGATCTCCGCCGCGTCGGCGCAATTACGATCCCGCTCACAGTTCATCTTCGCCGCGCTGCGCGCTATCGCAAGCTCGTGACATTTTCGTGCGCGGCGATGTTTCATGCGCTGCGATGGCCGCGTTGTATCGTGCGCCGGCGGCATTAGCGCCGCGCACATGTCGAAGGAGAGTTCGATGCACCGCATCAAGCTGATCGCGTTGGGCGTCCTGCTGGCCGCATCCGCCAGCACCGGCGCCGCCACTCAATCGCAGGGTTGCTTCTGCTCGACCATCTACTACAACGACGCCGGCGACGTGGTCGGCGTGCGCCAGCCCGCCAGCTGCGGCGACCCGGGCTACGGCGATGTGACCAAGAAGTACAAGGTGGTCGCCGGCTGCGTCATGTAAGCCGCGCATTCGCATCGCCACCGACGCAGCCGCCCGGACGTTCCGGGCGGCTGCTTTGTTTTCGGCGCGGAACTCGCCGCGTCGCTGCCGCGGCGCGGCGTCATTGGTACAGCGCCACCGATTGCCGGCCCGCCAGCACGCGCCGCCCCGATTCGTCCCAGATCTCCATGTCCTGCACCGAATACCCGTGCGCGGCGTGCTGGCTGAAAGAGCGCAGCAGGAACCAGCCGCGGCCGGCGGGCGGATCGAACAACTCGAAGCTCCACGCGATCGAGCTGACCGGCGCCATTTCGGTGAAGCTGGCCAAGGCCGCGGGCGGCAGCGCGTCGGCGAGGGCGACCAGGGCGACCGCCGGCGCGACGCCGTTGTCGTCCAGGTGGCGCACCCAGGCGATGAATTCCGGATTCGCCGCGCCCGACGCCGGCGCCGAGCCGCCGGCCATGCGCACATCGAAGTTGCCGAGAAAGCGCGGCGCCAGTTCGTGCGTCGGCAGGCGCGGACAGTCGGCGGCGGGCGGCGCTGGCGGGCGTTGCGAGAAATCGTGGGCGATGCGGCTGGCGCGCGCCGCGGCGAACACGAACAGCGCGCGCAGTGCGGGTTCGCCGTCGCTGCTGGCCTCGACGTCCACCGACAGCGAGGATTTGCCTTCGCGCAACACCCGCGGCTGGAACCGCAGCGCGCCGGACGCCGGGCCGACGAAGGCGACCTGCGCGGCGCGCAACGGCGGCGCGCCGGCGGGCGCTGCGCGGATCGCCGCCTGCAGCGCCAGCGCCGCGGTCAGCCCGCCGTAGACGGTGCGGCCCTGGAACCAATGCGCCGGCGGCAGAATTTCGGCGGCCGGGTCGAATCCTTCGATCAGTTCGGCGAACGATGGCATCGGGCGGAGCTCCAAGCGGTTCGTGGGCGCGCGGCGGGCGAGGGCGCTCGATGCGCGAGCGCGGCGCGGCCGGTGGGGCCAGCATATCGCCGCCGGCGCCGCGCCGGCCATGCGGCCCGGCACAGATGGCGGAATTCGGATTCGCGCCGATGCGGCGCGTGCGCCGCAGGCACGAGGAACCTTGCCGCGTGGCACATCATCGCCCGTCGCATCGAAGGCGATGCGCCGCCCATCTGCATCGAAACGGCCGACGCGCAACGGCGCCGCGCGGCCGATACGCCGTCGCCGGATGCGGAACCTCGTGTCGCGCGAACGCGGCGGCGAGGCCGCGTCGGGCGCCTCGATCCGCACGGGAACGAACGAGAATGAACCGGGAAAACGCAGGGAATAAAGCCCGCGAACCAAACATCGGCGCGCAAACACCGTGTTTTCGCCGGCCGGCGCGCGCGATTTGACAGCCCCTCGACCGCTTGCCTAGAGTGCGGCGGTGGCTCGTCCGGCGATGCATCGCCGTTGCGGATCCGTCCGCGGCCGACGACCACACGCTATGCAATCGATGCCCGGTTCGCCGCGATTTCGAAGCAAAGGACGGCCGATCGCCGGGCGACATCCAGTACTCAGGGAGGAATTGCAATGCAAGACAACGATCTGATCAAGGGCTGGCTCACCGGCGCCGACACCATCTCGGGTTTCGACAATCCGGCCGGGCCGCTGTTCCTGGAAGGGGAAAACGCCGTCGAAGACGCGATGAGGGCGCCCATCACCCATTCGACCTCGGTATCCACGTGCCCTAGCGGCCGTTGCGTCTGCTGCATCTGATGCGGCCCCGCGGCGGGCGGCGCGACCCTTCGCGGGCGCGTCGGCCGCCGCGATCGCCGTCGCTGTTCCAAAACCCGCACCGAGATCGCTACGGATGACCGCAAGCCGCATGGACGAGGGCTTCGGCCCGATCATCGATCGCCGCATCGCCGCCGCCAACGACGCCTTCGCCGCGCGGCTGGCCGCCGCCGGACACGGCTGGGACGCCGACGAAGCCGCACTGATCCGCGCCACCGTCGCGCAAGCGCTGTACGCCAACGCGCGGCTCAAGCTCAACCGCGTGCTGTTGCTGGAACTGCACGCCGCCAAGCACAGCGGCGAACTCGAAGGCGACGACGACGCGCAGCGCTTCGCCCATTTTGTCGCCACGGCTTGCGGCGACGCGTTCGCCGCGCACCTGGATCGCCGCTATCCGCCGCTGCTCGCGCGCCTGACGCGTTCGCTGGAGCAGCAAAGCGCCGCGATCCACTCCCTCGTCGCCCGCCTCGCCGCGGACCGCGCGCGATTGTCGCAGTGGTCCGGCCGCTCGCTCGGCCGTTTGCTCGGCATCGGCTTGGGCGAGGGCGATCTGCACGACGGCGGGCAAACCGTCGCCCGGCTCGCGTTCGAGGGCGGAAAGCTGATGTATAAGCCGCGTTCGCTGCGCATCGACGCGGTGCTCGACGGGTTCTTGGCGAAGCTGTTCGGCGAGGCCGAACGCATCCGCGTGCCGCCCGTGCTGGACCGCGGCGATTACGGCTGGGCCGCGTTCGTCGACCATCGCTACTGCGAAAACGACGCGGAACTGCGCGATTTCTACCGCCGTCTCGGCCATTGGCTGGCGGTGTTGCGCCTGCTCGGCGGCACCGACATCCATCTGGAAAATCTGGTCGCCTGCGGCCCGGTGCCGTATGTGGTCGACGTCGAAAGTCTGTTCGCGCCGATCCGCCCGGCCGCGCCGTCGCGGTACGGCCCGGCTTACGATCAGGCCCAGCAGTGGATCCAAAACTCGGTGCTGCGCACCGGCATCGTGCCGTTCCGCTCGCCGGTGCTGGGCTTCGGCCGCGCGGATCTGTCCGCGGCCGGTTCGCTGCCGGGCGAGCAGCCGCAGTTGCAGGTGCCGGTCATCGTCGACGACGGCACCACCGACGCGCGGGTGAAGATGATGGAAGCCGAGCTGTCGGCCTCGCAGAACCATCCCAGCGCCAAGCCCGAGGTGTCGCGCTACTGGGACCAGATCAGCGACGGGTTCCTCGACGCTTCGCGGCATCTGCGCGGACTCGACGCGGCCGGGACGCTGACGCCGCTGCTGGCGGAATTCGAGGGCTGCCGGGCGCGCGACGTGCGCCGGCCGACGCAGGTCTATGTCGAAGTCGGGCGCATGCTGTGGCATCCGGCTTCGCTGCACGAGGAAGACAAGGCGATCGAGCGCGCGCGCGCGCTGTTCTCGCGCAGCCCGTCGGCGGTGGCGCCCCCGCCCGAGCAGATCGCCGCGGAAATCGACGACCTGCGCTACGGCGACATTCCCGCGTTCGTCGAACCGCTCAGCGCGCAGCGCATCGGCGACACCCTGGCCGATTGGCGCGAGATGCGGATCGAGCTGGAGGAAATGATCGTGCGCAGTTCGCTGGTGGTCACCCAGCTCAACAGCGAGACCGACGGGCCGAGCGAACGCGACAGCCGCTCGCACTTCGCCCGTCGTCCCCACAGCGAACGGCTCGATGCGCGCCGGCGCGCGCTCGCCGCCGACACCATGGCGCGGCTGTTGCGGCTGTCGGTGCGCGCCGCCGACGGCTCGGTCACCTGGATTTCGCCGGAGAGCTTCGGCGGCGACGGCTGGCATGTGCAGCCGCTCGGCGCCGATGCGTACTTCGGACTCGGCGGCGTGGCGGTGTCGCTGGCCGGTTACCGGAACGAAGTCGGGCACGGACGCGCCGACGCGGTCGACGGCGTGGACGCGGCCTTGGAAGGCGCCTTGTTGGCGATGCGCCGGCAGACCCGGGTCGAAGCCTCGGCCGTGGTCGGTGGCTTCAACGGCGACGGCAGCCGGATCTGGGCGTGGCTGACGCTGCACGATCTGCTCGGCCGGCCCGAGTTGCTCGACGACGCCCGCGCGTGCGCGGAGCAGCTCGAACGCATCGGTTTCGCCGAAGAGCCCTTCCTCGACATCACCGGCGGCAGCGCCGGCGCGATCGTGCCGCTGCTGGAACTGGCCCGCGCCAGCGGCGAACCGCGCTGGCTGGCGCTGGCCGCGGACGCGGCGCGGCGGCTCGAAACCACCGCTCAGCGCGACGAGCGCGGCGCGTACTGGCTGTCGCCGGCATTCCCCGAGCCTATCGGCGGCTTCGGCCACGGCGGTTACGGCATGGGCTGGGCGCTGGCGCGTCTGGCGCGGACCCAAGCCGGCAGCGAGGACGAACGGCGTCGCTGGAGCGCGTTGGCCGATGCCGCGTTCGCGTTCCAGGATTCGCTGTTCGATCCGGCCAGCGGCAACTGGCGCGATGCGCGCATGGTCGATTCGGTGAACTTCCCGACTTGGTGCAACGGCGGCGTCGGCATCGGCTTGGCCGCGGCCGATCTGTACGCGCGCAGCGGCGATGCGGCCGCGCTGCGCGACCTGCGCCGCGCGGCGGCGCTGACGCGCGGGCAGTGGGGCCTCACCCACACGCTGTGCCACGGCGATTTCTCGCAGTGGGAACTGCTGCTGCGCGCCGCCGCGCTCGATCCGCAGCATTCTCCCAACGACCGCGAAGCGGCCACCGCCGAGGTGGTTTCGGGCATCGAGGAGCACGGCATCGTCGGCGGCGTCACCCGCAAGGCGTTCACGCCGGGATTGATGACCGGCTTGGCCGGCGCGGTGCACGGCTTGATCCGCATGCATCCCGACTGCGATCTGGCGTCGCCGTTGTTGCTGGAATGCCGGCGGCGATCCTCGCCGCGCGCCGCGTCGGAGACCGATGCGGCGGCGCTGGCGGTGTCGTAGGCGGCGTTTACGCCGGATCGAACGAGCCTGCGGAAAATCATGCGGAAGTTCCGATTCGGGTAGAGCCGTACCCAGGCGGCCGGCGTCGTCGAGCGTCGCAAGCGGCTGGCGACGACGTCAGCGCGACGCGGCGCGCGGGGAACGGCGTCGCTCACTGGGTCTTTGCGAAACCTTGACGCCGGCGCAACCGCGTCGCGACGCACTATGTCCCGGCGAATCCTTGCGCAGGACGGCGCGGATCGCGAACGCGCCGGGCCGCGGTTCGGCGCTTATCGAGCGGGGCGAACAACCGCGCCGCTGACGGCCGTTTGCGGCTGTTTACGGCCGCTTTCGGCGCCGTCGAGGAGACCCTCATGAACGCAGCGATGAAAACCCTTCTCGCCGCGCTCGCGGCCGCCGCCGCGGGCGCGGCGGCGATGTACTGGAACGATCCCAAGCTCGGCCGGCAGCGCCGCGCACTGGCGCGCGACCGCGGCGGCGCGGCGGTCCGCAAGCTCGGGCACGGCGCGCGCGCGCACTTCGACGGCCGCGCGAAACGCTTCGCCGACCGCGCCAAGGGTCTGCTCGCCCGGACCCGCGCGCAGCCGCGCGACGGCGACTTCGCCGACGACGAGATGCTGCGCGACCGCGTGCGTTCCAGGCTCGGTCATTTGCTGCGTTTCCAGGACGCGATCCGCACCGATGTCGAGCGCGGCCGGGTGGTGCTGCACGGCCATGCGTCCCCGCGCACGCTCGCGCGCATCGTGCGCGCGGCCGGCTCGCTGCCGGGCGTCGCCGGCGTGGACGCGCGCGACGTGGTCCGCGCAACGCCGCCTGCGCCGCGGCTGTTCCGGCGCATGAGCGAAGCGCTGCGTTCGGACTGAGCGCGTCGTTCGAGCGCGCCGCTCAATCGATCCGGCGCCACACCGACACCGGCACGCTGCCGTCGGGCCGCGCCGGCACGCGGTAGGACAGTTCGTCGCCGACGAGTTCGTAAGCGCGCTCCTGCACGGTGCCTTCCCAGTTGGGGAACGACGCGCCTTCGATGGCGAACACCAGACGCTTGCCCGCGCGGTCGACCTTCAGCGTTCCGTAGTGGGTGCTGCCGCCCAGGGTCGCGGCCTTGAACTCCTCGGCGCTGCCCGCGGCCTTGTCGGCGGAGGCGAAGCGCGGCCGCTCGGACTTGAAGATCTGCAAGGTGTAGCGTCCGCGCGCGTCGATCAGCAATCGTCCCTTGGGATGCTCGCCGTAGTCGCGCGCGCGCTCGCCGCCGGGAAGGATCTTGTCGGCGGCGACCAAGGTCCAGGCGCCTTGCAATGGCGAGGCGGTGGCCTCTTGCGCGGAGATGTCGCTCGCCGCGAGTCCGGCGAGCGTCGCGAATGCGGTAACGATCAGGCGGTTCATGCGCAATCCTGTGCCAAGGGGAGGTAGCGCAAGGCTAGCCTTCTCGACAAATAAGAAAAACGAATCTAGCTTTATATCTATGATTAGCGAATCGAATCCTGGGGCCGCGGCCTTGGACATCGGCGCGGTGAAGGCCTTCGTGCTCGCCGCGCAGTTGCAGAGCTTCACCCGCGCGGGCGAGGCGCTGGGCATCAGCCAAGCGGCCGTCAGCCTCAAGTTGCGCCGGCTCGAAGAGCAGCTCGGGCATCGTTTGCTGGAGCGCACGCCGCGGCAGGTACGGTTGTCGGTCGAGGGGGCGGTGTTCCTGGACGCGGCGCGGGCGCTGGTCGCCAGCCATGATTTGGCCTTGTCGGCGTTCCGCACCCAGCCGCGCCGGTTGGTGCTGGGCATCAATCATCTGTTGGTCGGCAGCGAACTGCCGTCGCTGCTGCGGCGCATCCGCGATCTCGACGCCGGCTTGCGGATCGAAATGCGCGTGGGCGCGACCGGCGAGTTGATGCAGGCGTACGAGCGCGGCGAGCTCGACGCGGCGCTGGTGCTGCGGCCGCCGGAAAAGCGCAAGCAAGGCAAGGCCGCGTTCGCCGAAACCTTTTCCTGGTTCGCCGCGCCGGGGTGGCGGCCGCCCGCGGGCCAGCCGTTGCCGCTGGCGACGCAAGGCGATCCCTGCCGCGTCCGCGCCGCCGCGGTGCGCGCGCTCGACCGCGCCGGCATCGCTTGGGAGGAAGTGTTCATCGGCAAGGGCGCGGCCATTCTCGGCGCCGCGGCGGCGGGCGGCATGGCGGTCGCCGCGTTGCCCGCGCGGGCGGCGCCGGCCGGCGCGATCGACGCGGCCGCCGCGCTGTCGCTGCCGAAGATTCCCGCGCAGGACGTGATGCTTTACAGCGCGCTCAACGACCGCCGCTCGCGCGAGGCCTTGCGGGTGCTGACGCTGGCGTTTCGCTGAGCGAGGTTGGGCGGCGCGCTGCCGACGCTCGGGCGGCCGAAATCGTGGGTTGCGATTCGCGGAGTCGGCGCCCGCGGCCGCGCTGTGCGGCGACAGCGATCGCTCAGCGAGCGCCGTGAGCGAGACGACGCAAGCGCTCTTCGCCGAGCATCGTCAGGATCCGCCTGAGCCACACCGTCAAGCTGTCGGGCTCGCGTGCGAGCCACGCAAATAGGCTCGCGGCATCGACCCAGCGCCAGTCGGACGCTTCGTCCGGATCGGGCGCGGGACAGCCATCGAAGCGGCCCAGCAGAACATGATCGAGCTCGTGTTCGATCATCGCGGCGGACACCGCCTCGCGATAGACGAAGCTGAAAGCGCGGCGCAGCGGGCAATCGAAGCCCATTTCCTCGCGCAGGCGCCGGTGCGCGGCGGCGAGCAGCTCCTCGCCCGCGCGCGGGTGGCCGCAGCAGGCGTTGCTCCACAAGCCGGCCGAGTGGTATTTGCCGTCGGCGCGCCGCTGCAGCAGCACGCGCCCGGCCGCGTCGAACACGAAGATCGAGAACGCGCGGTGCAGCCAGCCGTTGAGATGGACCTCGCGCTTGCCGGCCGCGCCGATCGGCCGGTCGTCGGCGTCGACCAGGATCAACAGGTCTTCTTGCAGCGCCAACGCCTGCGCCATTGCGGCGGCTCCTTGCGGCCGGATCGGTGAAGCCGGGCCGCGTGCGCGGCCGGCGCTCACAGTGTTCAACGCAAGCCGCGGGCGGAACAGGGCAGGGGATCGAACGCGCGGACGCGCTCAAGCGCCGTGGGTCATGACGACGCAGTCCAGATTGCCCGCGCTCGCCGCGGCCGCCATCGCCGCGGGTAGTTCCGGCAAGGCGTAGGTCCGCGCGCGGATCGAGTTCAAATCGAGCAGGCCGGCGCGGACCAGATCGAGCACGCGCCGGTACGCGTCGCGCGGGTACATGAACTGGCCGAGCAGTTCCCAGTCGTTGAGCATCATCTCGGCGTAAGGAATCGGCAGCGGCACGCGCATGCTGCCCATCAGCACCAGCCGGCCGCCGCGCGAGAGGCTGCGCAGCGCGGCCAAGGTCAGGTTGGGATCGTGGGCGCCGCCGACCATGTCGAAGGCGAGCTGCGCGCCGCCGCCGGCCGCGTCGCGGATCGCTTGCGCGTCGGCTTGGGCATCGCCGGCGACGCTCACCGCGACGACGCGTTCGCCGGCCGCCGCGACCAAGGCGTCCAGCGCCTGCCGGTTGCGGCCGACCGCGACGACGCGTCCCGCGCCCATCGCCAGCGCGAGCAAGACCGCCGCGCTGCCGTAGGCGCCGGTCGCGCCGGAAACGACCACGGTTTCGCCGGCCGCCAGGCGCCCGCGCAGCAGGCCGCCGTAAGGCACGACGAAGCGGGTGGTCACCGCGAGCCGCACCGGATCGACAGCGTCGAGCCCTTCCGCCGGCGTCGCCACGCTCGCCGGCAGCAAGGCGTAATCGCACAAGGTGCCGTCGGGCCAATGCGCTTGCACCCGTTCGGCCGGCGGCGCGAGCGCGGTGATGCCGAGCAGGACCTGCGCCGGCTCGCGCACGTTCTCGTTGGCGACGAAGTGCGAGGACGTCACCACGCGTTGTCCCGGATGCAGATGCCACACGCCTTCGCCGACCGCGTGGATCACCCCGGTGCCGTTGCCGCCGGGCACGAAGGCGCTGTCGGGAACGCGGTAATTCGGCAAGTCGCCGGCGACGTAGTCTTGCATGTACGACATCAGCGACGAGGCTTGCATGCGCACCACGACCGCGCCCGGGCCGGGTTCGGGAATCGGGCGTTCTTGCAGAGTCAATGCGCCGCCGAGCCGTTCGAGTTGCCACGCTTTCATCGAATGATTTCCTGTGGTGCCGGCGCAGCGAGGCCGGCGCGGGCCGCTATGGTCGCGCCGCACGCGGCGGTTTTCCATGGCCGCACGGCATGACGATTGCCATCACTTTTCCCTGCGCTCATTCGGCGTTGCCGCTCTGGAACTGTCCGTTCGCCCGCGAACGCATTGACCTCACCCATGCTTGAGGTTTTACGTTGCACCTACGCGCCGCCGCTGTTTTCCCGGATGAACGAGGCGACGCAACGACTTTCCTTCAGGAGCGACGTCATGACCATCGAGTACCCCAACGTAGACCACGAACCCGTTTTCGCGCAGGCGTGGAACGCCCCCGGCCACACCCGCTTCGAGATCCCGCCGGTCGATGTGAACCGGATTCTGGCCGAACGCTACGAGCTGGAACGTCCGCTGCAACTGACCCGAACTCAGTTGTGGGAGATGGAAACGCGCAAGGCGCGGCGGCCCGATCTGTACATTCCTTACGTGGTGGAGCCCGGCAGCGCGGCGGTGTGGGACGACCGCGGCGAGCGAGACCGGGTCGAGCGCTTCGTGCGCAAATCGCGGCAGCGCCTGTGGCTGCAGCCGGAGCGGCACGAATTGATCCTCGAGCAGACGCGGGTCGATCACGCGCAGCAGAAAGTGACCTTCATCGGCGCGTCCGAGTATCCCGGGCCGGACGGCGCGACGCTCACGGCCGGCGCGAGCCAGCCGATCTTCCACGTGATCCACGGCGTCGGCGGCGACGAGGCGCGCCCGCTCAACCTGTGGTCGGTGGTGTTCCTGACGCCCGAACAAGACAGCCGGCTGCTCGCGCCGTTCGTGCGCATGTCGCACGAGGGCTGGTTGCCGGGCTATGTCGAGATCTACATCCGCGAGGATCTCAAGATCGGTCTGTCGCGGCGCTCATGAGCGGGCGGCCGGCGTTCAAATCCGCTCGAAGTGGGCGAGGAACATGTCGGTGGTGGTGTTCGCCACCCGCTCGCGCTGCCCGGCGTCGAGCATCGGCTGGCCGAGGGTGATCTGCGGCCAGAACGCGAAGCCCTTGATCATGCCTTGCAGCAGCGACGAGGCGAAGGTCGGGTCGTCGGTGTTCAGGCGGCCGTCCGCGGCGGCCTCTCGGATCCACACGGTCAGGCCTTCTTCCTTGTCGCCGACGCGCTTGAACATCTCCTGCGCGCGCTCGGGCGAGGGGATGATCGCGGCGACGGCCACGCGCACCAGATCGATGAAGGTCTCGTCGTGCAGCAGTTGCAGCTTCTGCTGCACCAGTTCGAGCAATTGCGGGCGCAGCGGCCGGTCGCCGCGGTAGGCCAGTTCCGGCGACTCGCGGCTGCGTTCCCACAACTGCTGGAGGATCTGCGCGAACAGCACTTCCTTGCTCGGGAAGTGGTTGTAGACGGTGCGCTTGGAGACCCCGGCGCTGGCCGCGATGCGGTCCATGCTGGTGGCCTCGTAGCCGGCCTGGCGGAACTCGGCGGCGGCGGCCTCGAGGATGGCGGCGCGCTTGCGGTCGGTCAGGCGGGCGGGGGCGGGAGTGCTCATGGCCGGCAGGTTACACCGATGGGTTTACTTTTTCAAAAAGTACACTACACTGAGCAGTGTAACTATTCAGGCAGGCCGCTCGGACCCGCCTCGCTTGTCCCGCTTAGCCCCCGCGTCTTCGCCGTTTCAGCCTGTTACCCGGAGCCCCCGCCGTGAGCGCCTGCCTGCTGTCCCTCGCCAAGACCCGCCTTTCCCCCGACCGCGCCGCCTCGCCGCAGTTCGCCGACGGCCGTTTCCGCAACCCGGACCCGCGCCCGGCCACCGGCCTGCGCAAGCTGCTGCGGATCATCGCCGACGCCCTGTGGAACAAGCCGGCCGACGCCGTGCCGGCCGCGGTCCCGCCGGTGCTGGCGTTGACCCCGCAACAGCTGGCGCAGGCGCCGGACCGCAGCCTGTTCCGCCTCGGCCACTCGACCGTGCTGATCAAGCTGCGCGGCGGCTGGTGGATCACCGACCCGGTGTTCGCCGAACGCGCCTCGCCGGTGCAATGGCTCGGGCCCAAGCGCTTCCACGCGCCGCCGATCGCGCTGGCCGACCTGCCGCCGCTGCGCGGGGTGATCCTCTCGCACGACCATTTCGACCATCTCGATTACGCCACCGTGCTGGCGCTGGCCAAGACCGCCGACGTGTTCCTGACTCCGCTCGGCGTCGGCGACCGCCTGATCGGCTGGGGCGTTGCCCCGGCCAAGGTGCGCCAGTTCGATTGGTGGCAGGGCACGCAAATCGACGGTGTGCGCTTCATCGCCACGCCCGCGCAGCATTTCTCCGGGCGCGGCCTGTTCGACGGCGACGCCACGCTGTGGGCGTCGTGGACGATCCTCGACGAACCCGACGACGGGCCGTCGCTGCGGCTATTCTTCAGCGGCGACACCGGCTACTTCGACGGTTTCCGCCAGATCGGCCACCGCTACGGGCCGTTCGACGTGACCTTGATGGAAACCGGCGCCTACAACGAGAACTGGCCGCACGTGCACATGCAGCCCGAACAAACGGTGCGCGCGCACCGCGATCTGCGCGGCCGCTGGCTGCTGCCGATCCACAACGGCACCTTCGATCTGGCGATGCATGCCTGGACCGAACCGTTCGAGCGCGTGTCCGCGCTGGCGGCCGGGCAGGGCGTGGCCCTGACCACGCCGCGCATGGGCGAACGCGTCGACTTGAACGACCCGCAGCCGACCGCGCCGTGGTGGCGCGAGCTCGGTTTCCCCGAATCCGCGCACGCGGCCCACTTGGCGAACGAACGATGAGACTGCGATTGCACGATGCGATAGACGCCGAAGCCATGCGCGGAATCACCGCCGCGGTGCTGCGCGCGGATCTGGGCAGCCGGATCAATTTCGAGATCGACCCCGAACGCGACGCGCGGATCGTGCGCGTCGAAAACTGGCTGACCGTGGCCGAAACGGTGGAGGCGATCGCGCGCAGCGGTTATGCGGTGGCGGCGGTCGTGGATGCGTCCAACGACGTGCCGCGGACGGTTCGCTAAGACGGCAAGCCCGCCGCGAGCCTTCGTCCGGCTCGCGGCGCGGCGATTTCGATCAGCGCGCTTCGCGCACCGCGGCGGCGATCAGCGCCGCGGATTCCTCCGGCGTATGCGCCTGCGTGTCCACCCGCAGCAACGCCGGCAGCGGCGGGAACGCGAAACCGCCGGCGCGTTCGATGGCTTCGTACACGGCGCGGTCGGTGAGCTTGTTGAAGCGATGGCGGCTGGGCTGGTCGAGCCGCTCGGCGATGGCTTCGGGCGAACACAGCAGTTCGACGAAGGCCACTTCGCCGCCGCGCGCGCGCACCGACGCCGCCAACTCCTCGATCAGCGCCGGATCGACCGAGGCCTCGGGATGGAAGGTGAACACGAACGAGCGCCCGGCCGCGGCCGCTTCGGCGAAGGCCGCGCGCCAGATCGCCGCGCGCACGGCGCGGAAGCCGGGGCTACCGAAATCGAACAGGGCCAGCGCGGCGTCCACCGCCAGATGGTTGTGGAACAGCGGGATGCCGAGCGTCTGCGCGACTCGGGTGCCGATGGTGTGCTTGCCGGAGGCGGCGGGGCCGTGGATGAAGACGACTTGCATGGGAGCGACGCGCGAGGGGGATTGGGGTTTTATACCGGATCGCGCGCGGCTCGCGTTACGCTCACTCCAGGGCGAGGATCCGGATCCGCCGCGCCGTCAGCTCCAGCAGCTCCTTGCGGCGCGCATGGTGGTGGCTCGCGGCGAAGCCCTCGAAGACCTTCAGACAGGCGTCCGTCCGCATCGACCACGTCGACGTATCGCGCCCGTCGAACGCGAACAGCGAGTGCCCGTCCGAGAACAAGGCCTGCGGGGCGGCGCTCATCGCCAGCGTGCGGCCGGGCGTGTCGGCGGGGTCGCGCAAGTCGATGATGCGCACACCGGGCGGCGCGGGGATGGGTTGTCCTTCCTCATCGTCCCAGTCCTCCATGCCGCCCAGGACGATGCGTTCGTCGTCGATCCAGCACGCCGGGACATTCCAGTCGTCGCGCTGGGCGAGCCGACGCAGCGAGGGGCCGTCTTCGGATTCCCACACGTTCGACGTGAGCCAGGTCGCGGCGTCGAAGATCATTGGGATCGCCACCGGCGACCAAACCCAGCCGTCGTCGAACAAGCGCGCGCCGGACGGGCTGGCGCACAGCCGGCCGTGGAAATAGTCCAGGTAATGCGCCGGGCACTGGTCGTTTTCGTAACGCGTCGGGCCGCGCGGCGTCAGCAGTTCGCCGGTGCGCGGGTCGGAGGCGTCGAGCCGGTTCCAGTCCGTGCGATGCACCAGCACGGCCTTGCCGTCCAGGCTCAGGAAGCAGGCCGAGAACGGCACCGTGTCTTCGTGGTAATCGCCGCCGTTCAGCGCCATCGTCACGGCGAAATTTTCCAGATCGACGACGAAGCCGGTCGTGCCGCCGTCGAACACCACCGCCGCGAACGCGCCGTCGGCGCTGGCGTGCAGTCGCCAACGCGAGACGAGGCCGTACGCGCCGGAATTCCCGACCTCCGGCGTGGGCAGATCGATTTTGCCGAGCGCGACGACGCTCATGGCGCGCAGGTCGATGCAGGAAATCCCGCCCGACGCGTCGAGCGCCAACACATCGCCGTCGCCGCGTCGGACCTCGGCCAGGTCGAGCAGGTCGGGGCCGTTCCACTCCAGCGTCTTCGTGTCCATGGCGTTCAAGGCGCGAATACTTCCGGGTTGCTGTAACGCCATGCGCCGATACAGCCGATCAGGCAGACGGTGTGGTCGATCATCGCGCTGTCGCGGCCCAGGCCGGCGAAGGTGATCGCGATGTTCGTCGTCGGTCGGCGCCAGGCCAGCACTCGCCCGGAGAAACCGGGGCGCTCGTGTTCCTCGTCCAGATCCGGCGCGCCGTAGGCGTCGACGCAGGCTTGCGGCGAGGACGCCATGGTGAGGCCGTGCGGCAGCGGCGCGGGGAAGGGCGCCTTGATCCGGGTGTCCGATCCCGGCGCGAGGAATCGCACGGCGCCGACGATCCAACCCGGGTCCGAAAAATTCGATCCGGTGAGCTTGTTGAGCGGCTGCGAACGATAGACGTCCAGGCGCAGCGAAGCCTTGGGAATCCAGACGATGCTTTCGCTGAGCGGGCTATCGGCGGATGCGACCCGCTTCACGTCCAGCGGGCGCAGCAGATCGCGCACGTGCTTGTGGTCGAACGGCTGGCCGAGCAGCGCGATCAGCGAGTGCGAGAGCGGGGTCAATCGAAACCTCTGCCGGGCAGGTCGTGGGCGGTCCGCGCCGATGGATGGGGCGGCGGACTGCATGGGACCGTGCGCGTCAGCTCGGGTCCATGAGCCGCATCGAAACTTCGCGCAGATGATGCTGGCGCGCGGGCGGAAAGGGAAGCGCCGCGGTGCGCGGGTTGCCCTTACGAACGCCCGCTGCGGCCCGGCGCCGCTGCGCGCTCAGCCGATGAACCGCGCCGGCAACGGCGGCGCGTTCGGGGCGATGCTCACCAGCGAGGTGTCCAGCCACGGCTGCGGCGAAGTCGCCGAGACCGCGTAGGCGCCGAGGTAGGGCATCATCCGCGTGGTCTGGTAGATCTGCGGCGTCCAGCCGTCCGGGGCCAGGAACACCGTGGTTGCGCGCTTCTCGCTGTACGGCGTGGCGCCGAAGGTCGAGACGTTCCAACGCGTGGCCTGATGCGCGTCGTAATCGGCGTTGTGGCGCGAGCTGATCGCCGGCCAGCCTTCGAGTTGCAGGAAGTTGTTGTAGCGGCCGGCCGCGGCGGTCACGTCGTTGACCGTGCGCCCGATCAGCAGCGCCTGCAGCAGGCCTTCGTCGCGGCCGGCGAAGTCGCCGCTGGCGGGCTGCACGTAAGTGCCGGTGATGTTGAGCACCGCGGCGTAATGCGAATTGCCTGGATCGTGGCGGGTCGCCAATCCCGAGCTTTTCAGCGCGATGTCGGGCGGCTGCACGCTGACGCCGCCGGGCAGGTCGGCGGTGGCGCAGATCGCGACGAAATGCGCGCCGCCGGCGAGCAGGGCGCAGAAGGCCGAGACGCTGGCCGCGTTCCAGCGCCCGCCGGGATCGACCAGATCGAAGCGGCGATAACCGTCCAGGGCGTACATCGCCGGCGCCGTCGCCGGCTGGTAGCGGATCTGCGGCACCCACATCCGCAGCGGGCCGTTGCTGGCGGCGCCACGCAGATAACCGGCCAACCACTTCAGCAGCGCGGCGTCGCGCGGCGGACACGGCGGGCCGGGCTGCCCGAGCCACTGCGCGATCCAGGCCGCGGCCACGCCCGGCAGCTGCCCGCCGCTGAAATCGGCCGGCAGCACGTAGCCGCCGGGACTGGGATTCGGGTAACCGGCGACGATCGCTTCGACGCCGCGCACGCCGGGGCCGTAGAGGCTGTTGGCGAAGTCCTGGCTGTTGTCGAACGGCGGCTGCGCGAGCAGGCCGAGCGGCGCGACCCAGCCGCTGCCGCTGGCGACGCCGCGATACAGATTCAAGTTCGCGACCGAATCGTGGCCGGGAAACGTGGTCGCGTCGGCGCCGGCCAGCCAACCGGGCGTGGCCTGCACCGCGACGGTGGTGGCGCCGATGCTGAGCGGATGGTCGTAGGCGATGGCGAACCCGGCGCCGCCGCCGTCGAGGCGAAAACCGCCGACGCAGCCGCCGGACGGATTGCGCGCGGTGACGGTGAGCCGCTGGCCCGGCGCGAGCACCGCGGCGTCGGCGCTGGGCGGCGGGCCGCTGCTGGCGCGGGCGCCGGAGAACGCGAAAGCCGTATCGCTGCGATTTTGCAGATGCAGGGTCATCGAACGTTCGAACATGAGAACGATCCCGATAGTGTTCGCACCGCCGCGCGGCGAAACCGCGCGGTGCCGGCGAAGGCGACGGCCCGCGGCATCGCCGCGGGCCGCGTATCGCCCTCAGTTCTGGTTGTTGGCGCTGGCCGCGCCCCACGCCGCGTAACCGCCGGCCAACAAGAACCCGCCCGCCACGTACAAGCCGATCGCGCCTTGCGAGGTCGCCATCGACTTCGCGCCGTCGATGGCCTTGTTGATCGTGGTGCCGGCGCGCACCGCCGCGCGCTCGACCGCGTTGACCGCGGTCTTGCTCGGGTCGATGTTGCTGACCGCGCTGAAGGTGCCCGAGGCCGCGCCGGTGCCGAAGCCCTGCAACGAACTCATCAGCAAACTCGCCGCGGTGATCTTCTGGCCGCTGATCGCGTCGCAGACCAAGGTCGACACGTCCTGGCCGACCATGCCCGCCACGCCCTGGGTGAGCGCGCGGAAGGCGATGGTGCCGCCGATGCTCATGCCCTGGCTCAGGCCCACCGTCGCCGGCATCGTCGCCAATCCGCTGAAGCCGCCGCCGATGGCGCCGCCGAGCGCGCCCAGGCCCATCGCCGAGAAGAAGCCCTTGGCGGTGAAGTCGCGGCCGTGCTGGATGTCGTAGGCCAGGCCGCCGGTGCCGGCGCCGCTGATCGCGCCGGTGGTGGCGCTCCAGGCCACCGAGATCGCGTTCTGCGCGATCACCTGCGCCGTGGTCAGCGGCACCGCGGTTTCCACCGCGGCCGCGCCGGCGCCCGCGCCGACTTCGGCGGCCGCCGCCGTCGCCGCGCCCGCCGCGCCTTCGATCGCGCCTTCGGCCGCCACCGCGCCGGCCGCGAGCCCGCCGCCTTCGGCCAAGGCCGCGCCCGCCGCCACGCCTTCGCCGGCCACCGTGGCGCCGGCCAGCGCCGCTTCGCCGCCGGCCACCGCCGGCGCGGCCGCGCCGAAGGTGACCACGCTGAGCGCGATGCCGGCGATCGCCAACACCGCCATCGCCGCGCCGATGCCGACCTGCGCCCACACCGAGATGTTGCCGCTGGGGTCGAGGTAGTTGATCGGGTTGTTGCTGGCGAACACGTAGGGGCTGGAGAACTGGCGCGCCGGATCCGGGCCGAGGAAACGCATCAGCGCCGGGTCGTACAAACGCGCGCCGAAGTCGTACAGGCCGGTGCCGGCGTCGTATTCCTTGCCGGCGTAGAGGAACCACCAATCGTCGCCGGCCGCCGCCAGCGGCGCGCCGAACGCGGCGTAATCGAAACGGCGCAGCGCCTGGCCCTGATCGTCGAACACCGCCCACACGCTGTGCTGGTGGTCGCTGACCGGGTACTGCAGGCGGCCGTCGTGGACCGCGACCAAGCCGTCGGGGCCCCACACGCACAGCTGCGGTTTGCCGTCGTTCCAGACCATCAGCGGAGTGCTGCCGGCGCCGCAGAAGTACAGCCGGCGATGCGCGCCTTGCTGGCGCAGCACGCGCTGATTGTTGAGCCCGCGCGCATAGCGCACGGTGTCGGCGCCGGCCGCGGCGACGGTGCTGACCGAGGCCAGCGCGGCGTCGTAACGCAGGCTCAGCCCGCGCCAATCGGTGGGCCGGCCGCTGGCGTCGTACTGGAACGACTGCCGCGGCCCGCTGCCCGATTGCGCGCTGGCGAGGCGGTCGTTGCCGGCGTGGCAGGGCGTCGACAAGGCGCTGCCGTCCACCGTCGCCGCCCAGATGTTGCCGTTGGCGTCGTAACTGTCGATCTTCAGCGTGCCGGCGCCGCCGCCGGCGACCGTGGCGCTGGCGAGGCGCTGCTGGCCGTCGTAGGCGTAGCCGATGTCGGTGCTGGCCTGCGCTTGCGCGGTGGTGCGCTGCTGGATCTGGCTGTCGGGCGTGTAGGCGAAGGTCTGCGCGAACGCCGGGGCGTTGTCGACATCGACCCGATGCGACAGCACGCAGCCGGGCGAGTCGTAATTCCACAGTTCCGACAAGCGCCCGCGCTGCGCGCTCTGCAGCTGGCCCTCGGCGTTGTAGCCGTAGCGGGCGATGGCGGCCTCGTCGCCGGGCACGCCGATGGCGACGATGTGGCCCTGATCGTCGTAGGCGTAGGTGATCGCCGCCAGCGGCGAACCGGCGGGCAGGTCGATGCGCACGACTTCGTTGAGGTTGTTGTAGGCGTAGCGCGCGCTGGCGTCGAGCGTGGCCGCGCCGCCGACCTGCAGGCGCGCGGCGACGACGTTGCCGTGCGCGTCGTAGCTCCACGATTCCACCACGGTGCAATCGCCCAGGCCGCTGCCCGGATCGGGGTTGTAGGTGGTGGTCTGGATCAGCCGGCCGAGCGCGTTGGGATCGCTGCCGTCGCCGTCGTAGCGATAGCTGCGCCCGGCCACGGCGCCGTCGGCGGCGCTGGGCCAATCGGGATTGTCCAATTGCGCGATCAGCGCGGCGCGGTTCCACGCGGCGGCGACGGCGCCTTCTTCGCTGATCCGTCCCAGCGCGTCGTAGCGCGTGTAGAGGAAGCCGGTCTGGCCGTTGTCCAGCGCCGGCTGCACGAAACGCAGCTGGCCCTTGCCGTTGTACAGACTCAAGGTGACGCCGGTATCGGGGTCTTGGTATTGCACGGCCTGACCGAGCGGATTGGTCAAGGTGTCGCGCACGAACGCCGGCGGATTGGATTGCGGCGACGTGGTGAAGGCATTGGGCAGTTGCAGCCGGCCGAGGATGCCGGCGTCGTCGCTGCCGGCGCTGAAGTTCAGCCCGACCACGCTTTGGCCGACCTTGCCGCCTTGGGGATCGGCTTGCAGCATCGCGGTCGCGCGCTGGCTGGTGTCGACCAATTGCCGCGCTTGATAGCCGCCCGGCGTGGTGGTGTCGGTGGCGTAGAACGCGCCGGCCGCGACCGGATCGCTGGCGTCGCTGGCGCCGTAGGCGGTGCGCATGGTGTGGCGCGCCGATTCGGGCACGCTGAGGATGTCGTGGATCGCCAGTTCCTTGCCGGGCTGGCCGTACTCGACCACCCGCGACTGCGCCGAACTTTCGTAGCGCGAACCGCGATACGGATAGCCCTGATCGTCGGAGCGTTGCGCGCCGCCGTCGCGTTGGCCGGCGTAGTAGTCGGCGATGTCGCCCTGCATCTTCCAAGTGTCGGCGGTGGCGCGCAGGAACGCGGCCACGTCGAGGAAGCAGGGGCGGTAGCTCAGCATCGGCGCGTTGGCGCCGGAGCCGAAACTGCCCGGCGCGGTCTTGGTGCCGGCGAGCGAGCGGTCGAGCGCGTCGTAGACCGAAGCCATGATCCGGCTGTCGCCGCCGTCGCGCTGATGCACCTGACGCTGGCGCGCGGCGCCGTCGCTGTACGACAAGCCCAGGCGCGGATCGCCGCCGTAGCCGAGCTGGCTGATGCGCAGCGCGTTGGGGCCGGTGGCGAACGCGCAGCCGGCCGAGGGTTCGGTCGCGCGCGCGGCGCTGAACAGCAATTGGCCGTCGCCGAAGAACAGCGTCTGGCCGCCGCCGAGCAGCAACAACCACTGCTGCGCCAAGTGCGGCGGCGCGGCCAGCGGCGCTTGCACCGTGCCGCCCTTCGCGTCGGTCCACGACCAGCCCTTGCCGACGGTCCAGGCGATGGTCTCGCCGTCGCCGAAGCGCAGCGACAGCGTGCCCGCGGCGGTGCCTTGCGCTTGCAGCTCGACGAAGAACGCCACCACCTCGGCGTCGCTGCCGCGTTGCCACGTCAAGGTGTCGGAATCAGTGCCGGCTTTGAGCAACTCGCCGCCCGCGCAGCTCCAGTGCGCGGCGTCGCCCGGCGCCCAGCGCGTTTGCCAGCCGTTGCCGTCGCGGAAGGTCTCGGTGATGCCGCCGGCGGCGAACTGCAAGGTCAGTTCGGCGTTCGGACTGGCGTCGTCGAAGCGGTCGCCGGCGTTGCCCTGGCGCGATTGGAAGCGCTGGTCGAGCTCTTGCCACTGGCCGTTGGCGGCGACCGCGCCGAGCGGACGGTTGAAGCGGTCGTAGCGGTTGAAATCGCAGGCGCCGGTCGCGGACATGCTGGCCAGCAGCAGGCGCGTGTCGGCCTGCCAGGACTGCACGGTCGCGTCCACGCCGAACGGGATCAGCAGCACGCCGTCGATCAAGGCCTCGGCGCTGCCGGGGTTGTCGATGCTCAACGCCAGCGACTTGCAGCCCGCCGGCAGATCGACGCTGGCGGTGAGGTAACGCCACTGGCCCTGGGTGTCGTCCAGGTCCAGGCTCAGTGGGTTCTGGCCCGGGTCGAGCTTGATCGCGCCGCGGCCGCCGATGTAGCCGGCCGGGGTCAGATAGCGCAGGCCGAACAGATAACGCGTGCGGCTCGCGCCGGGCGCCACCGCGGTGGCGATGCGGCCGCCGTTCTTCAACGCCAGACTTTGCTCGCCCAGCCACGCCTGCGAGGGCTCGGCGCGGGTGCCGCTCAAGCTCCAGCCGGCCGTGCTTTCGTAGGACTGGAACCCGCTCCACGCGCACTCGCCGCCGACCGCGCCGCGGAACACCGCCACCGGCAGGCCGAACGCGGGATCGGCGTACAGCGTCGTGCACGGCACGTCCGCGCCGTCGGCGTTCTGCAGCACGGTGCCGTCGGGCGCGCGGGTTTGCAGTTGCGTCATCGCTTGCCAGTTCGCCGGCGTTTGCCCGGGCTGCCACGCACCGAACGGGAACTCGACGGCGCCGCCGGTCCAGGCGAAGTCGGCCGCTTCGGCCATCACCTTCACGTCCTCGCCCCAGGCCGAAGCCCACTGCGCCAGCGCGGTCGCCGAGATCGCCGTGGCGACGCCGGCCTGGCTCGCGCTTTGTTCGACCACGCTGCTGACGTCGTTGATCGTGCGCGATTGCGGATACGCCTCGCAGGCGTAGCGATAGCGGCGCTCCTGCGCGTCGATCCGGCCGTCGCCGCGCACGGTCTGGCTGCTCACCGTCGCCGGCTGGCCGGTGTAGGAAGCCTTGAAACCGTCGGGAATGTAGGACGTGGTCTGACGCGAGGCGACGCCGTCGCTGGTTTGCTGCTGCGCGGTCTGCAACGCGTACGCGCCGTACAACTGGCGCACCGGCGCGGCCGGATCGTTGGGATCGCTGGCGCGCTGCACGTACGCGGTCCACTCGTACTCGGTGGCGTTGAGCGTCTTGCCCTGCGCGTCCAGCGTGGTGACGCTGTGCAGCAGGCCGTCGAGCATGTTGTACCAGTCGGCGCCGGTGACGTCGGCGTTGCCGTTGAGATAACGGCTGACCACCGAACCGTTGACCGGCTGCTGCGGGCTGCCGCCGGGATAGACCGCGGTCTGGAAGTACTTCACCACTTGCCCGCTGGCGTCGCAGGCGGCGTTGGCGGTGTCGGGCACGTAGGCGGTGGCGAAGGATTCCGATAAGCCGTCGTCGATGGTGATCGCGCTGACCGGCCAATCGCTGATCGGCCCGAGCACGGCGTCGCCGGCGTAGCGGTTGAGATAGACCGTGGTCGCCGCGTCGAGGCGGCCGGCGTCGCTGGGATAGCTGAAGAACGCCATCGGCCCGCCGGGCGAGGTGCCTTGGCTGGGCTGATCCTGTTCCTGCGGCGTCCACATCGCCTGCCGGTCGAGGATTTGCGCGGCGCCTTGCACGCCGCCGTTGCGCAGCACCAGCGCCGAGGCGGCGGTGGCGTGGCCGCTGCCGTCCTGCGCGTCGTACAGCGCGCAGGCCAGGAACGCCGGGCCTTCGTTGAGCAGCGAGGCCGAGTTGAGCTGATAGCGGTCGCTGCCGCCGGCGCCTTGATTGACCAAAGTCTGCAGGTTGGCGATGGCGTTGCCGACCGAACGTCCCCAATCGCTGGCGGTGCCGCGGAAGAACAACTGGGTGCCGACGGCGAGGTAATCCGGGCTGCCGGCGCCGATCCAGTTGGCCGTGCCCGGATGCGACTGCGGCGTGCTCAATCCCGAAATCGGCGCGGTGCTGCCGAAGCCGACTTTGCCCGGGTCGTATCCGATCAAGCGCGCCTGCGGGGCGCCGACGCTGGGCACCATCACCTGCACCGCGTAATCGGGGCCGTAGCCGTAGCGCTGCTCGCCGCCGACGATGCCGCTGGGCGCGAGCGCGCTGTTGACGCTCCATTGCGCGCCGTCGAAGCGCATCACGTTGGCCGCCACCGCGACCAGCGAGTTGCCGATCGCGCTGGGCGCCCACGAGGTCGGCCACTGGCTGTCGAAGCGGTCCTTGAACGAGAACTGGGTCGGCGCGGCGAACACGTAATCGCGGTTCCACTGCAGCAGCCAGACGTCGTAGCTGTACTCGCCCATGCCCGGACTGCCGGCGATCTTGTGCGAGATCGCCAGCAACGAGGCGTCGCCGGCCAGCGCCAGCGCATCCAGGCTGTTCAAGCGGAAGCCCAGATCCACGCCGGGCGCGCTGTGCCACGCGCCGACGGCGTCGATCCAGTCCAGGCTCACGTGCGAATTCAGATCCACGCTGGCGAGGTAATCGGCGCCGTGCGCGAACCAGCGATAGCCGAGGCCGTCGCGATGATCGTGCTGCCACGACTGGCTCGGCCAGTTCCAAGTGAACAAATCGGTCTTGCAGGTCAGCGCCGAAGGATTGGACTGCCACGCGAACACATAGCTGGCGCCGGCCGCGGTCTGCACCGTGCCGTCCTGCAGCGGCCAACGCCAGGTCGGGCTGTTGCAGCCGCCGTTGCCGCCGCCGGGGATCGCCGCGGCGACCCACTGGCCCGGCCGCGCCATGTCCTTGCGGAACAGATGCATCGCGGTGTCGGCGCTGGTCTGGTAGGACACGGCGACGAAGTCTTGCCCGGCGTCCACCGCCACCGACGACAGCGCGGTGCCGCCGCTGTCGTTCTGCAACAGCAGCGCGTTGTGCGGATCGGCCTGCCAGGGCATCCACTGGCCGGTCCAGGTGAAGATCTGCATCGCCAGACGGCCGTCGGCGGTGTTGTTCCACAGCACCACGGCGTAGTCGGGGCCGAACCAGACGCGCGGGATCGACTGCGCCGGCATCGGGCTCGGCGCGCTCACCGCGAGGCTGCGGTCGCAGATCGGCAGCGACGCGCTGGCGTACTCGTAACGCGCCACGCCGCCGGTGGGCCAGTCGATCGAGGCCAGCGCGGCGAGATTGCCGCCTTGCTTGACGTCGAGGTAATAGCCGTAGCGATAGCCCGGCAGGCTGTCGCCGTCGGCGTTGAGCAATCGCACCGCGGTCAGCAGGCGCTTGCAGGTGTCGCCGGAATCGCCCGCCACGTTCGCCACCGGCGAACCCGGCACGGGCTGGTAATCGAAATCGACCGCGAACAAGGCGCCGCCGTCGCGGTCGCGCACGTCGATGCGGTCGAGGAACAGGGTTTCGTAGCGGTCCTGGAAACCGTTGGGCGCGGTGTCGGGAACGTCCTTGTGCGGATCGGCGTACTCGCGCGGGCTGGCCGCGGTTTGCGCGCTCCACAGTTTGTCGCCGTAAGCGAATTCGGCGCTGCGGCCGTACACGTCGACGATGCGGCCGAGGTAACAGGCCTTGGTGTAGGGCAGGCCGCCGGCGGCGACCAGTTGCTCGACCTTCGGCAGCAAGCCGTCGCCGCCGCGCTCGAAGCAGTTGTACTCATAAGAGACCGATTCGCCGAAGCGGCTGTAGACCCGCTGCAGATGCCACGCGCAGGCGTACTGGCTTTGCCCCTGGGCGCGCGCGCTGCTGCCTTGCCACACCGGCACGCCGTGCGCGTCGAGCCATTGCACGCCCCATTCCACGCTGTTGCCGGCGCTGGTGCGGTAACCCTTGTCGGTCGCGCCCAAGCCGCCGCCGAAGGACATGCGCTGGCCGGCTTCGTTGGTCACCGCCCAACGCTCGTAGCGCGGGAAGTACTGCACGCGCCAAAAGCGGTAGTTGACCAGTTGGTAGGTTTCGCCGCCGTCGCTGGCGTCGAGCGTGGCGCCCAGGGTCAGCACGAACTCTTGTTCCAGCGCGTCGTCGCGCAGCGTCCACGGGCTGGCCGCGCCGACCACGACCGCGCCGGCCGACAGCGGCACGCCGTTATCGACGAAGACGCCGCGGATCGCCGCCGGCACCGCGGCGCCGTCGCGCAGTTGCGCGGCCAAGCTCTTGTCCATCGCGAACAGCAGCGGCGCCTGCGGATCGCGCACCATCGCGCTGCTGTTGCCGGCCACGGCGATGCTGTACTTGCGCAGCGCCGGCGTCGGGCAATTGCCGTCCTCCATGCGGATCGAGGCCAGCGGCAGCGTCCAGCCCAGCCCCAACACGCCGGTGGGTTGATCGCGGTTCCATCCCATCGCTTGACGGTTGACGTTGCTCTGGTACTGGATCGACAAGTCGATCTGCAAGCCGTCGTTGTCGCTGCGGCCGGGCAGCGAGAACAGGGTCTGGGTGTGGTTGACGTCGCCGCGGAACAGATTGACGCTGCTCTTGAGCACGCCGACGGTGCTGGCATCCATCTGGAAGGTGCGGATGCTGGGCACGCTGGAACCGGAAGGGGCGGACATGGAGGCCTCCAACAAAAAAGTAGGGAGCGCTGCGGCCGTGGGCCGCAGCGCGGGCGGGCGTCAGAAGCCGAAGACCACGCCGGTGACGTAGCTGGTGTTGTTGTCCTGCACGTGGCCGCTGCCGTCGTGCAGCACCGCCGAGCCGGTCACGTCCACCTGGTTGCCGCCGGCGCTGGCGCAGGAGAACGAGGCGCCGATGGTCTGGACGTGATGGTCGTCGCCGGAGAAATCGACGTTGAAGCCGGTCAGCAGCGCGTAGTAGGCGTTCATGGCCTTGGCGAAGCTGAGGCGCTGGCTGCTGTTCTGCAGGTTCTGGCTGGCCACCACCAGCAGCGGCTGCGAGGTGTCGCAGCTGGCGACGAGGCCGCCGTCGACGGTGCCGCTGGCGAAGTTGCCGCTGCCGTCGTACATCTGCGCATCGGACTTGATGCTGGCCTGGGTGCCGCTGAGCTGGGTGCCGACCGAGGCGTCGGCGGCCTTCATGTGGTGGTCGCCGCCGCTGTAGGACAGGTTGAAACCGGCCAACACCGACTGCAGCACGCTCGGAATCGCGCACGGCACCACGATCGAACCGCCGCTGCTGCCGCTGGGGATGTTGCTGGCGTTGCCGAAGCGGATGGAGTCGTTGTTGGTGTCGACGATGGCGATCGACACCACGCCGATCGACGACTTCGACGGATCCAGGCTGTTGCCGCTGCTGTCGACCAAGGTCGCCTTCGGCACGATGGTCAGCTGGCTGCCTTGCTGGTTGACGCTCAGGCCCACGCCGACGGTTTTGACGTGATGATCGCCGCTGCCGAAGCTCAGCGAAAATTGGTTGATGCCGGCCACCTGCTGCATGATCTGGCCGGAGAACTGGAAGGTGCAGCTCTCGTTGGGCTTCACGGTTCTGAATTGGCATTCCAGCTTCATTGCGGACTCCTTGACGGATGTAGGGACGAACGGGTCCGTGCCCGCGCGGCGCGCGGGAGCGGGGTGATGCGCGAAGATCGGTGGAGCGGGGCGCTGCGATCAGCCGGCGTAGCCGATCACCACCGCGCTGACATGGCTGATCGCGTCGTCCTGGCGATGGCCGGAGTCGTCGTTGAGCCAGGTGGCGCCGTTGACTTCGGCGAAGCCCGGCCCGGTGTCGCCCAGGCTGACGCTGGCGCCGACGGTGGTGACTTCATGATCGTCGTTGCCGCCCGGATATTGCATGCGGAAACCGGTCAGCATGATTTGGTAGGTATCGATCGACTTGGAGCCGAACTCGATGCGTTTGTCGCGCGCGAGGTTCTGCATATCGCCGGTAGAGAGGATCTGCATCGGCAGCGTGGGATCGCAGTGGGCGAGCAAGCCGCCGTCGACGCTGGCCACGCTGGCGCGATGGCCGGTGCCGTCGTACATCTGCGCGCTGCCGCTGAGCTTGACCTGACTGCCGGACTGCGAGGTGCCGACGCCGGCTTCGAGCGTTCTGAGGTAGTGATCGGCGGCGCCGTAGGACAGATCGAAACCGGACAACACCGCGGTGCGCACCAAGGGCGCGGTGCAGGCGACCGCGATCGGCGGACTGCTGCCGCCGCTTTCGATGTCGTATTCGTTGGCCAAGGTCAGGCTCGGATCGTCGACGCCGGTCCAGGCGATGGCCACCACGTCGACGCTGGAACCGTGCACGTCCAGGGTATGGCCGCTGCTGTCGTTGAGCGCGGCGTGCACTTCCACCGAGAGTTGCTTGCCGCTGTAGGAAGACGTGAGCAACACGCTCAAGGTCTGCACATCGTGATCGACGCCGGCGCCGTAACTGAGATTGAAACCGCGGATGCCGACCGCGACCTTGGCGATGTCGCCGTCGAAATCGTGGCTGAAATTGCGGTTGGGGCGGACGCTACCGGAAGCGAATTCGAGCGGCATGGCGGATTCCTTGAAAGACTCGTTGCGGTGGCGCCGGCAAGGCTTCGCCGACGCGGCGCCATGCGTGGGCGCGCGGTCGAGTTCTTGCGGACGGACACCGGCGAGCGAAGCGACGCACCCCTTCGGTGCGCTTCGCGCCTGTTGCGTTCAAGCAGTTGGATAGACGCGAAAAGCCGCGAAGAGGGGACACGCGTTCGCGCGATTTCTTTCGCCGCTGCACGATATTTTGCGAAGCGCTGTCGAGATGTGCGTCGGCAAATGTGATGCGCGTCTTGATTCGCGTGTTGTCGATATCGAAGGGCGTGGCTCGGGTCGAACTAGGGTCGTTCGCGAGACTGAAGACGTTTATCCAAGCGAGGACGACAGCGCGCCGCGCATACGTTGAAGTTCGGATGGGCGCTCGCTCGCGTCGTCTTCGGCGAGAGGCGGGAACTCCGCTTCGCGACGCCGCACTCGCATTAGAATGAGGCCGCGGACAAGGAGCGCGGCCGGAGCCATCGCGTCCGCGAATCGAATCGGGACCGGCCTACAGGGGGCAAGGATGAAGTTCGCGATCGCGGCGGCGCTGCTGTCGCTCGCGTGTTCGGCGCAGGCGCAGATGGTTTACAAATGTGTCGGCAAGGGCGGGGCGCTGTCGTACCAAAGCGATCCCTGCGAGTCGGGCGTCGCGGCGAAAGCTTGGGCGGCCACGCCGGAACCGCCGCCGAGCGCGGCGCAACTGCGCGCCCGGGAGTACGCGCGGCAACGAGCGCAGGTCGAATCGCAGGAACTCGCGGCCCGGGCCGGCCGTTGGCCCGGTCACTCGCACGGCGAAGCTCAGGGCGCGGCGATTCCCATCGGCGGCAACGCGTGCGCGAAGGCGCGCGCGGAGCGCGACGAATGGCTGAAGAGTCCGCAAGGCCGCGACGCTGGGATCGACGGCCGTCGGGTATGGCACGAATATGTCTGGAATGCCTGCAAATGAACTCTCGCCGACAGCAGAGGAGGGAGCGGGCGCTGCCTTACCCGCTTCGCTCCACCGCCGGACCGCGCGACACTCGATTAAGCCTTAGGGCCATTGACCGCCCACTGCGCCGCGAACGCCCGCTGATACGCCGGCCGCGCTTCGCCGCGGGCGACATAAGCGGCCAGTCGCGGAAACTCGTCGAGCAGACCCGACGGACGCAGCCGCAGCAGCACCGACACCATCATCAAATCGCCGGCGCTGAACCCACCGTCGAGCCAATCGGCCTCGCCCAGGCGCGCGGAGAGTTGATTCATGCGATGGCGGATGCGTTCTTGCACCAGCGGCATGCGTTCCTGCGCCCAGGGCTTGTCGCTTTCGACAATCCGCGCGGTGACCAGATCGAGAATCGGCGGCTCCACGGTGTTCACCGCGGCGAACATCCAGGTGATCGCGCGCGCGCGGGCGTCGGCATCGGCGGGCAGCAAGCCGCCGTGGCGTTCGGCGATGTGGAAGACGATGGAGCCGGTTTCGAACAAACCCAGATCGTCTTCCTCGTAAGTCGGGATCATGCCGAACGGGTGCAGGCTCAGGTGCGCGGGTTCCTTCATCGCCTGGAACGAAACCAGGCGGACCGCATAAGGCAGGCCCGCTTCTTCCAGCGCCCAGCGCACGCGCGTGTCGCGGGCCAGACCCTTGCCGCCGTCGGGCGAGCGTTCGAAGGCGGTGATGGTGATCGTCATCGGTAAGACCTCGTCGTTGGGTGATCGGCCATGGCGCCGCCGAACCGGCCGGACGCCGCGCGGGCGTCGGTGCAGTATCGGCGGCTGTCATGGGAACGACGAACGGCGGAGGACGATTTCGACATGCGATCCGCGCCGAGATCGCTCAGGGGCGCGGCGGCGCCGGGGCGGCGCCCGTCCGCGCGCTCGCCGGCGGCAGCGGGGATCGCGCCGCGTCGGTCGCCTCGCGCGGCTTCATTTCATCGCGACGGCTTTGCTCGCTTCCTCTTGGTTGCGCGTCGCGGCTTGCTGTTCCTGCGCCGGGGCGTGCGCTTGCTGCTGACGCGCGTCGGCGACTTGTTGCTGGCGCTGATCGGCCGGAACCGCCAGCGCGTCGCGGGTCGGCATGCTCGCCCAGTTCGCCTGCGGGTCGGGCGAGGCGCCGGGGCCGCTGCGCGCGACGAAAAAGTTCGCGCCCGCCGCGACGTTGCCGTTCGCCGGACTCAAGCCGACCTGGAGGGTGTCGCCCGGCTTGAAGCCCTTTTGCTCGGCCATCAGCAGGGCGCTCGCGCTCAGCCGCTCGCTGTGATCGTCCCAAGGCTTGCCGATCGATTGGTCCAGGCCGCGCACGCCGGCGCGGATCTTGTCCTGCAAGGGATCGCTTTGCGGCGCGGCGGCGGGCGCCGGCGCGGCCGGTTGAGCGGCGACCGCGGGCGCCGGCGTCGCGGCGCCGGCCTGCGTGGCCGCGACCGCCTTGCCGTTGTCGACCACGGCGGCATCGAGCTTGAACGGCGGCAGCGGATTCGGCCCGTTCCGGTCGGGCTGCGCGATCTTGTCCAAGCGATCGGCGAAACGGCCGACGCCTTCGCGGCCCAGTTCGGCGCCGAGCCACAAACCGAATTGCTCGCTGCCCTTGTTCGCGGTTTTTTCCTGCAGCGCCTTGATCGCCTGGTTGGAATTGTCGCCTTCCAAGTTCGGCGAGACCGCCTGGACCCGCGACTTGAGCGCCTGCATTTGCGCCTCGTCGAACTTCAGCGTGAAGTCCTGGCCGGGGCGAACGGGGCCGTCGGCGCGCCCGGTGAGCGCGTGGTTGAGCTTCTCGGCGGCCTCCTTCTGCTGCGCCGGGTCCAGGCCGCTGAGCTTGACCTCATACTCGTAGCTGCGCTGCGACGGAATTTCCGCGCCGTTCTCGTCGTAGAAACGGCGACCGCGCACCGGCACGGCGTCGATGGCGTTGGTGTAGGTTTCGGCGAAAGACTTGTCCGGGTACTGCGTGCGGGTGGTGCCGCTGGGCGCGCCCTCGAAGCTCAACGCGCTTTTCCCCTCCAGTTCCAGCTCCGTTCCGCCGACCGCGCCGTTGATCTTGACGTTGGTCTCGACTTTGAAGCCGTCTTTCCAGGTGTAGCCGGTTTCGGTGGTCACGCTGCCGACGCCGGGCGTCTTGGCCGCGATTTGGCCGGTGGAAATGAAATGCGAATAAGCCGCCTGACCCGAGGGCGTGGCGATGTCGAAGCTGGCCGACACCTGCTGCTTGTCTTCGTAGCGGCCGCCGAACTCCACCGACCCGCCGACGCCGGTGCCGACCTTGACGCCCTTGATCTCCGCCTCGGCGTCGAACTTGCCGCTCAGGCCCAGCGGCGTGCGCAGTTTCTCGCTGTCGGCGATCGACACGTTGACCACCGTGCCGGTGCGCGAGACCGAAACGCTGTGGCCGGGCGTGCGGGTCACTCCGTCGGTAGCGGTGAAATGGCCGTAGGACAGACGCGATTCGCTCTTGGAGAACGCCTCGGATTCCTTGATGACGGTGACGCCTTCGGGAATGGTGGTCGGATCGTAAGGATTGATCTTCGCCGCCTGGCCGGCGCGATCGATCTGGGTTTCGCCGGGCCGGTTGGGGATCGTCACCGTGTAGCTGGTGCTTTGCTTGCGTTCCTCTTCGTGGCCGAGGCCGAGGCCTTTGTCGCGCCCCTGGGCGGTGGCGGCGAAGCTGGTGGCCAACTCGGATTTGACCTTGAATTCGGTGGCGTTCGCCGCGGTCGCCTTCACCGACACTTCGCTGGTGCCGACCACCTGTTGCACGCCGGCCAATCCCTGGGTCTTGTCGCCGACTTCGGTCTTGGCCGCGTTCGAGTTCGCGACGCTGACGGTGATTTCGCCGTTGCCGGGATTCCAGACGACTTCCTGCGCCGTCTTGTATTTGACTTCCTGTCCCGTCGCGGTTTTTTGCGTATGGCTCTCGCTCACCGTGCCCGACAGCTCGGTCTTGAATTCGCGCTGGGCCGCGACGAACGGGCCGTCGACGCGTTCGCGCACGCTCTGCGGCTGCGGCGGAATCGCCAGCGGCGCGCCCGGGGCGGGCAGCGAGTCGGCGCGCAGCAGCGCCGCATTGGCGTCGCGCATCAGCTGTTCGCGAAACAGTTCGGGATTGGCCCGCAAGATCGCGGCCGAAGAGACGCCGTGGCGCACGGCGAGATCGCCGAGGGTTTCGCCCTGCGCGGCCTGATCGGTCGGGAGGGCGCCGGCGGCGCTGGGGGAAACGGCTGCATTCATGGTGCGTGTCTTCCTGGACGGGGCGCCCGGCGCGTCGCGCAGGCCGCAGGGTTCGATCCGGACCGTTCCGGTTCGGACGCCGAGCGCCGAGGCCGCGAGCGGCCCGGCCTTGCGTCGGCGGATCGCGCCGACCGTTCGGCCGACGCCGGCCAGCCCCTGTTCCGGCCGCACCGCGCAACGCAAGCGCCTCCGTTCTACCGCGTCGCGGCGCCACGGAGGGCTCGATCAGGATTCAGATGAATCATTCAGCCGAATTCAGCACATGGGGGCGCCCGTCGAGCGTGACGGGCGCCACAGTAATCGCCGTGTTCGCGCCGCGTCGCAGCCGCGCGGCGGCCGTCGGCGAATGAGCCGAGGCTTCGCGCGTTCGCGCATCGCGCGTGTGCGAGCGTTTTCCGATGCCGCGCGGCCGATTCCCCGCCCACGGGACGAAGAACCCGGCCTGCCGCGACGCCCGCCTCAGTAGTCGAAGCGCACCCGCAAGCCCACCGTGCGCGGATCGTTCCAATACGCACGAATGAACCCGCCGGCATCGTCGGCCCAGTTCTTGCTCATCTTGTCGGTGGCGTTGAGCACGTACAGCTCGGCGCGCCAGAACGACGGCGACTTCAAACTCAAACTCGCATCGACCGTCGTGTACGCCTTCTGCGCGTCGGAGACATGGGCGTTGTCGAGGTTGCGCAGGGTGAAGTACATCTTGTCCTGCCACTTCACGCTGGCCCACGGCACCAGCTCGTAGCCGTTGGCGAACTTGAAGGTGTGCGAGACGTTGACGCCGGCGGTGAACTTCGGCGTCATCGGCAGATGATGGCCGGTGATGTCGTAGATCTGGCGGCCGGCCAGCTGCGGGTCGGAGCCCTGGTACGGCTCGGGACACGGCGGCGCGCCGAACTCGGCGCGCACGCCGCAGTTCCATTCGTCGCTGAAGGTCGGGTAGTCCTTGATCTTGCTGTCGATGTAGGAGAAGAAGCCGCCGATGCGGGTGTTGGGCGTGGGCAGGTAGTCCACTTCCACTTCCAGGCCCGGGATGTTGACCACGCCGACGTTGACCGTCTGCCATTTCTTGATCACGTCGCAGGTCGGGTTTTGCGCCGGACAGGGTTCCTCGACATGCACCTTCGACGCGTAGAAGTCGCCGGTGACCTGCATGTCCTTGTAGCGGCTGTAGAACGCGGTCACCGACAGGCTCAGGCGCTTGTCCAGCAGCAGGCCCTTATAGCCGATCTCGAAGTTGGTGACGGTCTCGGGCTTGTACGGGAAGAAGGTGTAGTGCGGGCCCGGCGGGCCGTCGATGCAGACCTTGCCGTCGCAGGCGTCGTCCTTGTCGCCGAAGCCGCCGGCCTTGTAGCCGGTGGACAGCGAGGCGAACACGATCTCGTCGTCGGACAGATTCTTGGTCAGGCCCAGGCGGTAAGTGAACTTGCGCCAGGATTCGGAATGCGCGTTCTCGGCCGGCGGCCCCCACAGCTTGTACGCGTCGATGCCGGCGAACGGGCCCATCTGGTGGGTCAGGTCGCGGCCGTTGTGCGGGCGAAAGCCCGGTTCGCCCGGCGTGCCCGGATCGTAGTGGCCGTTGTAATAAGCGGTGGATTCTGTGTCCCAGCCGCCGTACACGCGGCCGCCGCGGTCGGTCTTGGCGTCGCGGCTGTAGCGCGCGCCCATGGTCGCGGTCCAGGTCGGCGCGAAGCGCCAGTCGGCCTGGGTGAAGATCGCCTTGGCGTCGATCTGGCGATTGGGCTGGTGGTAGTACTGGCTGATCGGATAACCGTAAGGCGCGTTGACCAGCATCTCCTGCGCGTAGTCGATCGCGTTCTTCTCGCGCATCCAGAACAGGCCCGACACCAAGCTCAGGCGCTCGCCCTGATGCTTGAACTGCAGCTCGTGCACGAACGACTTGTACTTCGAGTCCAGAGTGATCGAGGTGTTGTCGCGGATCGGCCAGATGCCCCAGTCGCCCTCGGCCGGCACCGGCCAGGTGGCGGTCACTTGCGAGGGAATCTCGTGATAGCCGCCGTCGTCGTCGGCGATTTGCGAGCGCTTCTGCACGGCGAAGGCGAAGTTGTATTCGATGCTGTTGGCGTCGCTGAGGAACCAGCTGAGGTTGGAGCGCACCGTGTCGATGGACATGTCGGTCTTGCCGGGCACGTTGATCTTCACGTCCCACTTGCCGCCGGTGCAGGCGAAGCGGGTGCCGGCGGCCTGATCGCAGTCCTTCAGCGCGACCTGGCCGGCGCCGTCGTTCTGGAACTTCTCGTAGGCCAGCAGCCACTCGACGCTGTCGCTGAAGGCGAAGCGCGCGGCCAGACGCACCGCCCATTCGTCGCGGTTGTAGTAGTACTTGTCGCGGCCGACCTTGACGTTGCGGCGCTGGTCCACGTCCGGGATGCCGTCGGGGATGAAGCCGCGTTCGGGGATGTTGGCGTCGGTGAAGTCCTGCTGCTGATGGATCCAGCCGTCGCGCTCGACCTTGGTCGCCGACAGGCGCAGGGCGAAGCGGTCGTTCACGGCGATGTTCTGGATCAGGTTGAGCTGGCGCAGGTTGTAGCTGCCCACGTCGATCTCGGCGCTGCCGAAGGTCGAATCGAAGCGCGGCTTGGCCGGGATGATGTTGATGCTGCCGCCGGTGGAGTTGCGCCCGAACAGCGTGCCTTGCGGGCCGCGCAGCACTTCGACCTGATCGACGTCGAACATCAGCGCCAGCGCGCCTTGCGGCCGCGGCGAGTACAAACCGCCCACGTGCAGGCCGACGGCCGGGTCGCCGATCTCGGTGAAGTTGTTGGCGCCGATGCCGCGGATGCTGACCTGCACGCCCGAATCCGGGCCCGAAGCGATCTGCACGTTCGGCATCTTGCCGGACAGGCCGCGCACGTCGCGCACGCCTTCGCGGGTCAACGCGTCCTGGGTGACGGCGGTGACCGTCACCGGCGTTTTCAGCAGATCCGATTCCAGGCGCGTGGCGGACACGCGCACGGTTTCCAGGGTGGCGCGGGCGTCGCCCGCGTCGGTCTGGCCGGCGTCGGCGCGCGCGGCCTCGGCCTGCTTGTCTTGCCCGGCCGCGGCGGACTGCGCCATCGCCGGCGCGGCGGCGCAGCCGATCAAGACCGCGGCCACCGCGGCGGCGAGGCCGGTCGGTCGAACCTCGCGGGGATGCTTTTTCATCGTTGGCTCCTGGTTGTGCGGCGACTCGGGCCGGCGGGCCCGCGCGGTGGCGCTGTGGCCCGGGTCAGGGCGAGGCGGGCGTGTTCTTGGCGGAGTACACGGTCTGGTTGCGGACCAAGGGCTTGGCCCACAGCGAGACGCTGAGGATGTAGAGCAAGGGGAGGACGACCAGCGACAGGCCGATGCGCAGGCCCCAGTGGTCGGCGATCACGCCGATCAGCAACGGCACCACGGCGCCGCCGAGGATGCCGGTGCACAGGATTCCCGAGAACGCGCCGTGGTGTTGGCTGACCGAGTTGAGGCCCAGCGAGAAGATCACCGAGAACATCACCGACAAGAAAAAGCCCGCGGCCGGAAACGCCTGCAGGGACACGGCCGCGGAACCGAGGAGGGCGAGGGCGAGGCAGCCGATGGCCAGCGTCGCGAAGATCGCCAGCACCCACTTGGAATCCAGCAGTTTCAGCAGCCCCAGTCCGACCAGACAGCCCAGCGACATCAAGCCCCAGAAGCGGCTGACCGCGATCGCGCCTTGTTCGGTGGCCGACAGGCCGTGGTAGCTGTGCAGGAACTGCGACATCCAATTGGCGAGCGATTGCTCGGTGCCGACATAGGCGACGATGGCGAGAAAGAACAGGCGCACGTCGCGGCGCCGCAGCAGGCTGCGATAGGCTTCGCGGCTGCCGGCGCGCTCGTCGTCCTTCAATTCCACCGCCGGCAGCGGCAGCTTGTAGTTGAGCAGGGCCAGCAGCACGAAGGCGGCGCTGAAGTACCAATAGAAGTTCAGCCACGCCAGCGGTTGTCCTTCCACGCCGGGCCGCTGCATGTAGAGCCGGAACGCGAGCGGGCTGAGGAAGGAGGCGAGGCCGAACACCAGCTGCGCCATCACCGAGAAGAAGGCGAAGTGCTGCTCGCCGCCGGCGGTGCGCATCAGCGGGTTGATCACCACCTGCAACAGCGCCATCCCCAACCCGATCACGAACAGGCCGGCCACGACCGAGACGTAGCCGGGAATCAGCGCGATGGCCAGCGCGCCGAGGAAGTTCAGCGCGAACGCGGCGAACAAGGTGAAGCGGGTGCCGCGGATTTCGATCAGCAGCCCGCCGGGAATCGAGATCAGGCCGTAGGCGAGGAAGAACGAGAACGGCATGAAGCCGGCCATGGTCAGGCTGAGCTTGAAGTCCTGGATCGCGATCGGCATCAGCGGCCCGATCAGATTGGTGATGAAGGAGATCGCGAACCAGATCAGGAGGAGGTAGCCGATGATCAAGGGCCGGTGCTTCATGCGCGTGCCTCGGGTCAGGAGTGCGGCTGCAGGCAGTAGGAGAGTTCGCCCGCGGCGATGCGCTTGCGCGGGAAGCGCGGCAGGATCGCCGCGGCGGTGCGGCAACCGGCGGCGAGCGCGTCGTGCAGGCCGGCGCGGTTCAAACGTGCCGCCAGATAGCCGGTGTTGAAGCTGTCGCCGGCGCCGACGGTGTCGAAGATGTCGTGCGCCGCCTGCGTGGCGTAGCGGGTGGTGCGGCCGTCGACGTGGCCGAGCGCGCCGGCGGCGCCGAGCTTGACGATCAGATGGGCGCCGGGCTTGAGCCGTTCGGCGACGCGGCGCACGGCGGCGTCGAGATCGGCGCCGTCGTCGTGGCGGTCGGCGAGGCTCGTCGCTTCCAACTCGTTGACCAGCAGATGGTCGCAATGCGCGAGCCAGCCTTCGACTTCGCGCAGCACCTGCGGCGTCCAGCCTTCCGGCGGCCAGCCGGTGTCGAGCGCGACCTCGTAGCCCTGGCGCGAGGCCTGCGCCAGCAGTTCGCCGAACTGGCCGCGCAGGCCCGGCAGCAGGAACGGCGCGGTGAACAAGGCGACGCTGCCGGCCGGCGCTGGCGGCAGGTGCTGGAGCACGAAGTCGGGCGTCAGATGCTGCAAATGCCCGTAGCTGGTGAAGAAGGTGCGCTCGCCGCCGGTGTGCAGCAGCCCGACCGACATCGTGGTGTCGCTGGCGCAGGTCTGCAGTTCGACGCGGATGCCGGCCAGTTGCAGCAGCAGCCATTGGGCGAGGTCGTCGTCGCCGATCGCGCCGATCAGATGCGGGCTCAGGCCGAGATGGCGGGCGGCGAGGGCGGCATTGGCGGCCGAGCCGCCGGCGCGCAGTTCGCTGCGCGGCAGCAGCTGTTCGGTGCCGATCTTGGGCCAGCGATCGAGCGTGCCCAGCACCAGATCGACGCTGACGTCGCCGACGATGCTGAAGCGGGGCGGGGCGAAAGGGGGCTGATCGAGCTTCATGGGGGCCGACTATAGGCACCCCGATTCCGTCTCGTCAATAAAAATATCCAGTGGAAGTTTAATTAAATGCGGCGTCCTCCGACGGCCGGTCGGTGACCGAGCAGCTCGGCCGCCTGGAGGTCGGCGAGCTCGTCCTTCTGCACCCCTTCCAGGCGCGGCGAGAGCAGTTCGTGGATCGGCAGCACCGCGGCGCCGAGCAGCGAGCAGTCTTCCTCGCGCTGGGAAATCATCACCCGCGGCAGCTGCGGGTCCGGGCGGCCGCGCACCGAGCGGTGCAGCGGCTGGGCCAGTTCGACCAGCCGCTGCACCAATCGCTGCGGCGCGGATCCGCCGATGACGATGGTCTGCGGGTCGAACAGGTTTTCGATCATGCAGATCGCATCGCGCAGCCGCTGCGAGGCTTGTTCGCACCACTGCCGCAAGGGGCGGTCGGCGGCGTCGTCGAGGCGCTCGAGCCAATCCGGCGTGCGGATTTTTGCGTCGTCCAGACCCAGCGCTTCGGCCAGCGAATGCAGCGACAGATAGCGCTCCAGGCAGCCCTGGTTGCCGCAATAGCACGGCGTGCCGCCCGGAACGACCGGCACGTGGCCGATCTCGGTGGCGTTGCCGTCGGCGCCGCGGTAGTTGTTGCGGCCGACGATCAGCGAGCCGCCCAGGCCCATGCTCAGGTGCAGGTAGAAGAAGTTGTCCAGATGCCGGGCGACGCCGTACAAGGTCTCGCCGAGCGCGCCGGCGACGCTGTCGACGCTGTGGAACAAGGGCAGGCCGGTGGCTTCCTGCAGCTGATCCAGGATCGACAGATCCTTCCAGCCTTCCAGCGCGGTCGGGCCGACGAAACTCAGCTCGGTGTCGCCGAGCGGGCCGGGCAGGGCCACGCCGATGCCCCACAGCCGCGCATTGGCCTGCTTGCGCAGCGTGGCGACCAACTGCAGCAAGCCGGCCAGCAATTGCGCGCGGTCGCAGCCTTGCAGCTGCACCTCGCAGCGCGCATCGATCCGCCCGACCAGATTGACCAGCGCGCCCGAGGCACGGCCCGGTTCCAGGCTGATGCCGATGGACTGGCCGGCGTCGGGATTGATCTCGAAGGCGATCGGCGGCTGGCCGCGGGTCTTCAGGTCCTTCTGCCGGCGCGAGACGATCAGGCCGATGGATTCGAGCTCGTTGGTGATGTTGGCGACGGTCTGCGGGCTGAGCGAGACCTTTTCCTGGATGTCCTTGCGCGAGGCCGCGCCGTGCTGGCGGATGAAGTCCAGCACCAGGCGGCGGTTGTAGGGGGCGCTGGATTGCTGGGTGGCGCCGCGGCCAGTGTTCATAGGCGTTGAAACCGGTTGAGCGTAGGGGAGGGACGCCGCTGCATTATTCATACATCCATGTGAAGTATTATTGACGGCAACGGGCGGCATGGCTAACTTGCGCTGTGCTCAGTCTATCCGGAACCGTGCCGATGACCCGTTCGCCGCCTTCCCGCAAGACCGGACTTCTCGCCGTCGCCGCGCTGGCGATCGCGCTCTCCAGCCTGCCGCCCGCGGCCCGCGCCGCGGACGCGGAATCCAAGACCACGGTGTCGGTGAGCCTGCCGGCCGATCCGCTGCTGGTGCAGATCAATCAGGTGGCGCTGGAGCGGCGCGGGCCCAAGCGCGCGGTCGTCGAATACAAGGGCGAGGCCGCGCAGGGGCGTTACACCGTGCTGCGCGACGGCAAGCCGGTCCGGCGCGGCGAGTTGCGGGCGTTGCCGGCGTTCGCCGAATGGGGCGCGGGCAAGCGCTATTTCAGCGTCGATTTTTCCGACGCCGAACAAGCCGGCCGCTACCAAGTGGAGGTGCGCATCGGCCGGCAGCAGGCACGGTCGGCCGTGGTGCCGGTGCGCGACGACGCGATCTTCGCCATCGCCGGCGCGCAATTGCTCGGCTACTTCAAGCGCAGCCGCCACACCGACGCCGCCGACCGCGACGTGCCGATCTTCGGAACCTCGCGCCGGGCCGACGTATGGGGCGGCTGGCAGGATGCCGGCGGCGACAAGGGCAAGTACCTGTCGCACCTGGGCTACGCCAACTATTTCAATCCGCAGCAGGCCTCGATGGCCGCGTGGGTGCTGGCCTACGGCGCGCACGCGCGCAAGGCCTTGTTCGCCGCGCACGGCTTGCAGGCGCAGGTCGAGGACGAAGCGTTCTGGGGCGCGGACTACCTGCACCGCATCCTCGATAAGGAAGGCTATTTCTACACCACGGTGTTCGACCAATGGGGCACGCCGGGTGCCGTGCGCATGGTCACCGGCTACGAAGGGTCCGCCGGCACCTACACCGCGCTGTACCGCTCGGCGTTCCGCGCCGGCGGCGGCATGGCCATCGCCGCGCTGGCGCGCGCTTCGATGCTGGCTAAGCAAAGCGGCCGTCACGGCGAATTCGACGGCGCCCAATACCTGGCCGACGCCGAACGCGCCTACGCCCACCTGCGCGAGTTCAACCCGCGCTACTGCGCCGACGGCAAGGAAAACATCATCGACGACTACACCGCGCTGATGGCGCTGGTGGAACTGCACCACGCCAGCGGCCGTTCGGATTATCTCGACGATGCGCGCGAGCGCGCCACGAACCTGATCGCGCGCCAGCAAGCCGACGGCGGTTTCGTCAGCGACGGCGGGCGCCGTCCGTACTACCACGCGGCCGAAGCCGGTTTGCCGGTGATCAGCCTGTCCGCCTATGCCGATATCGAGCCGGAACGCGAGCGCCGCCAACGCGCGCTGGACGCCATCGCTTCGGCGCTGAAGCACGAGTTGGCGATCACCGACGCGGTCGCCAATCCGTACGGCTACGCCCGCCAGCGCTTTCAGCTCACGCAAAACGGCAAGGCCGCGGGCGAGATTTTGGACGGCTTCTTCATTCCTCATCGCAACGAAACCGGCTACTGGTGGCAAGGCGAGAGCGCGCGCCTCGCATCGCTCAGCGCGGCGATGGCGATCGGCGGCCGCAAGCTGGCCGAACGCGGCACCGCCGGCTACGGCCTGACCGCGGAACGCGCCGCTTACGCGCAAAGCCAGCTCGACTGGACGCTGGGCCGCAACCCTTACGGCATGTCCATGCTCTACGGCTTCGGCCGCGCGAACCCGCCGACCGTGCTGGAAAGCGCCGGCGAAATGTTCGTCGGCGGCATCTCCAACGGCATCACCGGCGCGCCGGGCAGCGACACCGGCGCCGGAATCAGTTTCGCGCCCGGTCCGGATTCGGAGCAGTGGCGTTGGGTGGAGCAGTGGATTCCGCATACGACGTGGATGCTGTTCGCGGTCATGACGATGGCCGCGGACGGGGACGAAGCGCGTTGAACGGTTTGCGGTGGCCGTCGGGGGATCGACCCACGGTCGAGCGTCGTCGCCGTCGATAAAGCAGTCGATGCACGACTGAGGTCGGCTGCGCGGGGGACGCCCGCGGCGCGGTAAGTTCTAACGTAACCATGCGCGACAGTTTGGAACGGGCGCCGGACGTATTCCCTTCGCGTGCGAGGAAAACACCGAGGCGACGCCCGGCGCGGCGTCCCGATCCGCGTACGCGCCGGCGTACGATCGCGCCACGCCCCCAGCCGGCCCTCGCTTAATGAACGCCACACCCGTTGTCAAAGCGGACGGCGCATCCCGACGCCGGGAAAATTGCAAACTCCGTCACCGATATTCGGTCCGGGCCGCCGCCCCGCGCGTCCCGGCGCCGACGCGTTCGCGCCCCGCGGGCGCCGCGGCCGTGAAACCTGCCGCACCTAGCCTAGTCCACTGTTCACCCCATCTTTCGACACGGTTAGCATGTCCGGCCGCAACCGAATAAGCTGTTGATGCGCATTGGATTGTTCGCGCTCGCGGAAGTCGGCTCAAATTTCGTCTCGATATAGGAACGGCAGGATGCGCAGTTCGGTAAAGATTTCGCTGCTGCTGGCGGCGGTCGCGGCAGTGGCGGTGGCGGTGGTGCTGATAGGGCGGGGTAAGGGCAAGAAGTCCGCGGCGGACAAGGACGATGCGCCGGTGCCGGTCACCGTGGTCGCGGCGCAGGCGAGCTCGGTGCCCGTGTTCGCGACGGCGCTGGGCACGGTCAGCGCGCTCAATACCGTGACGGTGAGCCCGCAAGTCGGCGGGCAGTTGCTGAGCATCGATTTCCGCGAAGGCCAGGAAGTGGCCCAAGGCGCGTTGCTGGCGCGGATCGATCCGCGCTCGGCCCAGGCCAGCTACGATCAGGCCGCGGCGGCGCGCAACCAGAATCAGGCGCTGCTGGCGACCGCGCGCTCGAACTACCAGCGCTCCAACGCGCCGGAATATCGCCAGTACGTGTCCAAGACCGATCTGGACACCCAGCGCAATCAGGTCGCCCAATACGAAAGCGCGGTCGCGGCCAACGAAGCCAATATGCGCGCCGCGCAGGTGCAGTTGCAGTACACCCGCGTCACCGCGCCGATCGCCGGCATCGCCGGCATCCGCAGCGTCGACGTCGGCAACGTGCTCAACGCCGGCACCGCGCTGGTCACGCTGACCCAGATCCATCCGATCCACATCGTGTTCAACCTGCCCGAGCGCCAGCTGCAGGGCGTGCGCGAAGCGCAGCGCGCCGGCGCGGTGACGGTCGGCGCGCTGGACCGCAACGACGCCCACGCGCTCAGCGCCGACGGCAAGCTCGACGTGGTCGACAACCAGATCAACGCCGACAGCGGCACCTTCCGCGCCCGCGCCGTGTTCGAGAACGCCGACAACGCGCTGTGGCCGGGCCAGTTCGTCAACGTGCGCGTGCGCCTGCGCACGATCGACGGCGGCATCGTGGTGCCGGTGCAGGCGATCATGCGCGGCACCGACAACGAATACGTGTACGTGCTGCAGGCCGACGACACCGTGGCGGTCCGTCCGGTCAAGACCGGCGTGGAAGCCGACGACAACCGCATCCTGATCGCCTCGGGCCTCAAGGCCGGCGAACGGGTGGTGACCGAGGGCCAGTTCCGGCTCAAGCCCGGCAGCAAGGTCAACGCGATGGCGCCCGGCGAAGCGGGCAAGCCGGCCGCGGCGGCGCCCAAGCGAGCGGCCGCCGACGCCAAACCCGCCGCCGCGCACTGAGCGCCGCCGCCCGACGCCTGAGCAAGGATCAGCCCGTGGGTTTTTCGACGATCTTCATCCGCCGTCCGGTCGCCACCGCGTTGTTGATGGCGGGGCTGTTGCTGCTCGGCATCCTCGGCTACCGCCAACTGCCGGTCGCGGCGCTGCCGGAAATCGACGCGCCGAGTCTGGTGGTGACCACGCAATACCCCGGCGCCAACGCCACCACTATGGCGGCGCTGGTGACCACGCCGCTGGAGCGCCAGCTCGGCCAGATCTCCGGCCTGGAGCTGATGACCTCCGATTCGTCGGCGGGCCTGTCGACCATCACCCTGCAGTTCGCGATGGACCGCGACATCGACATCGCCGCGCAGGACGTGCAGGCGGCGATCCGCCAAGCCACGTTGCCGCAATCGCTGCCGTATCAGCCGGTCTACAACCGGGTGAACCCGGCCGACGCGGCCATCGTCACGCTCAAGCTCACCTCCGACACGCGGCCGCTGCGCGAGGTCAACAACTTCGCCGATTCGATCCTGGCCCAGCGCCTGTCGCAGGTGCAGGGCGTGGGTCTGGTGTCGATCGCCGGCAACGTGCGGCCGGCGGTGCGCATCCAGGTCAATCCGGCGCAGCTGTCGAACATGGGCATGACCCTGGAAGACCTGCGCGCCGCGCTGACCCGCGCCAACGTCAATGCGCCGAAAGGCTCGCTCAACGGCGCCACCCAGTCCTACAGCATCGGCACCAACGATCAGCTCGCCGACGCGGCCGATTACCGCCAGACCATCATCCGCTACAAGGACGGCAAGCCGGTGCGGCTGTCGGACGTGGCCGAGGTGGTGGACGGGATCGAGAACGACCAGCTCGCCGCCTGGGCCGACGGCAAGTCGGCGGTGCTGCTGGAAGTGCGGCGCCAGCCCGGCGCCAACATCGTGCAGACGGTGAAGAACATCCGCGACCTGCTGCCGCAGCTGCGCAGCGTGCTGCCGGCCGACGTGCACCTGGACATCTTCTCCGACCGCACCGAAACCATCCGCGCCTCGGTGCACGAGGTGCAGTTCACCTTGCTGCTGACCATCGGCCTGGTGGTGGCGGTGATCTTCGTGTTCCTGCGCCGCCTGTGGGCGACGGTGATCCCGTCGGTGGCGGTGCCGCTGTCGCTGGCCGGTACCTTCGCGGTGATGGCCTTCGCCGGCATGTCGCTGGACAACCTGTCGCTGATGGCGCTGGTGGTGGCGACCGGTTTCGTGGTCGACGATGCGATCGTGATGATCGAGAACATCGTGCGCTACATCGAGCAGGGCAAGAGCGGCAAGGAAGCGGCCGAGATCGGCGCGCGCCAGATCGGCTTCACCGTGCTGTCGCTGACCGTGTCGCTGGTCGCGGTGTTCCTGCCGCTGCTGCTGATGCCGGGCGTCACCGGCCGCCTGTTCCACGAATTCGCCTGGGTGCTGAGCACCGCCGTGGTGCTGTCGATGCTGGTGTCGCTGACGCTGACGCCGATGATGTGCGCCTACCTGCTCAAGCCCGACGCGCTGCCCGAAAGCGAGGACGGGCACGAGCGCGCCGACGGCAAGCGCACGCTGTGGGCGCGCACGGTCGGCCTGTACGAGCGCAGCCTGGATTGGGTGCTGGCGCGGCAGGCGCTGACCCTGGCGGTGGCCGCGGCGGCGGTGGCGCTGACCGTGGTGCTCTACATCGCCATTCCCAAGGGTTTGCTGCCCGAGCAGGACACCGGCCTGATCACCGGCGTGGTCCAGGCCGATCAGAGCGTGGCGTTCCCGCAGATGCAGCAGCGCACCCTGGCCGTGGCCGAGGCGCTGCGCCACGATCCGGCGGTGACCGGCGTGTCGGCCTTCATCGGCGCCGGCACCATGAACCCGACCTTGAACCAGGGCCAGCTGTCGATCGTGCTCAAGGAGCGCGGCGACCGCGACAGCCTCGACGAGATCCTGCCGCGCCTGCAGAAAGCCGCCGCCGGCATTCCCGGGGTGGCGCTGTACCTCAAGCCGGTGCAGGACGTGACGCTGGATACCCGCGTCGCCGCCACCGAGTACCAGTATTCGCTGTCCAGCGTCGACGCGGCCCAGGTCGCCGAGCAGGCGCGGCGCATGACCGACGCCCTGCGCGAACGTCCCGAACTGGCCGACGTCGACAACAACCTGTCCAATCAAGGCCGCGCGCTGGAAGTGGCGATCGACCGCGAGAAGGCCAGCGTGCTCGGCGTGCCGATGCAGGCCATCGACGACACCCTCTACGACGCCTTCGGCCAGCGCCAGATCTCGACCATCTTCACCGAGATCAACCAGTACCGCGTGGTGCTGGAGGTGGCGCCGCAGTTCCGCACCAAGGAGGCGCTGATGCAGCAGTTGGCGGTCGCCTCCAACGGCTCGGGCGCGCTGACCGGCAGCAACGCCACCGCGTTCGGGCAGTTGGCGTCGAGCAATTCGGCCACCGCCACCGGCATCGGCAACCGCGACACCGGGATTCCGGTCGGCGGGGCGGGCATCATCCCGCTGTCGTCGCTGGCGCAGGCGCGGGTGACCAACACGCCGCTGGTGGTCAGCCATCAGCAGCAGCTGCCGGCGGCGACGATCCTGTTCAACGTCGCGCCGGGCTATTCGCTGTCGCAGGCGGTCGAGGCGATCGAGCAGACCCGCGACACGCTCGGCCTGCCGCTGCAGGTGCACGGCCAGTTCGTCGGCAAGGCCGCCGAATTCGCCGGCAGCCAGACCGATGTGGTGTGGCTGCTGCTGGCCTCGCTGGTGGTGATCTACATCGTGCTGGGCGTGCTGTACGAGAGCTACATCCATCCGATCACGATCATTTCGACCCTGCCGCCGGCCGGCGTCGGCGCGCTGCTGGCGCTGATGGTGTGCGGGCTGAGCCTGTCGGTGGACGGCATCGTCGGCATCGTGCTGCTGATCGGCATCGTCAAGAAGAACGGCATCATGATGGTCGACTTCGCGATCGAGGCGCAGCGCGCCGGCGCGAGCGCGCACGAGGCGATCCGCCGCGCCTGCCTGCTGCGTTTCCGCCCGATCATGATGACCACGCTGGCGGCGTTGCTCGGCGCGCTGCCGCTGGCGCTGGGCACCGGCATCGGTTCGGAACTGCGCCGGCCGCTGGGCCTGTCGATCGTCGGCGGCCTGCTGCTGTCGCAGCTGGTGACGCTGTACACCACGCCGGTGATCTACCTGTATATGGAGCGCTATCAGGATTGGCTGCGGCGCCGGCGCGAAGCGCGCGCGGCGCGCGGCGGCCACGCGCCGGCGGCGACGGCATGAGCCGGTCCCTCGCGGCGCGCGCCGGGCGGGGCGCATGAACCTGTTCGCCCCGGTCATCCGCCGGCCGATCGGCGCCTCGCTGATGGGGCTGGGCCTGATCCTGGCCGGCCTGTGGTCCTACCTCATGCTCGGCGTGGCCGCGCTGCCGTCGATGGACCTGCCGGCGGTGGCGGTGATGGCGCAGATGCCCGGCGCCAGCGCCCAGACCATGGGCAACACCGTGCTGACGCCGCTGGAGCGGCACCTGGGGCGCATCCCCGGGGTCAAGCAGATGGTCGGCATCGCCAACGAGAACAGCGCGCAGGTGCAGATCCTGTTCGAGTTCGGCATCAACGCCGACTCGGCCGCGCGCGACGTGCAGGCGGCGATCAACGCCTCGATGTCGGACCTGCCCGCCGGCATGCCGGCGCCGCCGCAGTACTTCAAGTTCGACACCGCGCAGTTGCCGGTGCTGCTGGTCACGCTGACGTCCTCGTCGATGTCCTCCGATCAGCTTTACGAAGTCGCCGACAGCCTGGCCAAGCCGGTGGTGGCGCGGGTGGAAGGCGTGGCGACGGTGCAGCTGTCCGGCGGTTCGCCGCGGGCGGTGCGGGTGGAGCTCGACGACCGCGCGCTCGCGGCCAAGGGCCTGACCGCCAACGAAGTGCGCAATGCGCTGGCCGCGGCCAACGTCACCTCGGCGCTGGGCACGATCAGCGACGGCCCGCAGCAACTGCTGCTGATCACCAACGCGTCGCTGCGCACCGCGCCGGACTTCGCCGGGCTGGTGATCGCGGTGCGCGATCGCGCGCCGATCCGCCTGTCCGACGTGGCGCGGGTGTACGAGGGCCAGGAGGACGAGTACCAGGGCGCCTGGTACAACGGCGAGCGCACCGTGGTCATGCAGATCAGCAAGCGCGCCGACGCCAATTCGGTGGCGACGGTGGAGGCGATCCGCGCCGCGCTGCCGGGCCTGCGCCGGATCGTTCCGGCCGACGTCGCGATCCACCCGATCTTCGACCTCACCCAGACCACCAAGGCCGGCCTGCACGAAGTCGAGTTCACCTTGCTGGTCAGCGTGGCCATGGTCGCGCTGGTGATGCTGCTGTTCCTGCGCCGGGTCGGCCCGACCCTGATCGCGATGGCGAGCGTGCCGCTGTCGCTGGCCGGCGCCTTCATCGCCATGTACTTCATGGATTTCTCGCTCAACACCTTGTCGCTGATCGCGCTGGTGCTGGCGATCGGCTTCGTCGTCGACGACGCCATCGTGGTGATCGAGAACGTGGTCCGGCACATGGAGCTGGGCCAGAAACCGCTGGAGGCCGCGCTCAACGGCACCCGCGAGATCGGCTTCACCGTGGTCTCGATCACCTTGTCGCTGGTCGCGGTGTTCGCGCCGATGGTGTTCGGCAACAACATCTTCGTGACCTTGGTGCGCGAGTTCTCGGTGACCTTGGTGGTGGCCATCGTGGTCAGCGCCGTGGTCTCGCTGACGGTGACCCCGGCGCTGTGCGGCAAGTACCTGCGCCACGATCCGACGCCGGCCGCGTCCGATCCGGGATTCTTCGCCCGCCTGGAGCGGCGCCTGCACCGGTTGGACGACGCGGTGCTGGAGCGGTACCGGCACATGCTGACCTGGTCGATGCGCCACCGCCGGCTGATGCGCTGGCAACCGATCAGCCTGATCGTGCTGACCGGCGCGCTGGCCGCGGCGGTGGCGATGACCGCCGGCGGCGGGGTCATGCCGGAAGAAGACCTCGGCATGATGCAGGCGATGGTCAAGACCGACGCCAACGTCTCGCCCGAGCGTTTCGCCGGCCGCGTGCGCCAGGTCGCCGCGACCCTGCAGGCCGATCCGGCCGTGGCCGACGTGACCACGGTGCTCGGCGGCAACGGCTTCGGCGAGACCGGCGGCGCCACCGCCAGCCTGTTCGTCGACCTGCGTCCGGCCCAGGAGCGCCGCGCCACCGTCGCCGAGGTGATCGCCCGGCTCAACGAGCAGTACAAGAATCTGTCCGATGTCGAAGTGGTGATGACTTCGGTGCAGTTCTTCGGCGGCGGCGGCGATACCCGCTCCAGCGGCGGGCAGTACCAGCTGCAGCTCACCAGCTCGACCGGCGGCAACCTGCAGGACACCACCTTGAAGCTGGCCCAGCGCATGCGCGCCTTGCCGCAGCTGCGCGATGTCGGCACCAGCTTCGACGGGGTCGGCAAGCAGCAGGCGATCAACGTCGACCGTCAGGCCGCCGCGCGCCTGGGCCTGTCGATGGCCGACGTCGACGACGCGCTCTACAACGCCTTCGGCCAGCGTCCGGTGTCGCTGATCTATTCCGACATCAATCAGTACCGGGTCGTGCTCGGCTCGGCGCGCGCGCGCGGATCGGGCCCGCAGCAGCTGCTCGACACCTACGTGCGCAGCGGTACCGGCACCATGGTGCCGCTGTCGGCGTTCGCGACGATCGCGCCGTCGATCACCCCGACCAGCGTGATGCACTACAACCAGCTCGAATCGGCCACGGTCAGCTACAACGTCGCCCAGGGCGTGAGCCAGGTCGAGGGCATCCGCGTGGTCGACGATCTGATCGCGCGCACGCCGCTGCCGCCGGGCGTGCAGGACGCGTACTCGGGCAACAACCAAAAGCTCATGGAAGCGGTCACTGGCGCGGCGATCATGCTGATCGCGGTGATCGTGCTGATGTACGTGCTGCTGGGCATGCTCTACAACAGCCTGTTCCACCCGCTGGTGATCCTGTCGACGCTGCCCGCGGCCGGCATGGGCGCGTTCCTGGCGATGCTGGTCACCCAGACCCAGCTGACGATGATGTCGGTGATCGCGGTGCTGATGCTGATCGGCATCGTCAAGAAGAACGCGATCATGATGGTCGACTTCGCCTTGGTCGCCGAACGCGAGCACGGCATGGATCCGGTCGCGGCGATCACCGAGGCCGCATTGGTGCGGTTCCGGCCGATCACCATGACCACGCTGGCGGCGATGGGCGCGGCTCTGCCGCTGGCGATCGGCTTCGGCGTCGGTTCGGAGATGCGCCAGCCGCTCGGCATCGCCATCCTCGGCGGCCTGATCGTCTCGCAGTTGCTCACCCTGCTGAGCACGCCGGCGATCTATCTGTGGCTGCACGACCGCAGCCAGCGCAAGGCGCAAAAGCGCGAGCGCCGGGCTCAACGCGCCGCCGCGAAGGATGCGGGCAAGGGCGGGGCGGGGCGGTTCGCCGGACTGTTCGCGCGACTGCGTCCGCAAGGTCGCGGCTGAGCCGTCGCGACCCGCGCCCTATACACGAATTTGAATACGCTGACGAATGGAATTTGTGGATTCCGCGTGGCCGCATGCGCGTCGTACTTGCGTTGATCAGTACATGAAATCAATCACAAATTAGTTTTGTCGACTGTCGCGCATTTCGGGTTTTTCCCTGGAAAACCGGCCCTTTTCGTTCATAAAATTAAGCGCGCCGTCACCTCGCGCAATCTTGAAAAGCTGAAGGTTTTCTGAAAGCATCTTTACAGCATGTAGCAGTTCGATATTTGGCACGGGGAAGGGGTGGTGCGATGTGGCCGCCCTGTCATTGAATCGAGTTCGTGGGATCGACAGATCGCTGGCTGTGCAGTGTCGGTAGTGTGCCGGCGTGTGTGCGTTCAGATGTGTCTCTTGCTTCTGCGCGTATGGAACAGGAAGTTCAATGTTTCGCAGGCAGCCATTGCTGGCGCGCATTTTGGGGTTCGTGGTGGTTCCGGCAGTAGTCGCCGCCGCCGTTGGCTGGTGGCATCTGCGCGACAGCCTGCCACCGTCGGCCGAACGCATCGCCGTGCCCGGATTGCAGGCGCCGGCCAGCGTCGAGCGCGATGCGCGCGGCGTACCGCGAGTGGTCGCGCATAGCGACCGCGACGCGTATTTCCTGATCGGCTACCTGCACGCGCAGGACCGGCTGTGGCAGCTCGAACTGCAGCGGCGCATGGCCCAGGGCCGGCTCAGCGAAGTGCTCGGCAAGGAAACCGTGCAGCAGGACATCTGGTTCCGCACGCTGGGGCTGTCCGCGTCCGCGCGCCAAGCCTGGACCGCGCTGAGCCCGCAGGCGCAAGCCTCGCTGCAGGCTTACGCCGACGGCATCAACGCCTGGCTCGATTCCAAGCCGGCGCTGCCGGCGGAATTCCTCGCGCTGGGCGTCGTGCCCGAACGCTGGAGCGTGTACGACTCGCTGGCGTGGTCGAAGGTGTTCGCGCTGGATCTGGGCGGCAACTACCGCCGCGAGATCGAACGCATGCTCGCCGCGCAGACCCTCGACCCGGTGCGTCTGCGCACGCTGTTCCCGCACGCCGCCGCGAGCCCGATCGCCGGCGCCGCGCCGGCCACGCCCGCGGCGATCGAAGGCTATGCGCGCATGGCCGACTTCCACGCCGCGCTCGAACAGCGCACCGGCCTCAACGGCCGTTACGTCGGCAGCAACGCGTGGGCGGTGTCGGCCAAGCTCACCGGCGACGGTTCCACGCTGCTCGCCAACGACCCGCATATGGGCCTGCAGATGCCGTCGCTGTGGTACATGGCTTCGCTCAAGGGCGACCGCCTCGACGTGTCCGGCGCGACCTTGGTCGGCCTGCCGCTGGTGGTGTTCGGGCGCAACGCCAAGATCGCCTGGGGCGGCACCAACCTCATGGCCGACGCGCAGGACGTCTACCTGGAACAGGTCAAGCCCGACGACGCCTCGCGCTATCTCGCCGACGGCCAGTGGCTGCCGTTCGAGCAGCGGGTGGAATCGATCCAGGTGCGCCAGAGCTTCCCGACCTTCCTCAACGCGCCGATCAAGCCGCTGCGCGTGGCCGTGCGCTCGACCCGCCACGGGCCGGTCATCAACGACATGTTCCAGGTGTTCGAGCAACCCGCGGCGCTGCGCTGGACCGCGCTGGACGCGGACGACACCTCGTACGAAGCGTTCTATCGCCTGGGCTACGCCGGCGATTGGAACGAATTCGACGCCGCCGCCGGTTATCTGGTCGCGCCCGCGCTGAATCTGCTCTACGCCGATCGCGGCGGCCATGTCGGTCACCTCGCCGCGGGCCGCATTCCGCTGCGCGCGGCCGGCGACGGCGGCGCGCCGGTGCCGGGCTGGACCGACGAATACGCCTGGACCGGCAGCCTGCCGCATGCGCAGATGCCGCGCGTCTACGATCCGCCGTCGGGCTTTGTCGCCTCGGCCAACAACGACCCGACGCCGCCGGGCTACGCCCATCTGATCTCCCACGACTGGGCGCCGCCGACCCGCGTCGAGCGCATCGCGCAGCTGATCGACGCGGCGGTCGCGGCCAAGCAGCCGGTCGATCTGGCGCTGATGCAGCGCATGCAGGCCGACCAGCACAGCGAATCCGCGCGGCGCCTGCTCAAGGTGCTGCTGCGCCACGAACCCAACAATCCGTATCAGCACCGCGTCTACGAAGACCTGCGCAAGTGGGACGGCCGCATGGACCGGGACAGCCGCGCCGCGACCGTGTTCAACGCGTGGCTGCGCCATCTCAAGCGGCGTCTGGTCGGCGGCGCGCTGGAAGGCTATTGGAACCGCTCGCGCCAGAACCGCGCCTTGCAGGGCATGGCCGATGCGGTCGATCCGGACACGGTGATCGCGATGCTGTCCGGCCGCTCCGGCCAATGGTGCCGCGACCGCGAGAACAGCCAGCCGACCGATTGCGACCTGGTGGTCGACGCCGCGCTCGACGACGCGGTGCGCGAACTGCGCAAGATGGCCGGCGACGATGTCGACGACTGGGCCTGGGGCGAGGTGCACCAGACCGTCTACCGGCACGCGCCCTTCAGCAGCGTCAACGTGCTGCGCAGCTGGTTCGAGCGCCGCATCGGCAACGGCGGCTCGCCGGACACGCTCAACGTCGCCGACTACGCGCTCGGCGAACGCGGCAGCTACGAGCAGACCTTCGGCGCGGGCTTCCGCCAGATCGTCGCGCTGGCGCCGGGCAAGACCGCGCACGTGCAGATGAACTCGACCGGCCAGTCCGGCAACGTGCTCAGCCGCCATTTCGACGACATGGTCGAGGACTTCCGCGACGTGCGTTACGCCGACATGGCCGCCGCCGGCGCGACGCGCACGCAGTTGCAGCCGGCGCCGCCGGCATCGCCGGCGCCCGCGTCCGGCGCGGCCGCCAACCCGGGAGCGCGCGCGCAATGAGCATCCTGTCTTCGTTCTCGCAACGCGCGCCCAACAAAGTGTTCGTGGCGATGCTGCTGGGCACCTTGGCCGGCATCAGCTACACCCTGGTGATCCCGCTGGTGATGAACGTGCTCGACCCGGGCGCGGCCAGCTTCGCCACCACCGAGCCGGAAACCGTCACCCTGTTCGGCTGGCAGGTCTCGCATTACCGCTTCGCCTTGCTGTTCGTCGCCAACTGTCTGTTCATCCTGTTCGCGCGCACGGCTTCGCAGGTGATCCTGTCGCGGGTGGCGCTCGACGTGACCACCGACCTGCGCACGCGCATGTACCAGCGCATTTCGCAGGCGCCGGTGGCCGAACTTGAACGGGTCGGTCTGGCCCGGCTGGTGGCCTCGATCACCGCCGACGTGCCGGTCATCGTCGCCGGCGCGCGGCTGCTGCCGGATCTGCTGACCAACGCGGTGACGCTCGCCGGCGTGCTCGGCTTCCTGCTGTTCCTCAGCCCGAGCGTGTTCTGGTTCGTGCTCGGCTGCATCGCTTTCGGCGTGGTCACCTATCAGTTGCCGATGATGCTGGCGCGGCGCTACCTGATCCGCGCGCGCGGCCATCTCGACCATCTGCACGAAGGCATCCGCGGGCTCGTCCACGGCGCCAAGGAACTCAAGCTCAACTCCGACAAGCGCCGCGACTACGCCGACAACGTGCTCGCGCTGAACGAGCGGCTGGTGCGCGAGACCGCCAAGACCGGCATGAGCGTGATGTCGGTGGCACAGAACTACGGCAATCTGATCGTGCTGTTCGTGATCGGCGCGATCGCCTTCGTCTACGTCAACTACCATTCGATGGGCCCGGCGGTGCTGGCCGGCGTCATCATGGCGCTGCTGTACGTGACCGCGCCGGTGGCGGCGCTGCTGAACTTCGTGCCGCAGCTGAGCATGGCGCGGGTGGCGCAGCGCAAGGTCGATCAATTGTTCGGCCAACTCGCCCACGAAGAGGTCGAGGACGACGGCGCGCCGCGCCGCGAATGGCAGCGCATGCGCCTGGAGGCGGCGGGTTACCGTTATCCGGGCCGCGACGGCGAAGCCGGTTTCCATATCGGGCCGATCGATCTGGAGATCGAGCGCGGCGAGATCGTGTTCATCGTCGGCGGCAACGGTTCGGGCAAGTCGACCCTGGCCAAGCTGCTGACTCTGCATTACCGCGCCGACTCCGGCCGAGTGACGTTCGACGGCGTCGCAGCCGACGCCAGCACCATCAGCGGCTTCCGCCGCGGCATCGCCGCGATCTACTCGGACTACTACCTGTTCGACCGCCCGCTCGGCGTCGACGGCGAGGCCGCCCGCGCCGAGATCGAGCGTTATCTGGAACTGCTGGGCCTGTCCGGCAAGGTGCGTTTCGCCGACGGCCGCTTCAGCACGCTGTCGCTGTCCGACGGCCAGCGCCGGCGCCTCGCGCTGCTGGTGGCCTTCCTCGAAGACGCCTTGCTGTACGTGTTCGACGAGTGGGCGGCCGATCAGGATCCCGCGTTCAAGGCGGTGTTCTACGGCGAAATCCTGCCGGCGCTGAAGGCGCGCGGCAAGGCGGTGGTGGCCATTTCCCACGACGACCGCTACTTCGCCGCGGCCGACCGGGTGGTGACGATGGCCGAGGGCGTCGTCGCCGGCGTCTCGCCGCAGCGGGTCGCGACCCTGCCGGCGTCCGCGCCGGCCGCCGCCGCCGTGGATCTGGCCTGATCGAAGCATCGAACCGTCGCAACGCCGCATAGAAGCGGACACAGGAGCGCAAGTGGAAGCGGGGACGGGAGGTATGCAGTGGTTTCCTCTTTCGCAGGGGCAGCAGGCGCGCTGGTTCCAATACCGGCTGACGCCGGCCGCGCGCGGCGACCACAACAATGTTTTCGTCGCCGCGCTCGACGGCGGGCGCGACGATGAAGCGCTGGCGGCGGCGTTCGACGCGGTCGTGGCGCGGCATCCGATGCTGCGCGCGCGCATCCGCCAGAGCGACGACGGCCGGCTCGAACAATGCGTTTTGCCGGCGTGGCGCGGAACGCTGCGGACGATCCCGGCGGAATCCTTGGACGCGCCGGCGCTGCGCCAGCGCGTCGGCGCCGATGCGTGCCGCGCCTTCGGCGACGACGAGCCGCTGCTGCGCGCGCATCTCTACTCGCGCGGCGACGGCAGCGCGGTGTTGCTGCTGGCGCTGGATCATTTGATCTGCGACGGCTGGGCCTATTGGCGCCTGCTCGACGAACTCGCCGCCGAGCTCGACGGGCGCGCGCCGCAACCGCCGGCCGGCGACTACCGCGACTACGTGTCGTGGCAGCAGCAATGGCTTGCCGGCGAGTCCGGCGAACGCCAGTTCGAGTACTGGCGCGACGCGCTGCCGGCCGAGCCCGCGTTGCAGGAATGGCCCGCGCTCGAAGCCGCGGCCGCACACGGCGACGAACCGCCCGGCCAGCGCGCCCACACCTTCGTGCTGGACGCGGCGACCACCGCGCAAGTGCGCGAGCTGGCGTCGCGCAGCCGCGGCAGCGTGTTCTGCGTGCTGCTGGCGGCGCTGCAGATTCTGTTGCACCGCTACGGCGGCCACGATGCGGTGGTGGTTGGTGCGCCCGTGCCGTGCCGCGGCCGCGCGGCGTGGCGCGGCCTCGCCGGCGACTTCGTCAACGTGCTGTCCTTGCGCGCCGATTTCGGCGCCGAAACCACGGTCGCCGATGCGTTGGAGCAAGCGCGCGCCGCGCTGCGCCGCGGCCTGCGCCACCAGGACTATCCGATCTCGGCGCTGATCCGCCGTCTCGGTTTCGAGCGCGCGCCGTTCCAGGCCAGCGTGGTGTTCCAGAACGCGCGCGAAGCCGGCCCGCTGGCCGAATTGTGGAACCCCGCCAGCGAAGGGCGGGTGCTGGCGCATTGGGGCCGCATCGGTCTGAGCGCGTTCCCGATCCAGCAGCGCGTCGCGCTCGACCGGCAACCGCTGGCCTTGCACGCAATCGAGTTCGAGCAGGGCCTGCGTTGCGATTTCGTCCACGACGAGACCCGCCTGGACGCCGCCGCCGCGGCCCGGCTGACCGCCAACTTCGAGACCGTGCTGCGGGCGATGCTGGCCGACGCGCGCACGCCCGTGCGCGCGCTGCCGCTGCTCAGCGCCGGCGAGCGCGAACGGGTGATCGAGGGCTTCAACGCCACCGACGTCGCCCAAACCGGGCCGAGCTTGCTGCACGAGTGGTTCGTGCGCAGCGCGCGCGAGCGCCCGCGGGCGGTGGCGCTGCGCGAGCGCGGCGCCGAAATCCAGTACGCCGAACTCGACCGCCGTTCCGACGCGATCGCCGCGCGCCTGCGCCGGCTCGGCGTGGCGCCGCAGGACCGGGTCGCGCTGCATTTGCCGCGCGGCGCGGGCTTGGTCGCGGCCGCGCTCGGCGCGCTCAAGGCCGGCGCCGCCTACGTGCCGCTGGATCCGGCCTATCCGCGTGAGCGCCTCGCCGCGGTGCTGCGCGACTGCGGCGCGCGCGCGCGCATCGCCACCGCCGCGCTGGCCGCGACCTTGCCGGCCGACGGCGCGGTCTGGCTCGACATCGACGATGCCACGCTGGAGCACGAACCGGCGTTGCCGCCGTTGGCGCTGTCCGCCGATTCGCTGGCCTATGTCATCTACACCTCCGGCTCGACCGGTCAGCCCAAGGGCGTGATGATCGAGCACGGCAACGCCAGCAACTTCGTCGCCTGGGCCTTGCGCGACGCCGGCGCCGACGGGTTGGCGCGCACCTTGTTCGCGACCTCGATCAGCTTCGACCTCGCCGTCTACGAGATCTTCGCCACCTTGGCCGCGGGCGGCACCGTGGAGATCGTGCGCGACGCACTCGATCCGCCGAGCGGGCCGGTGGAACTCATCAACACCGTGCCCTCGGCGATGTCGGCGCTGCTGCAGGCGCAGGCCGTGCCCGCCGCCGCGCGCCGCATCAACCTCGCCGGCGAACCGCTGCGCGCGGCGTTGGTGGAGCGCGTGTTCGCCCAGACCGCCGCGCAGGCGGTGCACAACCTGTACGGCCCGACCGAAACCACCACGTATTCGACCGGCGTGCGGATCGAGCGCGGACAAGCGTTCCCCGCGCATATCGGCCGACCGATCGACAACACCCGCGTCTACATCCTCGACCGCGCCGGCCAGCCCGCGCCGATCGGCATCGCCGGCGAAATCTGCATCGGCGGCGCCGGCGTGGCGCGCGGCTATTTGGGCCGCGACGACCTCACCGCCGAGCGTTTCGGCGCCGATCCGTTCCGCGCCGGCGGCCGCTGCTACCGCACCGGCGATCTCGGTCGCTGGACCAGCGCAGGCGACATCGTTTATCTCGGCCGCAGCGACCATCAGGTCAAGATCCGCGGCTTCCGCATCGAGCCGGGCGAAATCGAGGCCGCGCTCGGCCGCATCGACGGCGTCGCCGCGGCGGCGGTGATCGCCCACGGCGAGGACGCCGAGCAGCGCCGGCTGGTGGCTTACTTGGTGACGCGCGCCGATGCCGCGTTCGCCGTCGATACCTTGCGCGAAGCGCTGGCCGCCCAACTGCCGGCGCACATGGTGCCGGCCGCGTTCGTGCGGCTCGACGCGCTGCCGCTCACGCCCAACGGCAAGCTCGACCGCGCCGCGCTGCCGGCACCCGCGTTCGACAGCGCGCGCGAGTACCGCGCGCCGCGCGGCGAGATCGAAATCGGTCTGGCCGCGCTGTGGAGCGAACTGCTCGGTACGCCGCGGATCGGCCGCGACGACAACTTCTTCGAACTCGGCGGCCACTCGCTGTTGGCGATGCAACTGCCGCCGCGCCTGCGCGCGGCCTTCGCCGTGGACTTGCCGCTGGCCGAATTGTTCGACGCGCCGGTGCTGCATCGGGCGGCCGCGCGCATCGCCGCGGCGCAGGCGGCGGCGCTGGACGCGGCCGACATGCAGGCCATGCGCGACGAACTGGCCGGGCTCAGCGAAGCCGAATTGTTGGACCTTCTGAGCAAGGAAGCGGTCGATGACTGAATCCGCCGACCAACGCCAGCGCCTGATCGAATCGATCCTGCTCAACCGCAAGCGCCGCGCGGCGCAGGCCGAGGCGGCGCAGCACGAGCCCATCGCGCCGCTCGCGCGCGACGGCCGGCCGTTGCCGTTGGCGCCGGCCCAGCGCCGGCTGTGGTTTCTGGCCCAACTCGGCGGCGCGGCCGCGGCGGCGTACCACATGCCGACCGCGCTGCGCCTGGACGGCGAACTCGACGCCGACGCCCTGCAGGCCGCGCTGGATGCGTTGGCCGCGCGGCACGAAAGCCTGCGCACGCGCTTCGCGGCCGAAGACGGCGAACCGGTTCAGATCGTGGACGCGCCCGGCGCGGGCTTCGCGCTGGCCAAGATCGACCTCAGCGGCCTGGACGACGCCGAACGCGACGCCGCCGCGAGCGCGCAGGCCGACGCGGAAGCCGCCGCGCCGTTCGATCTCGCCGCCGGCCCGCTGGCGCGCGGCCGTTTGCTCAGGCTCGGCGAACGCCGGCATGTGTTGCTGCTGACCCAGCACCATCTGATTTCCGACGGCTGGTCGGTAGGCGTGCTGGTGCGCGAGCTGGGCGAGTTGTACGCCGCCGCGCGCGAGCGCCGAGAGGCGCGGCTGGCGCCGCTGCCGATCCAGTACGCCGACTACGCGGCTTGGCAATGCGCGCAAGCCGGCGGCGACGCGTGGCAACGCGAACTCGATTACTGGGCCGAACGCTTGTCCGGCGCGCCGGCGCTGCTGGAACTGCCGGCCGATCGCCCGCGCCCGGCGGTGCAGAGCCATCGCGGCGCCAGCATCGAGGTCGGCTTCGATCCAGCACTGATCGAACGCCTGCGCCAATGGGCGTCCGGCCATGGCGCCAGCGTGTTCATGGCGCTGTTGGCGGGCTGGTCGGCCTTGCTGTCGCGCTTGAGCGGACAGGACGAGGTGGTGATCGGCACGCCGGTCGCCAACCGTTCGCGCGCCGAGCTGGAAGGCGTCAGCGGATTCTTCGTCAACACCTTGGCGTTGCGCATCGCACTGGACGGCGCACCGACCGCGGCCGAACTGCTGGAGCGCGCCAAGCGCGCCGCGCTGGGCGCCTACGCGCATCCGCAGGCGCCGTTCGAGCAGGTCGTCGAACGGGTGCGGCCGCAGCGCAGTCTCGCCCATAGCCCGGTGTTCCAATGCCTGCTGGCGCTGGACAACGTTCCCGGCGAGCGCGGCCTGTCGTTGCCGGGCGTGCGGCTGGAACCGCTGGCGCAGACGCGGCTTACCACGCAATTCGACCTGTCGCTGACCTTGAGCGACGACGGGCGCGAGGTGCGCGGCAGCCTGGAATACGCGAGCGATCTGTTCGACGAAGCCACCGTGCGGCGTTGGCTCGGGTGCTTCTCCACTTTGCTGGAAGCGCTGCCGCAAGACGATGGGCGAGCGCTGGCGGAACTGCCGTTGCTGTCGGCGGAGGAACGCGCGCGGGTGGTGGAGACGTTCAACGATACCGCGCGGGCGTATCCGGCCGATTCCACGATCGCCCGCGAGTTCGCAGCGTGCGCGGCGCGGCGCGGCGATGCGGCGGCGTTGTGGAGCGCTGGCGAGGAAGTCGGTTACGCCGAGTTGGATCGGCGCGCGAACCGCATCGCCAACGGGCTGCGCGAGCGCGGAATCGGGCGCGAGGATCGAGTGGCGTTGCTCGGGCGGCGCAGCGCCGATCTGGTCGTTGCGAGCTTGGGCGTGCTCAAGGCCGGGGCGGCGTACGTGCCGCTGGACCCGGAGCAACCGGCGGAGCGTCTGGCGGAACTGATCGCCGACAGCGGCGCGCGGGTGGTCTTGGCCGACGAAGGCTTCGCCGGAGCGCTGCCGTTGTCTTGGCGGGCGTGGTCGGAGCATGCGGATGTCGCGCCGGACGTCGACGGCGCCGCCGGCGATCTGGCTTACGTCATGTATACCTCCGGCTCGACCGGCACGCCGAAGGGGGTGATGGTCGAGAACAGCGCGGTATTGCGTCTGGCCGTCAACGGCGGCTTCGCGCCGCTGGGCGATGGCGATGTGGTCGCGCATTGCGCGAATCCCGCGTTCGACGCTTCGACCTGGGAACTGTGGGGCGCGCTGCTCAATGGCGCGTGCGTGGCGGTGATCGATGCGCCGACGGTGCTCGATCCCAAGGCGCTGTCCGCGTCGATCAAGCAGGCCGGCGTCACGGCGATGTGGCTGACCGTCGGCCTGTTCAATGCGTACGTCGACGAGTTGGAAGACGCGTTCGGCCGACTCGATCAACTGCTGATCGGCGGCGACGCGCTCGATGTACGCACCGTCGCCAAGCTGCTGTCGCGCGAGCACCGTCCGCGCCGTCTCATCAACGGTTACGGCCCGACCGAAACCACCACCTTCGCCGCGACCCACGACATCGTCGCGGACGATCTGAGCGGGCGTTCGATTCCCATCGGTCGGCCCATCGGCAACACCACGATCCGCATCGTCGACGCGCAGGGCCAGCCGGTTCCGGTCGGCGTCGTCGGCGAGCTGTTCATCGGCGGCGCGGGCGTCGCCCGCGGTTACTTGGACCGTCCGGAGCTGAGCGCGGAGAAGTTCGTCGCCGATCCGCTCGGCGGCGACGAACGCTTCTACCGCAGCGGCGACCTCGGTCGCTGGCGCAACGACGGAAGCATCGAATTCATGGGCCGCAACGACGGCCAGATCAAGTTGCGCGGCTTCCGCATCGAACTCGGCGAGATCGAAGCGGCGTTGCAGCAACTGCCCGGCACGCGCGAAGCGGTCGCGGTGGTGCGCGAAGACGAGACCTTGGGCCGCCGTGTGATCGCGTATCTGGTCGGCAGCGAAGGCGACGCCGGGCAATGGCGCCGAACGCTTGCCGCCAAACTGCCCGATTACATGATTCCCGCGGGGTTCGTCGCGCTCGACGCGTTGCCGCTGACCGTCAACGGAAAGATCGACCGCAAAGCGCTGCCTGCGCCGGACGATTCGGCGCTCGCCGTACGGGACTACGTCGCCCCGCGCGACGCAGCCGAAACCGCGCTGGCCGCGATCTGGTCGGAACTGTTGCGGATCGAACGCATCGGCGTCCACGACGATTTCTTCGAGCTCGGCGGCCACTCGCTGCTGGCCGCGCGCTTGGCCGCGCGCGTCGCCTCCGAATTGCGCAAGCAGGTTCCGGTCGCCGCCGTGTTCGCGCATCCGAACATCGCCGCGCTGGCTCACTGGTTGTCGGCGCAGCCCGCCGTCGCCGCGCAGGTCGCGATCGAACCGGTCGCGCGCACCGGCGCCTTGCCGCTGGCGCCGGCTCAGCGGCGGTTGTGGTTCTTGTCGCAGCTCGGCGACGCCGCCGACGCGGCCTACCATATTCCCGCCGCGTTGCGGCTCGACGGCGCGCTGGACGTCGCCGCGCTGCAAACCGCGCTGGACGCGTTGTCGGATCGACACGAGAGCCTGCGCACCCGCATCGCGCTGCGCGACGGCGAGCCGGTGCAGATCGTCGACGCGCCCGGCGCGGGTTTCGCGCTGGCGCAGATCGATCTGTCCGGCGTGCCCGAAGGCGAACGCGAGGCCGCGTTGGCGGCGCAGGCGGACGAAGAAGCGTCCGCGCCCTTCGATCTGGCCGCCGGCCCGCTCGCGCGCGGCCGGCTGGTGTGGCTCGGCGAAGACCGGCATGCGCTGCTGCTGACTCAGCACCACATCGTGTCCGACGGCTGGTCGGTAGGCGTGTTGCTGCGCGAACTCAGCGAGTCGTATGCGGCGGCTCGCGAAGGCCGCGCGCCGCAGTGGGCGCCGCTGTCGATCCAGTACGCCGACTACGCCGCCTGGCAATGCGCGCAGCTCGGCGGCGACGCGTGGCGGCGCGAACTCGATTATTGGGAGCAGCGGCTGGCCGGCGCGCCGGCGCTGCTGGATCTGCCCGGCGACCGGCCGCGCCCGGCCGCGCAGAGCTACCGCGGCGCCAGCGTGCCGGTCGAACTCGAGCCGGCCTTGGTCGAAGCCTTGCGCGGCTGGGCCGCGCGCAACGGCGCGAGCCTGTTCATGGCCTTGCTCGCCGGCTGGTCGGCGCTGCTGTCGCGTCTGAGCGGGCAGGACGAGGTGGTGATCGCAACGCCGGTCGCCAATCGCTCCCTGCCCGAGTTGGAAAGCCTGTCCGGTTTCTTCGTCAACACGCTGGCGCTGCGCCTGTCGCTGGACGCGGAGCCCGACGCCGCGGCGCTGCTGCAGCGGGCCAAGAGCGCCGCGCTGGAGGCTTACGCGCATCAGCAGGTGCCGTTCGATCAAGTGGTCGAACGCTTGCATCCCGAGCGCGGGCTGGATCACAGCCCGGTGTTCCAGAGCGTGTTGGCGCTGGACAATACGCCGCACGGTCGCGCGCTGTCGCTGCCGGGATTGCGGGTGCGGCCGTATCGGCACGCGCGCGCCAGCAGCCAGTTCGATCTGTCGCTGCTGCTGGTCGAGGACGGCGATTCGGTATGCGGCACGCTCGAGTTCGCCACCGACTTGTTCGACGAGGCGACGCTGCGCCGCTGGTTGTCGCATTGGCTGCGGTTGCTGGCCGCGCTGCCCGACAGCGGCGCGCGTCCGGTGGCGGCCTTGCCGCTGCTGTCGGCGCAGGAATCGGAGCAGGTGACGCGCGGCTTCAACGATACCGCGCGCGATTATCCGGGCGATTCGACCATCGCGCGCGAATTCGCCGCGTGCGCGGCCCGGCGCGGCGACGCGCCGGCGCTGTGGAGCGCGACGGAGGAAGTCGCCTACGCCGAGCTGGACCGGCGCGCGAACCGCATCGCCAACGGCTTGCGCGCGCACGGCATCGGACGCGAGGACCGGGTGGTGCTGCTCGGCCGGCGCAGCGTCGATCTGGTCGTGGCGACGCTGGGCGTGCTCAAGGCCGGCGCGGCGTACGTGCCGCTGGATCCGGAGCAGCCCGCGGAGCGTTTGGCCGAGTTGATCGCCGACAGCGGCGCGCGCGCCGTGCTGGCCGACGGCGATGTCGCCGACGCGCTGCCCTTGTCTTGGCGGGCGTGGTCGCAGCAGTCGGACGCGGCGCCGGAGTTCGACGCCGCCGCCTGCGATCTGGCTTACGTCATGTACACCTCGGGTTCCACCGGCACGCCGAAGGGCGTGATGGTCGAGAACCGCGCGGTGCTGCGCTTGGCGATCAACGCCGGCTTCGCGCCGCTGGGCGACCACGACGTGGTCGCGCACTGCGCGAATCCCGCGTTCGACGCTTCGACCTGGGAACTGTGGGGCGCGTTGCTCAACGGCGCCTGCGTGGCGGTGATCGAACCGGAGACGGTGCTCGATCCCAAAGCGCTGTCCGCGTCGATCCAGCGGGCCGGCGTCACCGCGATGTGGCTCACCGTCGGTTTGTTCAATGCCTATGTCGACGAGTTGGAAGAGGCGTTCGGCCAGCTCGATCAGCTGCTGATCGGCGGCGATGCGCTCGACGTGCGCACCGTCGCCCGGTTGCTGGCGCGCGAGAACCGTCCGCGGCGCCTGATCAACGGCTACGGTCCGACCGAAACCACCACTTTCGCCGCGACCCACGAAATCGTGGCGGACGACGTCAACGGCCGCTCGATCCCGATCGGCCGTCCCATCGGCAACACCACGATCCGCATCGTGGACGATCACGGCTTGCCGGCGCCGGTCGGCGTGATCGGCGAGATCCGGATCGGCGGCGCCGGCGTCGCGCGCGGCTACTTGAACCGGCCCGAGCTGACCGCCGAAAAATTCGTCGCCGATCCGCTCGGCGACGGCGAGCGTCTCTACCGCAGCGGCGATCTCGGCCGCTGGCGCAGCGACGGCCGCATCGAGTTCGTCGGCCGCAACGACGGCCAGATCAAGCTGCGCGGATTCCGCATCGAACTCGGCGAGGTGGAGGCCGCGGTGCAGCAGTTGCCCGGCACGCGCGAAGCGGTGGTGGTGGTGCGCGAGGACGAAGGCGCGGGCCGCCGTCTGGTGGCGTATCTGGCCGGCGCGGAAGGCGACGCCCAGCAATGGCGCCAGGCGCTCGCCGCCAAGCTGCCCGATTACATGCTGCCGGCGGCGTTCGTCGCGCTCGACGCGCTGCCGCTGACCGCCAACGGCAAGATCGACCGCAAGGCGCTGCCGGCGCCGGCGCCGGGCGATCTGGACGGCCGCGATTACGAAGCTCCGCTCGGCGCGGTCGAAACCGCCATCGCCCGCGCCTGGGCCGCACTGTTCGGGCTGGAACGGGTCGGCCGGCGCGACAACTTCTTCGAGCTCGGCGGCCATTCGCTGCTGGCCATCGGCATGATCGAGCGGCTCGCCGCCGAAGGCATCGACTTGCCGGTGCGCGCGCTGTTCGTCTCGCCGGTGCTGGCCGATCTGGCCGCGCAGGTCTCGCACGGCACCGCGCGCGAGGTGCCGCCGAACCTCATCGTCGCCGGCGCCACGGCGATCACGCCCGAACTGCTGCCGCTGGCGGCGCTGTCGCAGGCGCAGATCGACCGCATCGTCGCGGCGGTGCCCGGCGGCGCGGCCAACGTCCAGGACATCTATCCGCTCGGGCCGTTGCAAGAAGGCATCTTGTTCCACCACCTGCTGCACGGCGAGGACGAGGCCGATCCGTACGTCATGCGGGTCGGGCTGACTTTCGACGACCCGGAGCGTTTGCGGCGTTTCGTCGCCGCGTTGGAACAGGTGGTGGCGCGCCACGATGTGCTGCGCACCGCGCTGTTCTGGGAAGAACTGGAGCAACCGGTGCAAGTGGTGCAGCGCGAGGTCGCGCTGCCCTTGATCGACGGCGTGCCCGGTCCGGTGCGCATGGATCTGCGCCGCGCGCCGCTGCTGCAGCTGTGGCGCGACGCCGCGCCCGAACGCGGCGAGTGGACGCTGACCGTGCTGTGGCATCACGCGGTCTACGACGCGGTCGCGATGGGCGTGATCCTCGGCGAAGTGCGCGAGTTGCTGGAGCCCGGCGCGCCGGCGCTGCCGCCGCCGGCGCCGTACCGCGACTTCATCGCGCGCAGCCGCTCGGTTCCGGCCAGCGTGCACGAGCGCTATTTCCGCGAACGCCTCGGCTCGGTCGAGGACACCACCGCGATCGGCGGCGTGCTCGACGTGCGCCACGACGGCGCCGCCACCCGCCAGTGGTCGATGCGCCTGAGCGAATCCGCCTCGGCCCTGATCCGCCGCGCCGCCGCGCAGGCGAGCACCGCGCCGTCGGTGCTGTTCCACGCCGCATGGGCGCGGGTGCTGGCGCTGCATGTCGGGCGCAGCGACGTGGTGTTCGGCACCGTCCTGACCGGCCGCTTGCAAGGCATGGCCCAGGCCGGCCGTACCGTCGGTTTGTTCATCAACACCTTGCCGCTGCGGCTGGATCTGGCCGGACTCAGCGCCGCCGCCGCGGTCGAGCAGACCCGTGCGCGCTTGGGCGAACTGCTCGCTCACGAGCACGCGTCGCTGGCGGTGGCGCAGCGTTGCAGCGGCGTGGCCGCGGGCGCGCCGTTGTTCACCTTGCTGCTGAACTATCGCCAGCACGGCGAGGATCTGGCGCAATCCGACGCTCAGCCGATCGGCGAAGGCGTGCGCTTCGCCGGCGGCGAGGTGCGCAACAACTATCCGCTGACAGTGTCGGTGGACGATTACGGCGTGGGTTTCGGGCTGACTTCGCTGAGTACCGAGGGCATCGACGGTCCGGCCTTGGCCGCGCATCTGGCGCGGATGGCCGAATGTTTGGCCGAAGCGATGGTCGCTGGCGGCGACGCCGCGGTCGATGCGCTATCGCCTCTGGCCGAGGACGAACGCGCCGCGCTGTTGGCGCTGGGCCGCGGCGCGGATTCGGCGCGGGACGCGAATGCGGATCTCGGCGAGATGTTCCAGGCGCAGGCCGAGCGCACGCCGCACGCGGTCGCGCTGCGCGAAACCGCGAGCGGCGTCGACACCGACTACGCGACGCTGGCCGCGCACGCCAATCGCTTGGCGCATGCGCTGGGCGAGCAGGGCGTGGGGCGCGGCGACCGGATCGGGCTGTGCCTTGAGCGCACGCTCGCTTTGCCGGTGGCGTTGCTAGCCGTGCTCAAGAGCGGGGCGGCTTACGTGCCGCTGGATCTCAAGCAAGGGCCGGAGCGGTTGGCGAAGATCGTCGCCGACGCGGGGATCGGTTTCGTGCTGGTGGAAAGCGCTTCGGCGCCGTCGGCGCTGGGCGGCGTGGACGCGATCTACCTCGATGGCGCTGGCGTCGATCCGGAGTGGCTGAGCGAGTATCCGTCCGAACCGCCGCCGGTCGAGATCGCCGGCGACGACATCGCTTACGTGTTGTATACCTCCGGTTCGACCGGCGAGCCGAAGGGCGTCGAGGTCTATCACTCGGGTTTGAGCGACTACTGCGCGTTCGCGCAAGAGGGTTACTACGACTCGGCGCTGTGGGGTTCCTTGGTCGCGACCTCGCATGCTTTCGATCTGACGGTGCCGTCGCTGTACGTGCCGCTGTTGCAAGGCGGCTGCGTAGAACTGCTGCCGCCGGGCGAAGAGCTGCCGGCGTTGTCGCGGCGCTTGGACAGCGACGACGGCGCATGGCTGTTGCGCCTGACGCCGTCGCACGTGCAAGGCCTGCTGCAACTGGCCGACATCGCGCCGCGAGACCCAGCGCATGCGTTCGTCATCGGCGGCGAAGCCTTCCCGGCGTCGCTCGCACGCCAGCTGCGCGCTAAGTTCCCGAGCGCACGGCTGATCAATCATTACGGCCCGACCGAAACCGTAGTCGGTTGCGCGTGGCAGCCGCTGGACGAGGCGCTGCTGGCGGGCGAGGGCACCTTGCCCATTGGCCGGCCGATGAGCAATACGCGGCTGTACGTACTCGGCGAATCCGGCGAACTGCTGCCGCGCGGCGTAGCGGGCGAGCTTTACATCGCCGGCGCCGGCGTGGCGCGCGGCTACCTCAACGACGCCGGCAAAACCCACGAGCGCTTCTTGCCCGATCCGTTCGCGCAAGGCGAACGCATGTACCGCAGCGGCGACCGCGTGCGCTGGAACGCGCAGGGCACGCTGGACTTCCTCGGCCGCATGGACGGCCAGATCAAGCTGCGCGGTTACCGCATCGAACTCGGTGAGATCGAAGCGGCGTTGCGCCCGCACGTGCGCGAAATCGCGGTCGGTGTGCACGGCGAAGGCGACGCCGCGCGTCTGGTGGCCTGGGTCGCGGGCGAGGGCGGCGAAGCCGGCCTGAATGCGCTGCGCGCGATCGCTACGCAACGTTTGCCGGCTTACATGCAGCCCGCCGCGTACGTGGCGATGGACGCGCTGCCGCTGTCGCGCAACGGCAAGCTCGACCGCAAGCGCCTGCCGTCCCCGGAACGCGGCGCGGCCCGCGCTGTCGGCGAACCGCCGCAGGGCGCGCTGGAGCAAGGCGTCGCCGAGCTGTGGGGCGAACTGCTCGGCATCGCCGAGGTAGCGCGCGACGACGATTTCTTCGCCCTCGGCGGCCACTCGCTGACCGCGGTGCAAGCGGTCGCGCGGCTGCGCACCCGGTTCGGGCGCGAGGTGCCGCTGCGCGAGTTGTTCGCGCGCCCCACGCCGCGTGCGTTGGCGGCGTACCTGGGCGAGGCCGGCGTGAGCGACGAAGCGCCGATCGCGCCGGCCGACCGCTCGCGGCCCTTGCCGCTGTCGCTCGCGCAGAGCCGGCTGTGGTTCCTGGCCCAGCTCGACAGCGCCGCCGGCGCGGCGTATCACATTCCCGCCGCGCTGCGCCTGCACGGCGAACTCGACCGCGACGCGCTGCAAGCCGCGCTCGACGCGCTCGCGGCGCGCCACGAAAGCCTGCGCACGCGGTTCGCGCCGCGCGACGGCGAGCCCGAACTGATCGTCGATGCGCCGGCCGCGTTCGCGTTGAGCCGGATCGATCTGTCCGGCCTGGACGAGGATGAGCGCGAAGCCGCCGTCGCCGCGCAAGCCGCAGAGGAAGCGGCCGCGCCGTTCGATCTCGCCGCCGGTCCGCCGGCGCGCGGCCGCCTGCTCGAACTCGATCCGCAGACCCATGTGCTGCTGCTGACTCAGCATCACATCGTCTCCGACGGCTGGTCGATCCCGGTGCTGGTGCGCGAATTCGCCGAACTTTACGCCGCCGCGCGCGAGAACCGCGCGGCGCGCTTGCCGGCGCTGCCGATCCAGTACGCCGATTACGCGGTATGGCAGCGCGAGCGAGCCAGCGGCGAAGCCTGGCAGCGCCGTCTCGATTACTGGGCGACGCAACTGTCCGGCGCGCCGGCGCTGCTGGAATTGCCCGGCGACCGCCCGCGTCCGCCGGTGCAGAGCTACCGCGGCGCCAGCGTGCCGCTGCGCCTGGAGCCCGAACTGGTCGAAGCCTTGCGCGGTTGGGCCTCGGCCCACGGCGCCACCTTGTTCATGGCCGTACTGGCTGGCTGGGCGGCGTTGCTGTCGCGCCTGAGCGGGCAGGACGACGTGGTGATCGGCACGCCGGTCGCCAACCGCCCGCGCGCCGAACTCGAAGGCTTGGCCGGATTCTTCGTCAACACCCTGGCGTTGCGCGTCCCGTTGGGCGGCGCGCCCGACCCGGCGGCGCTGCTGGCGCGGGCCCGGCAGGTGGCGCTGGACGCGTACGCGCATCAGGACGTGCCGTTCGAACAAGTGGTCGAACGGGTGCGGCCGCAGCGCAGCCTCGGCCACAGCCCGCTGTTCCAGTCGATGCTCGCCTTCAACAACACTCCGGGCGAGCGCGAGCTGACCTTGCCGGGGTTGCGCCTGCAACCGCAGGAGCAAGCGCGCGCGAGCACCCAGTTCGATCTGTCGCTGGCGCTCAACGAACGCGACGGCGCGCTGGAAGGCGCGCTGGAATTCGCCAGCGATCTGTTCGACGCTGCCACCGTGCAGCGTTGGGCCGGCCATCTGCAGCGCCTGCTCGCGGCGATGGCGGCCGATCCGCGCACCGAGGTCGCGCGGCTGCCGTGGCTGAGCGAGGCCGAAGCGGCGCAGCTGCGCGATTGGAGCGAACCGGCGCCGTGCTCGCCGGTACCGGCCGAGACCGTGCCGGCTTTGTTCGAGGCCCAAGTACGGCGCACGCCGCACGCGCCGGCGCTGAGTTTCGAAGGCCGCAGCCTGAGCTACGACCAGCTCAACCGCGCCGCCAACCGCGTCGCTCACCGCTTGCTGGCGCTGGGCGTGCGGCCCGACGACCGGGTCGCGTTGCGCGCCGAGCGCGGCTTGCCGCTGTTGATCGGCCTGCTCGGCATTCTCAAGAGCGGCGCGGCTTACGTGCCGATCGATCCGGCCTATCCGGTGTCGCGCCAGGCCTACATGCTGGCCGATTGCCGGCCGGTGGCCTTGCTGGTGGACGAAGAGGGCGGCGGCATCGAAGCCGCGTGCCCGGTGCTGACCATCGGCGGCGAAGACGTCGGCGAAGACGATCCGCACGTGCCGCAACTCGAACCGCGGCATTTGGCTTATGTCATCTACACCTCCGGTTCGACCGGCCAGCCCAAGGGCGCGATGGTCGAACACGCGAGCGTGGTCAATCTGTGGCGCGCGCTGGAGGACCGCTTCGGCGCGCATTGCCCGCCCGGAGCGCGAGTCACCCTCAATGCCGGCGTGTCGTTCGACGCCTCGGTGCAGGGCTTGGTGCAATGGCTGTCGGGACGCACCGTGGTGGTGGTACCGGCGGCGGTGCGCAGCGACGCCCGCGCCTTGCGCGAGTTCCTGCGCGAGGAGCGCATCGACTTGTGCGACACCACGCCGGCGCAGTTGGAAACGCTGCTCGCCGAGGGCTTGCCCGATATCGCCGACGGCGGGCCGCGGGTGTGGCTGGTCGGCGGCGAAGCGATCGCGCCGCGGCTGTGGCAGGCGCTGGCGGGACTGCAGGCGCTGGCGCTCAACGTCTACGGCCCGACCGAATGCACGGTCGACAGCACCTGCGCGCGCATCGACGCCGCCGACGCGCCGCACATCGGCCGCGCGCTCGGCAACGTGCGCTTGCGCGTGCTCGACGCGCACGGCGCGCCGGTGCCGCCGGGCGTGCGCGGCCAGATCCATATCGGCGGTGCGGGGCTGGCGCGCGGCTACCTGGGCCGCGACGAACTGACCGCCGAACGCTTCGTCGAACTCGACGGCGCGCGCTTCTACCGCACCGGCGACATCGGCCGCTGGCGCGCCGACGGCGATCTCGAATACCTCGGCCGTGACGACGATCAGATCAAGCTGCGCGGCCATCGCATCGAGCTGGGCGAGATCGAAGCCGCGTTGGCGCTCGCGCCCGGGATCGACGCCGTCGCGGTGCTGCTGCGCCGCGACGCGGCCGGCGAGGGCCGTCTGGTCGCTTACGTGGCGACGCAGGACAACGGCGAAGACGCGACCGCGCGCTGGCACGACGGGCTGTCGGCGCGGTTGCCGGCGCACATGCTGCCGGCCGCTTACGTGCGCCTGCCGCGCTTGCCGCTGACCGCCAACGGCAAGATCGACCGCGGCGTGCTGCCGGCGAGCGGCGACGAAGCCGCGGTCAATCGCGGCTATGCCGAACCGGCGACCGCGACCGAGCGCGAACTGGCGCGGATCTGGCGCGAATTGCTCGGCGTCGAGCGGGTCGGCCGCGACGACCGCTTCTTCGAACTCGGCGGCCACTCGCTGCTGGCGATGCGCATGACCAGCGCGGTCGCGGCGCGGCTCGGGCGCGAACTGCCGGTGCGCGTGGTGTTCGAGCGCGCGAGTCTGGCCGCCGTGGCGGCATGGCTGGACGAACCCGCGGCGGCGAGCGCGGCGGAACCCGCGCCGATGCCGCTGCAGGCGGCGCCGCGCGAGGGCCGCTTGCCGATGTCGTATTCGCAGCAGCGGCTGTGGTTCATCGACCGCTTGCAGGGCAGCGCCGCTTATCACATGAGCGGTTCGCTGCGCCTGCGCGGGCCGCTGGATTCGCAGCGCCTTCACGCCGCATTGCGCGCGGTGGTCGCGCGCCACGAAGTGCTGCGCACCACCTACGGCGAGGACGGCGGCGAACCGGTGCAGCGCATCGGCGCCGCCGACGGGATCGACTTCGCCGTCGACGATCTGCGCGGGCTCGACCCGGCCAGCCGCGACGGCCATTGCCTGACCATCGCCGCCGAGGAAGCGGCGCGGCCGTTCGACCTGGGCGCGGACCGGATGCTGCGCGCGCGCCTGGCCGCGCTCGCCGACGACGAACACGTGCTGTGGCTGACCACCCACCACATCGCGTTCGACGGCTGGTCCTACGCGGTGCTGGTGCGCGAGTGCATGGCCTTGTACGCCGGCGAAACGCTGCCGCCGCTGCGCTTGCAGTACGCCGACTACGCCGCGTGGCAGCGCGGACGCCTGTCCGGCCCGGCGCTGCGCCCGCAGCTGGACTATTGGCGCGCGCAGTTGGACGGCGCGCCGCCGACTCATGGCCTGAGCCTGGACGCGCCGCGCACGCCCGGCGCCGCGTCCGGCGGCGAGCGCTACCGCACCCGCCTGGACGTGGACGCGCTGCAGGCCTTGCGCGCGCTCGCAACGCGCCACGACGCCAGCGTGTTCATGCTGCTGCACGCATCGCTGGCAGCGTTGCTGGCGGGCTTCGGCGCCGGCACCGATCTGGTTCTGGGCACGCCGGTGGCCGGCCGCGGCCACGTCGACCTGGAGCCGATGATCGGTTTCTTCGTCAACACCCTGGTGCTGCGCACCGACTTGTCGGGCGATCCGGATTTCGAGACCGCGCTGGCGCGCGTGCGCGAAACCGATCTGGCTGCCTACGGCCACGCCGAGGCGCCGTTCGATTTGCTGGTGGAGGAACTCAATCCGGCCCGCAGCCTGCTGCACGCGCCGCTGTTCCAGATCCTGTTCAACATGCGCAACAACGAGCGCGCGCAATTGCGCGCGCCCGGGCTGGAGATCCTGGTCCAGGAACACGACGCGCCGCTGGCGAAGTTCGACCTGCAGATCGGCGCTGAGGAAACCGCGGCCGGGCTGGAGCTGGATTGGCTGTATCCGCCGGACTTGTTCGGCCGCGAGCGGGTGCGGCGCATGGCCGAGGCGTGGCGTTCGCTGCTCGCGCAGATCGCCGCCGATCCGCGCCGGCGTCTGAGCGAGTACGCGCTGATCGGCGAGGACGAACGCGCGCGGCTGCTGGCCTTGGGCGCCGGCGCGCAACGCGCCGAGGGCCGCGAGCGCAGCTTGCCGGACGCCATCGCCGTGGCGGCGCAAGCGCATGCCGACAAGCCGGCCGTGCGCGCGGGAGCTCGCAGCCTGAGCCACGCCGAATTGCAGCGCGTGTCCAACCGGCTGGCGCGGCGGTTGATCGCGGCCGGTATCGGCCGAGGGGATCGGGTCGGGCTGTGCCTGGAACGCACGCTGGCCTTGCCGGTGGCGTTGCTGGCGGTGCTCAAGAGCGGCGCGGCGTATGTACCGCTGGATCTCAAGCAAGGGCCGGAGCGGTTGGCGAAGATCGTCGCCGATGCGGGGATCGGCTTCGTGCTGGTCGAAAGCGCTTCGGCGCCGTCGGCGTTGTGCGGCGCGGAGGCGATTTATCTCGATGGCGCCGGCGTCGATCCGAATTGGCTGAGCGAACATTCGTCCGAGCCGCCGCGGATCGAGATCGACGGCGACGACATCGCTTACGTGTTGTACACCTCCGGTTCGACCGGTGAGCCGAAGGGCGTCGAGGTGTATCACTCGGGCTTGAGCGACTACTGCGCGTTCGCTCAGGAAAGCTATTACGAGGCAAGTCTGTCGGGTTCGTTGGTCGCGACTTCGCACGCCTTCGATCTGACCGTGCCGTCGCTCTATGTGCCGCTGTTGCAAGGCGGCTGCGTCGAACTGCTGCCGCCGGGCGAAGAGCTGCCGGCGCTGTCGCGGCGCTTGGACAGCGACGACGGCGCATGGCTGTTGCGCCTGACGCCGTCGCACGTGCAAGGCCTGCTGCAACTGGCCGACACCGCACCGCGCGACCCAGCGCATGCGTTCGTCATCGGCGGCGAGGCGTTCCCGGCTTCGCTGGCGCGCCAGTTGCGCGGCAAGTTCCCGAACGCACGGCTGGTCAACCACTACGGCCCGACCGAAACCGTGGTCGGCTGCGCGTGGCAACCGCTGGACGAAGCCTTGCTGGCGGGCGAGGGCACCTTGCCCATCGGTCGGCCGATGAGCAATACCCGGCTGTACGTGTTGGGCGAATCCGGCGAGCTGCTGCCGCGCGGCGTAGCGGGCGAGCTTTACATCGCCGGCGCCGGCGTGGCGCGCGGTTATCTCAACGACGCCGGAAAAACCCACGAGCGCTTCTTGCCCGATCCGTTCGTACAAGGCGAGCGGATGTACCGCAGCGGCGACCGAGTGCGCTGGAACGCGCAAGGTGCGCTGGACTTCCTCGGCCGCATGGACGGCCAGATCAAGCTGCGCGGTTACCGCATCGAACTCGGCGAGATCGAAGCCGCGCTGCGTCCGCATGTGCGCGAGATCGCGGTCGACGTGCACGGCGAAGGCGACGCCGCGCGCTTGGTGGCCTGGGTCGCGGGGGAGGGCGGCGAAGCCGGCCTGAACACGCTGCGCGCGATCGCTACGCAACGTTTGCCGGCTTACATGCAGCCCGCCGCGTACGTGGCGATGGACGCGCTGCCGCTGTCGCGCAACGGCAAGCTCGACCGCAAGCGCCTGCCCGAACCGCCGGCCGCCGACGCCGGACAGGCGTACGACCCGCCGCAAGGCCCGACCGAATGCCGGCTCGAACGGATCTGGGGCGACGCCCTGGGCCTGGAACGGGTCAGCGCCAGCGCGGATTTCTTCGCGCTCGGCGGGCATTCGCTGCTGGCCATGCGCGTCATCAACGAAGTCCAGCGCGAGTTCGGCATCGAATTGCCGCTGCGGCGCCTGTTCGAAAGCCCGGACCTGCGCTCGCTGGCGCGGCTGGTCGACGACCAGCGCATCCGCAGCGGCAATCTCGCCGGCAGCGCGGCGGACTCAACGCAAATCGAAATGGAGTGGTGAGATGCGGGTTGCCGAGATCGTCGCGTTGCTCAACGCCGAGGGTGTGTTTCCTTTCCTCGACCAGGGCCGGCTCAAGACCCGTTCGGCCACGGCCGATCTCTCCGCGCGCGCGGTGGCGTTGCTGCGCGAGAATCGCGACGCGCTGATCGCCTTCCTCGGCGAGGACGCCGCCGCCGCGGCCGGCGAGGCCATCGCGGCGCGCGCGCGGCCGCAGGATCCGGCGCCGCTGTCGTTCGCCCAGCGCCGGCTGTGGTTCCTGCATCAGCTCGATCCGGCCGCGAGCGCGGCCTATCACGTGGCCGCGGCGCTGCGCCTGCGCGGCGAACTCGACCTCGATGCGCTGCGCCGCACCCTGGCGCGCATCGTCGAGCGCCATCAGGCGCTGCGCACGTGCTTCGTCGACGGCGGCGACGGCGGCGAGGCGCTGCAGCGGGTGCTGCCGGCGCAGACGCCGGCGCTGCCGCTGTTCGACCTGCGCGGCGGCGACGCCCAGGCGCGGGTGTGGGAACACCTGGAAGCCGAAAGCCGCGAGCCTTTCGATCTCGCCGCGGCCGGGCCGTTGCGCCTGCGCCTGCTGCGCACCGGCGAGGACGAGCACGTGCTGGCGGTGACGATGCACCACATCGTCTCCGACGGTTGGTCCAGCGCGGTGCTGGTGCGCGAACTCGGCGCGATCTACGCCGCCACCGCGGCGGGCCAGGCCGATCCGCTGCCGCCGCCGCCGATCCAGTACGCAGACTACGCCGCATGGCAGCGCGAGCGCCTGGACGAGGCGCGCTTGCTCGCCGAAACCGAGTATTGGAAAACCCATCTGGCCGGCGCGCCCGCGCTGCTGGAACTGCCGGCCGACCGCGTGCGTCCGCCGCGCCAGAGCTATGCCGGCGAACGCGTGCCGGTGCGCATCGACGCCGACACCAGCGCGGCCCTGCGCGAATTGGCCGCGCGCCATCGCGCCACGCCGTTCATGGTCCTGCTGGCCGGCTGGGCGGCGTTGCTGCAGCGTCTGTCGGGACAGGATTCGGTGGTGATCGGCTGCCCGGTCGCCAATCGCCAGAGCGCGCAGGTCGAGCCGCTGATCGGCTTCTTCGCCAACACCATGCCGCTGCATGTGCGCCTCGACGAGCGCCCCTCGGTGGGCGAGCTGCTGCATCGGGTCAAGGAACTGACCCTGGAAGGCTACGCCCACCAGAACGTTCCGTTCGAGAACATCGTCGACGCGCTGCGCCCGCAGCGCAGCCTCAGCCATTCGCCGCTGTTCCAGGCCAGCCTGACCGTGTCCGGCGCCGGCGCGCGGCTGCCGCAGCTGCAGGGGCTGCAAGTGGAAGCGCTGGCGCCGCCGCGGCATACCGCCCAGTTCGATCTGGCGCTGGCGCTGAGCGAGGACGCGGAAGGCTTCGCCGGCGAGTTGGTGTACGCGCGCGATCTGTTCGACCGCGCCACGGTCGAACGCTGGCTCGGCCACTTCGCTTGCTTGCTGCGGGCGATGGCCGCCGACGACCGCGTCGAAGTGGCGGCGTTGCCGCTGCTGACCCCGCCGCAGCGCGAAGCGATGCTCGCGTTGGGCGCGGGCGAGCCGGTCGCCGGCGAGCCGGAACCGGCGCTGGCCGCGATCGAACGGCAGCTGCGCGAACGTCCCGACGCGCTCGCGGTGATCGCCGGCGCGGTGCGCTGGAGCCGCGCCGAACTCGGCCGCGCCGCCGACGCGGTGGCCGCGGCGCTGCATGCCGCCGGCGTGGGCGCGGGCGATCGCGTGGCGTTGTTGCTCGACCGCGATGCGTGGGTTCCGGCGGCGATGCTGGGCGTGTGGAAAGTCGGCGCGGCCTACGTTCCGCTCGATCCCGCCGCGCCGCCGGCGCGGATCGGCGCGATTCTCGCCGACGCGCAACCGCGCGCGGTGTTGGCCGCGCGGGCGCAAGCGCTGGACGGCGTCGCGCTGCCGGCCGGCGCCGCCGCCATCGCGCTCGATGCGCTCGATGCGTCGCACCCCCGCGACCTTCCGGCATCGGCCGCGACCGATGCCGGCTTGGCGTATCTCATCTACACCTCCGGTTCGACCGGCGTCCCCAAGGGCGTCGCGGTCGGCCATTCCGCGCTGGCGCACTATCTAGACCGCGCGCGTTCGCTCTACGCCGCCGAGCGCTTCGGTGCCGGCGTCGTCGCCACGCCGCTGGCCTTCGACGCCACCGTCACTTCGCTGATTCTGCCGCTGGCCGTCGGCCGCGCCGTGCAACTGCTGCCGGCCGACGCGCAAGCCTCGCTAGATGCGCTATGCGCGCTGCTCGGCGGCGCCGAGCCGTTGCTGTTCAAGCTCACGCCCGCGCATCTGGACGCGCTGGCGCATCTGGCCCAGGCGCCCGCGACCGCCGCGCATTGCGTGGTGGTCGGCGGCGAAGCGTTGTCGACCGCGACCTTGACCCGCTTCCGCGAGCGGGTCGCGCCGAACACCACCCTCGTCAACGAATACGGTCCGACCGAAACCACCGTCGGCTGCGCGAGTTTCGTCGTCGCGCCGGGCGATGCACCGCCGGCGGAAGAAGGCGTACCGATCGGCCGGCCGTTCGCCGGCCTGCGCATCGACGTGCTCGACGAATGCGGCGAACCGGTGCCGACCGGCGTGCGCGGGCATCTGCACATCGCCGGGCCGCAGCTGGCCGACGGCTATCTGGGCCGCGCCGACCAGGGCGGTTTCCTGCGCTCCGACGACGGCAGCCGCCGTTACCGCAGCGGCGATCTGGCCTGCTGGGGCGAGGACGGCCGTTTGCGCTACCTCGGCCGCGGCGACGCCCAACTCAAGATCCGCGGTTACCGGGTCGAACCCGGCGAGATCGAAGCGCGCCTGAGCGCGCTGCCAGGCGTGCTCGACGCCGCCGCGGTCGCGGTCGGCGCGGGCGATGCGCGCCGGCTGATCGCCTACGCGGTGTCCGCCGACGGCGCGCCCGCGCTCGACGACGCGGCGTTGCGCGCCGCGTTGGCCGCGCACCTGCCGCACTACATGCTCCCCGAAGCGGTGGTGTGGATCGCGCGCATGCCGCTGACCGGCAACGGCAAGCGCGATCTCTCCGCGCTGCCGGCGTGGAACCCGGCCGCGGCCGGCGCTGCCACCGAGGCGCCGCCGCGCACCGACAGCGAGCGCGCTCTGCACGACTCCTGGTGCGCGATCCTGGGCCGCGAACGCATCGGCATCGACGAGGATTTCTTCGCCCTCGGCGGGCATTCGCTGCTGGCGACCCGCGCGGTCGCCGACATCGGCCGCCGCCTGGGCAAGAGCGTGGCGCTGCGCGCGGTGTTCGAGCATCCCACCGTGCGCACGCTCGCCGCGCATGTCGACGAATTCGGCGAGGAGCGGGTGGAACTGCTTCCGCGCGCCCCGGGTGTCGCGCCGGCGATGTCGCACGCGCAAAAGCGTTTGTGGATCCTCGATCAGGTCGAAGGCGGCAGCCGCCAGTACCACATCGCCTCGGCGCTGCGCTTGAGCGGCGAGCTCGACCCGGCCGCGTGCCGGGTCGCGCTCGACGGCCTGTTGGCGCGTCACGAAGTGTTGCGCACCCGTTTCCTCGCCGGTCATGGCGACGGCGAGTGCGCGGTCGCCGAGTCCGTCGAAGCGCCGCTGCGCGTGGAAGACCTGCGCGGCATCGCGGCGGAACTGCGCGAGGCGCAGTTGGTCGAGCGCGTGCGCGCCGAAGTCGCGCGCGCCTTCGATCTGTCCTCCGATGCGCTGCTGCGCGCCGCGCTGTTCCGCGTCGACGAGCGCGAATGGGTGGCGGTGCTGACCGTGCACCACATCGCCTCCGACGGCGGCTCCAGCGCGCTGCTGGTGGCCGAGTTCGCCGAACGCTACGCCGCCGCGGCGACCGGCCGCGAGCCGGCGCTGGCGCCGCTGCCGGTGCAGTACGGCGATTACGCGCTGTGGCAGCGCAAGGTGCTCGACGAAGCGCGCCTGCAGCGCGGCCTGGCGCATTGGCGCGAACGCCTGGACGGCGCGCCGCCGGTGCATTCGCTGCCGCTGGACCGGCCATATCCGGCGCAACGCGATTTCTCCGGCGGACGCGTGAGCCGCCGGCTCGACGCCGGCCTGTCGTCGCGCCTGCGCGAACTCGCGCGCACCCGCGCGGCGACGCCGTTCATGCTGCTGCACGCGGCGTTCGCCGCGGTGCTGGCGCGCTGGAGCGGCGAGGGCGACATCGTGGTCGGCTCGCCGGTCTCCGGCCGCGCCCATCCGGCCACCGAAAATTTGATCGGTTGCTTCGTCAACAGCGTGGCGATCCGCACCCGGGTCGAGGACGCCGCGGACTTCGACGGCCTGCTCGCGCAGGCCCGCGCCAGCGTGCTCGACGCGCTGGCGCATCAGGCGATTCCGTTCGATCTGGTGGTCGAAGCGGTCAATCCGCCGCGCAGTCTCGGTCACGCGCCGGTGTTCCAGATCAGCTTCACCATGCACCAGGACGAACTGGCCGGGCTCGATCTGCCGGGCCTGCGCCTCGGCGGCCTCGACGCCGGCACCGACGTATCGCGTTTCGATCTGGAATTGCATGCGCGCGATCTCGGCGACGGCTTCGACCTGACCTTGCTCTACGCCGCCGAACTGTTCGAGGCCGACACCATCGAGCGCCTCGGCGACGCGTTGTGCCACTGGCTCGACGCCGCCATCGCCCGTCCGGACGCGCCGTTGTCGGCGCTGCCGGCGATGTCCGCCGCCGAAGCCGCGCGCGTGCGCGCGCTCGGCGCGCCGGTCGCGGTCGCGCGTCCCGCGTTGTGCGCGCATGAATTGTTCGAGGAGCAGGTGCGGCGCCAGCCCGACGCGCCGGCGCTGGCGTTCGACGGCGAGACCTGGAGCTACGCCGAACTCGACCGCCGCGCCGCGCGCATCGCCGCGTTCCTGCGCGCTCAAGACCTCGGCCCGGGCGCGCGCGTGGGCCTGTGCATGGAGCGCTCGCACGACCTCATCGCCGGCCTGCTCGCGGTGCTCAAGGCGGGCGCGGCCTATGTGCCGCTGGACCCGACCTATCCGGCCGAACGGCTCGCGGCGATGCTCGAAGACGCCGAACCGGCGCTAGTGCTGACCCAGGAAAGCGTGCTGGAAGCGCTGCCGGCGCTGAGCGAACAGACCGCGATCCCGGTCGACGGCGCGCTCGCGCAGGCGCTGTTCGGCGACGACGCGGACGAGCCCGCGGCGTTCGCCGACAGCGGCGTCGGCCCGCAGCATCCGGCCTATGTGGTGTTCACCTCCGGCTCCACCGGCCGGCCCAAGGGCGTGGTGGTGCCGCACCGCGGGTTGGTCAATCTGGCCTTGTCGCAGCGCGAGCTCTACGACGTGGGGCCGGGCGACCGCGTGCTCGCCTTCGCTTCGGTCAGCTTCGACGGCGCGGTTTGGGAATGGGCGATGGCGCTGGCCAACGGCGCCGCGCTGCACCTGTGCGACGAAGACGACCGGCGCTCGCCGGCGCGCTTGGCGCGGCTGCTGGGGCGCGAGGGCATCACCCACGCGGCGATTCCGCCGGCGCTGCTCGCGCAGTTCGACGCGCTGACCACGCCGGCGCCGCGGGTGCTGTTCGTCGCCGGCGAGGCCTGCGACGAACGCTTGGCCTGGCGTTGGGCGCAGCGCTGCCGGGTGGTGAATTCCTACGGTCCGTCCGAAGCTTCGGTGGCGGCGACCAGCGCCGAAGTGAATGTGGACCGGCCGCTGACCTTGGGCCGCGCTTTGCCCAACGTCGAACTGCAAGTGCTCGACGCGCACGGCGCGCCGGTGCCGGCCGGCGTGGCCGGCGAGTTGTGCATCGGCGGCCGGGGCTTGGCCGACGGCTATCTCGGCAACGCCGAACTGACCGCGCGCAGTTTCCTGGAAGGCCGCGCCGCCGACGGCGGGCGGCTGTACCGCAGCGGCGACCGGGTGCGCTGGAACGCGCGGGGCGAACTGGAATTCCTCGGCCGCGTCGACGGTCAGGTCAAGATCCGCGGCCACCGGGTCGAACCGGGCGAGATCGCGGCGGCGCTGCGCGGCCACGCGGGCGTCGCCGAAGCGCTGGTGATGGTGCGCGGCGAAGGCGCGTTGCGCCGGTTGGTGGCGTACGTGGTGGCGACGCCGACGCCAGACGAGGAGGAGGTCAACGAAACCCTGCTGACCAAGGCGCTGCGCGAACGAATCAAGCAGCGTCTGCCGGATTACATGATGCCGGCCGCGTTCGTCGTCCTCGACGAACTGCCGCTGACCGCCAACGGCAAAGTCGATCTGCGCCGCCTGCCGGAGCCGGACTATCAAGCCCAGGCCAGCCACGTGGCGCCGCGCGACGAACGCGAGCGCGCGCTCGCGGCGATCTGGCAGGACGTGCTGCGGCTGGAGCAGGTCGGCGCGCACGACAACTTCTTCGAGATCGGCGGCGATTCGATCCTGGCGATCCAGGCGGTGTCGCGCGCCAATCAGGCCGGGCTGGCGATCACCACCCGGCATCTGTTCGTGGCCCAGACCGTGGCCGAACTGGCGGCGCTGGCCGCGACCCTCGACGCGCCGGTGCGCCACGCGCCGCAGCAAGCGAGCGAAGGCGATCAGACCCTGCTGCCGGTGCATCGCCTGCTGATCGGCTTGGACGAAGTCGATCGCCATCACTACAACCAAGCGGTGCTGCTGATCACGCCGGCGGATTTCGACGAACGCGCGCTGGAAGCGGTGGTGGATGCGGTGTACCGTCGCCACGACGCGCTGCGCCTGCGTTTCGCGCCGAATCCCAGCGCAGGCGAGGGCGCTTGGCGCGGCTGGTATCAGCCGCTGGACGCGGCGATGCTGGCCGACACCCTGGTGCGCGAACGCCTGCCCGAACACGCCGACGACGCCCAGACCGCCGCCTTCGTCACCGAGCGCTGCAATCACTGGCAGCGCGGTTTCGATCTGGAACGCGGGCCGTTGCTGCGCGTGGTCCACTTCGCCCCGGCCCGCGCCGGCGAGCGCGGGCGGCTGTTGCTGCTGGCGCAGCACTTCGTCGTCGACGGCGTGTCGTGGCGGGTGCTGCTGGCCGACGTCGAACGCGCTTACGCGCAGGCCGCCGCCGGCGAGACGCCGGCGCTGGAGGCCAAGACCGATTCGTTCCAGCATTGGGGCGAGGCTTTGACCGACTACGCCGGTTCGCAGCAGCTGGCCGCGCAGAAAACTTTCTGGCTGGAGCAATGCCGGCGCGATGTGGCGCCGTGGACGAGCGATTTCGGCGACGCGTCCGGCGATGTCGGCCTGATGAGCGACAACGCGCTGGTCTCCGCCAGCCTCGAGCTCGACCACACCCGCGCGCTGCAGCACGACTGCGCCGGTGCCTATCGCACCCAGATCAACGAATTGCTGTTGGCCGGCGCCTACCTAGGCCTGCGCGCCTGGAGCGGTCACGCCGCGTTCCGCCTGCGCATGGAAGGGCACGGGCGCGAAGACCTGTTCGACGGCGTCGACCTGACCCAGACCATGGGCTACTTCACCAGCATCTATCCGCTGGTGATCGAATCCGGCAGCGACGATCCAGGCGAGGCGATCAAGGCGATCAAGGAGCAGTACCGCGCGGTTCCGCAGCACGGCATCGGCTTCGGCATCGCCCGCCACCTCGGCGACGATGCCGAGCTGGCCGCGGCCGCCGACGCGCTCGGCCCGCCGGATCTGGAATTCAACTACCTCGGCCAGTTCGATCAGGTGCTCAACGCCGACACCGCGTTCCAGGCCGCGCCGGAAAGCGTCGGCGACAAGGTCGGTCCGCGCCGCAAGCGGGTGCGCCGGATCGGCCTGACCGGCCGGATCTTCGGCGGCCGGCTCAGTCTGGCGCTGGACTACAGCCGCACTCAGTACCGTGCCGAGACCGTGCAAGCGCTGGCCGACGCGATGATCGACGGGTTGCGCCGGGTGGTCGCGCATTGCCTCGCACCGGGCGCGGGCGCGCGCACGCCGTCGGATTTCCCGTTGGCGCGGGCGGATCAAGCCCGGCTCGATCAATGGCAGTCGCGCTACGGCGCGATCGCCCGGCTGTACCCGGCCACGCCGATGCAGGCGGGCCTGCATTTCCACAGCCAGCTCGAACGCAGCGCCTACGTGGTGCAGTCGTATCCGACCTTGCACGGCCCGCTGGACGTGGCCGAGTTCCGCGCCGCCTGGGACCACACCGTGGCCCGCCACGACATCCTGCGCACGGCCTTCGACGAGGCCGGCGGCACGCTGCACCAGATCGTGCTGGAACGCGCCGAATTGCCATGGCGCGAACACGATTGGCGCGGCCTGGACGAGGCCGAACAGGAAACGCGCTTCGCCGAGTTCCTGGCCGAAGACCGCGCCGCCGGATTCGATTTCGCGCAAGCGCCGCTGCTGCGCCTGAGCTTGTTCCGCCTCGGCGAAGACCGCTATCGGGTGCTGTGGACTCAGCACCACATCACCTTGGACGGCTGGAGCGGGCCGCTGGTGTACCGCGACGTGCTCGAACGCTACGTCGCGCGCACCGAAGGCCGCGCCGACACGCTGGCCGCGCCGCCGGTGTACGGCGATTACATCGCGTGGCTGGCGCGGCAGGACGCGGAAGCGGCGCGCGCGTACTGGCGCGGCGCGCTGGCCGGCTTGTCGCTGCCCACGCCGCTGGGCTTCGACCGCTCGCCCGGCGACGGCCACGGCCACCGCGAGCGCCGCGTGCGCCTGTCGGAAACCGCCACCCGTTCGCTGGAAGCGCTGGCCCAGCGGTTGAAGATCACCGTCAACACCTTGCTGCAATGGAGCTGGGGCTACGTGCTGCACCGCTACAGCGGCCAGAACGAGGTGGTGTTCGGCACCACGCTGTCGGGACGGCCGGCGGAAGTAGCCGGCATCGAAGCCATGGTCGGTTTGTTCATCCAGACCGTGCCGGTGGCGGTGCGTTTCGGCCGCGAGCCCGATCTCGCCGCGATGCTCGCGGCGCTGCACGCCGAGTTCGCCGAGAGCACCCAGCACGGCTTCCTGCCGCTGCCGCAGATCCAGCGCGAAGCCGGCGGCCAGCCTTTGTTCGACAGCTTGCTGGTGTTCGAGAACCTGCCGTCGGACGCGCGCGACCAGGCCGCGGCGCTGCCGGGCCGGCTGCGCATCGAGCGCGATTCGGCGCCGCAGTTCACCCATTACCGCCTGACTCTGATCGCGGTGCAGGAACAGGCCTTGCTGCTGCGGCTGGGCTATCGCGCCGAGCATTTCGCCGAAGACGTCATCGAGCGTCTGGCCGCACACCTGACCCGGGTGCTGGAAGACTTGCCCGCGGCGCTGGCCGCGCGGCGCGAACCGCAGTTGTACGGCGAAACCGAACTGGCGCAGCTGCAGCGCTGGAACGACACCGGCGCGGCGTATCCGGACACCAGTTCGCTGGCCGACCTGTTCCAGGCCCAGGCCGCGCGTACGCCGGACGCGGTGGCGGTGCAGGCGGGCGCGACTCAGCTGAGCTACGCCGAACTCGACGCGCGCGCCAACCGGCTCGCTCACGGCCTGCGCGAACGCGGCGTCGCTGACGAGGCGCGCGTGGCGATCGTGGCGCCGCGCGGAGTCGAGATGCTGGTGGCGATGCTGGCCGTGCTCAAGGCCGGCGGCGCTTACGTGCCGATCGATCCGCTCCAGCCCGAGGAGCGCGTGCGCCTGCTGATCGCCGACGCCGGCGCGGCGGCGGTGTTGGCCGGCAGCGGCGTGCGCGCCGACGCCGGCTGGCTGCCGCTGGCCGAAGACGCCTGGGCGCAGAACCCCGCGCACGCGCCCGAACGCGCGCCGGCGACCGGCCGCGAGCTGGCGTACGTGATGTACACCTCCGGCTCCACCGGCCGGCCCAAGGGCGTGATGATCGAACACCGCAGCATCGCGCGGCTGGTGATCGGCAGCGATTACGCGCTGCTGTCCAGCGACGACCGCGTCGCCCATTGCTCCAATCCGGCGTTCGACGCCTCCACCTGGGAAATCTGGGCGGCGTGGCTGCATGGCGCGCGGGTGGTGGCGATCGATCACGACACCGTGCTGGACGCGCCGGCGCTGCGCGACGAGTTGCTGCGCACCGGCGTCACCGCGATGTGGATGACGGTGGGCTTGTTCAACGCTTACGTCGACGAACTCGGCCCGGCGTTCGCGCGCCTACGCCATCTGCTGGTCGGCGGCGACGCGCTGGATCCGCGCAAGATCGCCGCGCTCGCGCAATCGCCGTTCGCGCCGGCGCGCTTGGTCAACGGCTACGGCCCGACCGAGAGCACCACCTTCGCGCTGACCCATGCCATCGCCGCGCCAGTCGACGGCGAGCGTTCGATTCCGATCGGCCGCCCGATCGCCAACACCCGCGCGCACTTGCTCGATGCGCGCATGCGGCCGGTGCCGCTAGGCGCGGTCGGCGAGTTGTGGATCGGCGGCGACGGTCTGGCCCGCGGCTACCTCAATCAGCCCGAACTCAGTGCCGAGCGCTTCGTCGACGATGCTGGTCTGGGCCGCCTGTACCGCAGCGGCGATCTCGGCCGGCGCTTGCCCGACGGCAGCATCGAATTCGTCGGCCGCGATGATGCGCAGATCAAGCTGCGCGGATTCCGCATCGAGCCGGGCGAGATCGAAGCCGCGTTGGCTGCGCTGCCGGGCGTGCGTCAGGCGCTGGCGCTCGCGCTCGACGACGCGCGCGGCGACAAGCAGTTGGTCGCGTACGCGGTCGCAGCGGCGGATTTCGATCCCATCCAGGCTCGCCGCAGCCTCGCCGCGAACCTGCCGGACTATCTGGTGCCGGCCGCGATCGTGCCGCTGGCGCAGTTGCCGCTGACCGCCAACGGCAAGGTCGACCGCGCCGCGCTGCCGGCGCCGGACTGGAGCCTGCAAGCGGACGACGAGCCGCCGCGCACCGAGACCGAAGCGCGTGTGCACCGGATCTGGTGCGAAGTGCTGGAACGCGACTCGGTCGGCACCCGCCGCACGTTCTTCGATGCCGGCGGCCATTCGCTGCTGGCGACCCGGGTGGTGGCGGCGGTGCGGGTCGAGTTCGGCTGCGAACTGCGCATCGCCGATTTGTTCGCGCGCTCGACCATCGTCGAGCTGGCGGCCTGGATCGACGCGCTGCTCGCCGCCGGCGCGCACGCCGCGGCCGAGCCGGCCGAACACGACGACGCAATGGAGACGACCCAATGGTGAGCATGGATCTGGCCGCGTTGCTGCGCGAACTCGGCCAGCGGCGGGTGACGCTGTCGGTCGTGGACGGCACGCTGCGCAGCGATGCGCCGCGCGGGGCGATCACGCCCGAGTTGGCCGACGCGATCCGCGCGCACAAGCCGGCGCTGATCGCCGCGCTCGAACGCAGCGCGGCGAGCGCGGCCGCCGCGCCGGAGCCGATCCTGCCGGCGCCGCCGGCCGATGCGTATCCCTTGTCGTTCGCCCAGCGCCGCTTGTGGTTCGTCGATGCGCTCGGTGGCGGCAGCCCGCAGTACAACCTGCCCGGCGCGCTGCGCCTGCGCGGACGCCTGGACGCGCAGGCGCTGCAACGCGCGCTCGACGCGTTGCTGGCGCGCCACACCGCGCTGCGCACGGTGTTCGCCGAGCGCGACGGCGAACCGGTGCAGCAGGTGCGGCCGGCGCAGCCGCTGGCCGTCGTGCGCCACGATCTGGAAGCGCTGGATCCGGCCGTTCGCGCCCAGCGCCTGGACGCGCTGCTGCGCGATCAGGCCGGCACCGCGTTCGCCCTCAGCGCCGACTTGCTGCTGCGGGTCGCGCTGGTAAGGTTGAGCGAGCGCGAGCATGTCCTCGCTTTCGCCAGCCACCACATCGCCGGCGACGGCTGGTCGATGGGCCTGCTGGTGCGCGACATGGCGGCGCTGTACGCGGCCTTCGCCGAAGGCCGCGCCGATCCGCTGCCGGCGCCCGCGCTGAGCTATGCCGATTACGCCTGCTGGCAGCACAGCCGCGGTGGCCTGGAGCAGGGACTGCAGTGGTGGTGCGAGCGCCTGCGCGACGCGCCGGCGCTGCTGGAACTGCCGACCGATCGCGCGCGTCCGCCGCGCGCGAGCCATCGCGGCGCCAGCGTTGCGCTGCGCGTGCCGGCGATGCACGCCGAAGGTCTGCGCGCCTTGGCGCGGCGCCACGGCGGCACTTTGTTCATGAGCTTGTTGGCCGGCTGGTCGTCGCTGCTGTCGCGGCTGAGCGGGCAGGACGAGGTGGTGATCGGCACGCCGACCGCCAATCGCCAGCGCCGCGAGACCGAATCCATCGTCGGCTTCTTCGTCAACACCCTGGCGCTGCGCTTGGCACCGGCCGCCGCCGGCGACGTCGGCGCGCTGATGCGGCAAGTCCGCGAGACCACGCTGGGCGCCTACGACCATCAGGACGTGCCGTTCGAGCAAGTGGTCGAAGCGCTGCGCCCGGTGCGCGATCTCGGCCATCATCCGGTGTTCCAGACCCTGTTGTCGCTCGACAACACCCCCGGCGGCCGTGGTTTCGAGCTGCCGGGGCTGGAGGTGGACGCGGTGTCGATGCCGCACGACACCGCGCATTGCGATTTGACCGCGACCTTCGTCGAAAACGCCGACGGCAGCCTCGGCGGCGCGCTGGAGTACGCCCGCGATCTGTTCGACGAAGCCAGCGCGCTGCGGCTGGCCGAACGCCTGCAAGCGATGTTGGCGGGGCTGGCGCAGGCGGCGGACGATCTGGCGTTGTCGGCGCTGCCGTTGTTGTCGGCGCAAGAGCGTACGCAGGTCGTGGAGACCTTCAACGACACCGCTCGGCCGTATCCGGCCGATTCGACCATCGCGCGCGAGTTCGCGGCGTGTGTTGCGCGACGCGGCGATGCGGAGGCGCTGTGGAGTGCGGGCGAGACGGTCGGTTACGCCGAGTTGGATCGGCGCGCGAACCTCATCGCCAACGGCCTGCGCGAGCGCGGTATCGGGCGTGAAGATCGCGTGGTGTTGCTCGGTCGGCGCAGCGCCGATCTGGTCGTGGCGACGCTGGGCGTGCTCAAGGCCGGCGCGGCGTATGTGCCGCTGGACCCCGAGCAGCCGGCCGAACGTCTGGCGGAGTTGATCGCCGACAGCGGCGCGCGTGCGGTGCTGGCCGATGGCGATGTCGCCGATGCGCTGCCGTTGTCTTGGCGGGCGTGGTCCGACTATTCGGATGCCGCACCGGAAGTCGACGGTACGGCCGAAGATTTGGCCTATGTCATGTACACCTCGGGCTCGACCGGCACGCCGAAGGGCGTGATGGTCGAGAACCGCGCGGTGCTGCGTTTGGCCGTCAACGGCGGCTTCGCACCGTTGGGCGATCAGGACGTGGTCGCGCATTGCGCGAACCCCGCGTTCGACGCTTCGACCTGGGAACTGTGGGGCGCGCTGCTCAACGGCGCTTGCGTGGCGGTGATCGAGCCGGAAACGGTGCTCGATCCGAAGGCGCTGTCGGCTTCGCTGAAGCAAGCCGGCGTCACCGCGATGTGGCTCACCGTAGGCTTGTTCAATGCTTATGTCGACGAGCTGGAGGACGTATTCGGCCAGCTCGATCAGCTGCTGATCGGCGGCGACGCGCTCGACGTGCGCACCGTCGCCCGATTGCTGTCGCGCGAGCACCGTCCGCGCCGCCTCATCAACGGCTACGGCCCGACCGAAACCACCACGTTCGCCGCGACCCACGACATCGTCGCGGACGACACGAGCGGCCGCTCGATTCCCATCGGCCGGCCGATCCACAACACGACGATCCGAATCGTCGACGCGCAAGGCCAGCCGGTTCCGGTCGGCGTCACTGGCGAGGTGTTCATTGGCGGCGCGGGCGTAGCGCGCGGTTACTTGAACCGCCCGGAGCTCAGCGCCGAAAAGTTCGTCGCCGATCCGCTCGGCGGAGCAGAGAGCTTCTACCGCAGCGGCGACCTCGGCCGCTGGCGCAGCGACGGAAGCATCGAGTTCATGGGCCGCAACGACGGCCAGATCAAGCTGCGCGGCTTCCGCATCGAACTCGGCGAGATCGAAGCGGCGCTGCAACAGCTGCCCGGCACCCGCGAAGCCGTCGCGGTGGTGCGCGAAGACGAGGCCGTGGGCCGTCGCCTGATCGCGTATCTGGTCGGCAGCGAAGGCGATGCCAGCCAGTGGCGTCAGGCGCTCGCCGCCAAACTGCCCGAGTACATGTTGCCGGCCGCGTTCGTCGCCCTCGACGCGTTGCCGCTGACCGCGAACGGCAAGATCGACCGCAGGGCGTTGCCGGCGCCGGACGAATCGGCGCTCGCCGCCCAGCGTTACGTCGCGCCGCGCGACGCCGCCGAAACCGCGTTGTGCGCGATCTTCGCCGAGTTGCTGCGGGTCGAACGCGTCGGCATTCACGACAATTTCTTCGAGCTCGGCGGCCACTCGCTGCTGGCCGCGCGCTTGGCCGCGCGCGTCGCCGCCGAACTGCGCAAGCAGGTGCCGGTCGGCGCCGTGTTCGAGCATTCCACGCCGGCGCGCTTGGCCGCGTTCGTGGCCGCCGCCGCGGCGACCGCGGCGCCGTTGGCCGCGGCCGATCCCGCCGAGCCGCTGCGCCTGTCGTTCGCGCAGCAGCGCCTGTGGTTCCTCGACCGCCTCGACCGCGCCGCTTCGGCCGCCTACCACATGCCCTCGGCGCTGCGCCTGCAGGGCGAGCTGAATTTGCCGGCCTTGCGCGCCGCCTTGGACCGCATCGTCGCCCGCCACAGCGTGCTGCGCACGCGTTTCGCCGAAGCCGAGGGCGCGGCCGCGCCTTGGATCGCCGATGCCGACGAAGGCTTGCCGCTGCGCGAGGACGACCTCAGCGCGCTCGGCGCCGATGAGCGCGAGCATGCCCTGATCGCGATCGCGCGCGAAGAAGCGCTGGCGCCGTTCGATCTGGCCGCGCAGCGGCCGATCCGCGCGCGGCTGACGCGGCTGAGCGGCGACGAACACGCGCTGTTCCTGACCCTGCACCACATCGTTTCCGACGGCTGGTCCAACGGCGTGCTCACTCGCGAGCTGAGCGAGCTGTACCGCGCGTTCGCCGCCGGCGAAGCCGATCCGTTGCCGCCGCTGCCGCTGCAGTACGCCGACTATGCCGCGTGGCAGCGCTGCGGTACCGACGCGACGACGCTGGAATCGCAGTTGTCGTTCTGGCGCGAGCATCTGCGCGACGCGCCCGAACGCCTGGAGTTGCCCGGCGACCGCGAGCGCCCGGCGGCGCCGACGCATGCCGGCGCGATGCTGCCGTTCGAGCTCGGTGCCGACGCCAGCGCGCGTCTGCGCGACTGGGCACGCGGGCAGGGCGCTTCGGTGTTCATGGCCCTGTTGACCGGCTGGTCGGCGCTGCTGTCGCGCTTGAGCGGGCAGGACGAGGTGGTGATCGGCAGCCCGGTCGCCAATCGTCCGTCGCCGTCGCTGGAGCCGCTGATCGGCTTCTTCGTCAACACCTTGCCGTTGCGGGTGCGCTTGCCGGCGGACATCGATGCGTCCTCGCTGCTGGCGCGGATCAAGACCGACTCCTTGGCCGCGCTCGCGCACCAGGACGTGCCGTTCGAGCAGATCGTCGACGCGCTCAAGCCGACCCGGCAATTGGCCTATCACCCGCTGTTCCAGGCGGCGCTGGCGCTGGACAACACGCCGCAGGGCGAGGCGCGAGAACTGCCGGGCCTGCGTCTGTCGGCGCTGGGCCAGGCCCATGCCAGCACCCGTTTCGATCTGACCTTGTCGGTGTCCGACGGCGAACGCGGCATCCGCGGCGTGCTGGAGTACGCGACCGATCTGTTCGACGAAGCGACGGTGCGGCGGTGGCTGCGCTATCTCACCGCGATTTTGACCGCGCTGCCGGACGCTGGAGCGAAGCCGCTGTCGGCGCTGCCGTTGTTGTCGGCGCAAGAGCGTACGCAGGTCGTGGAGACGTTCAACGACACGGCCCGGCCGTATCCGGCCGATTCGACCATCGCGCGCGAGTTCGCGGCCTGCGTTGCGCGACGCGGCGATGCGGCGGCGCTGTGGAGCGCCGGCGAGACGGTCGGTTACGCCGAGTTGGATCGGCGCGCGAACCGCATCGCCAATGGCCTGCGCGAGCGTGGTATCGGGCGCGAGGATCGCGTGGTGTTGCTCGGCCGGCGCAGCGTCGATCTCGTGGTGGCGACGTTGGCCGTGCTGAAAGCCGGGGCGGCGTATGTGCCGCTGGATCCCGAACAGCCGGCCGAACGTTTGGCCGAATTGATCGCAGACAGCGGTGCGAAGGCGGTCTTGGCCGATAACGGCTTCGCCGATGCGCTGCCGTTGTCGTGGCGTGCGTGGTCCGGACATGCGGACGTCGCGCCGGAAGTCGACGGCGGGGCCGATGATCTGGCTTACGTCATATACACGTCCGGTTCTACCGGTACGCCGAAGGGCGTGATGGTCGAGAACCGCGCGGTGCTGCGTCTGGCCGTCAACGGCGGCTTCGCGCCACTGGGCGATCAGGACGTGGTCGCGCATTGCGCGAATCCCGCGTTCGACGCTTCGACCTGGGAACTGTGGGGCGCGTTGCTCAACGGCGCCTGCGTGGCGGTGATCGAACCGGAAACGGTGCTCGATCCGAAGGCGCTGTCGGCTTCGCTGAAGCAAGCCGGCGTCACCGCGATGTGGCTCACCGTAGGCTTGTTCAATGCTTATGTCGACGAGCTGGAGGACGTATTCGGCCAGCTCGATCAGCTGCTGATCGGCGGCGACGCGCTCGACGTGCGCACCGTCGCCAAACTGTTGTCGCGCGAGCACCGTCCGCGCCGCCTCATCAACGGTTACGGCCCGACCGAAACCACCACCTTCGCCGCGACCCACGACATCGTCGCGGACGATACGAGCGGCCGCTCGATTCCCATCGGCCGGCCGATCCACAACACGACGATCCGCATCGTCGACGCGCAAGGCCAGCCGGTTCCGGTCGGCGTCACTGGCGAGGTGTTCATCGGCGGCGCGGGCGTAGCGCGCGGTTACTTGAACCGCCCGGAGCTCAGCGCCGAAAAGTTCGTCGCCGATCCGCTCGGCGGAGCAGAGCGCTTCTACCGCAGCGGCGACCTCGGCCGCTGGCGCGCCGACGGCCGCATCGAGTTCATGGGCCGCAACGACGGCCAGATCAAGCTGCGCGGCTTCCGCATCGAACTCGGCGAGATCGAAGCAGCGCTGCAGCAACTGCCCGGCACCCGCGAAGCGGTCGCCGTGGTGCGCGAAGACGGCGGCGCCCGCCGCCTCGTCGCCTATCTCGTCGGCAGCGAAGGCGACGTCAACCAGTGGCGTCAGGCGCTCGCCGCCAAACTGCCCGATTACATGTTGCCGTCCGCGTTCGTCGCGCTCGACGCGTTGCCGCTGACCGCGAACGGCAAAATCGACCGAAAGGCGCTGCCGGCGCCGGACGAGTCGGCGCTGGCCGCGCAGGGCTACCAAGCGCCGCGCGACGCCGCCGAGGCCGCGCTGGCGGCGATCTGGTGCGAACTGCTGCGCCTGGAGCGGGTCGGCGTCCACGACAATTTCTTCGAGATCGGCGGCGATTCGATCCTGTCGATCCAGGTCGCGGCCAAGGCCGCCCAGGCCGGGTTGGCGCTGACCTCGCGCGATCTGTTCCAGGCCCAGACCATCGCCGCGCTGGCCGCGCGCGCGCGCTCCGGCGCGGCGCTGGCGCCGCAGCACGACAGCGCCGGCGCGCAGCGTCTGTTGCCGGTGCAGCGCGAGTTCTTCGCCGACGCCCAGGACCGCCATCACTTCAATCAGTCGCTGTGGCTGAGCACGCCGGTCGATTTCGATCCGGCCGCGCTCGCGCCGATCGTGCGCGCCCTGTACCGGCGCCACGACGCGCTGCGTCTTCGTTTCGACGCGGACGAGCAGGGCATCGCCGCCGCATACGCGCCGCTCGACGAGGCGCTGCTCGACAGCGCCGTGGCGATCGAGCCGGGCTTGCACGACTTGAACGAACGCTGCGAACGCTGGCAGCGCGGTTTCGACCTGAGCGCCGGCCCGCTGCTGCGCGCGATCCATTTCGCGCCGCCGCCGGGCGAGCAAGGCCGGTTGCTGTTGGTCGCGCATCATCTGGTCGTGGACGGCGTGTCCTGGCGCATCCTGTTGGCCGACATCGAGCGCGCGTACGCGCAGTTCCGCGCCGGCGAGCCCGTCGTTCTGGCGGCCAAGACCGCGTCGCTGCAGCAGTGGGCCGAGCGGCTGGCGCAATGGGCGCAGGGCGAAGCCGGCCGCGCCGAGCTGGCGTACTGGCGCGAGCAAGCGAGCGAAGCCAGCGACCAGGCCGATGGCGAGCGCGATCACGGCCACTACGGCAACGCGCGCAACCTCGCGCTGGCGCTGGACGAGGCGACCACGCGCGATCTGCTGCAACGTTGCAACGGCGCCTACCGCACCCGCATCAACGAATTGCTGCTGGCTGCGGTGTACCTGGGCGTGCGCGCCTGGGACGGCCGCGAGCGATTGTCGCTGCGGATGGAAGGCCACGGCCGCAGCGCGCCGCAAGGCGAGAGCGAGACCGACCTGAGCCAAACCGTGGGCTGGTTCACCTGTGTCTATCCGCTGACCCTGCACGCGGCCGAGGCGCACGCCGGCGCCGCGATCAAGGCGATCAAGGAGCGTTGCCGCGCCGTGCCCGGCGACGGTATCGGCTTCGGCGCGCTGCGCGATCTGCTCGGCGATCCGCTGCTGCGGGCGATGCGCGAACCCGAATTCGAGTTCAACTACCTCGGGCAAGTGGACACGATGCTGGAGGGGCAGGCCGGATTGCGCGCCGCCGAGGGCGCCGCCGGCGCGCAGGTGTCGCCGGCGCGGCGGCGGCCGGCGCGTTGGTCGCTCAGCGCTCTGGTCGCTGGGGATCGCTTGCGTCTGTCGTTGAGCCACGATCCGAATCGCGACGGTACGGCCGACGCCGAGCGCTTGCTGGCCTGCATCGCCGAGAGCGTGCGCGCCGTGGTGGCGCATTGCCTGCAGCCCGAAAGCGGCGGCTTCACGCCTTCGGATTTTCCGTTGCTGGCCTTGGATCAGGACGCGGTCGATGCGCTGCGCACGCGCCACCCGCGTTTGCAGCGGGCCTACCCGGCCACGCCGATGCAGGCCGGTCTGCATTACCACGCCGCGCTGGACCGTTCGGCCTACGTGGTGCAGATCCATCCGCGCCTGTCCGGCCCGCTCGATCCGGCCGCGTTCCGCGCCGCGTGGCAGGCGGTGGTGGACCGCCACGCGATCCTGCGCACCGGCTTCGACAGCGCCGGCGGGCCGCTGCTGCAGGCGGTCGCCGACGCGGCCGCACTGCCGTGGCATGAAGAGGACTGGCGCGAGATCGACGACGCGCAACAGCAGCAAGGCTTCGAGGCTTATCTGAGCCGCGACCGCGCCGCCGGTTTCGAGCTGCACGCGCCGCCGCTGATGCGGGTGGCGCTGTTCCGCCTCGGCGACGAGCGCTGGCAGTTGCTGTGGACCCAGCACCATTTGTTGCTCGACGGCTGGAGCCTGCCGCTGGTCTACCGCGACGTGATGCGCGCCTACGCCGCGCGCCGCGTTGGCGCGACCGAAGCCTTGCCGCCTCCGGCGGCGTACGAGGATTACGTCGCCTGGCTCGCCCGCCAGGACGATGCGGCCGCGCGCGGTTACTGGCGCGAACGCCTCGCCGGCATCCAGGCGCCGACGCCGCTGGCGATCGACCATAACGACGCGGCCGCGGCCGGCGAAGAACACGGCCATCGCGAAATCGCGGCCGAGCTCGACGCGGCTGCGAGCCAGGCGTTGCGCGAACTCGCCCAGCGCCGCCGCACCACGGTCAACACCTTGCTGCAATGGAGCTGGGCGTGGCTGCTGCACCGCTACAGCGGCGAGCGGCAGGTGGTGTTCGGCGCGACCGTGTCCGGCCGCGATGTCGACGTGCCCGCGGTCGGCGAGATGGTCGGCTTGTTCATCAACACCTTGCCGGTGCGCGTGGACTTCGACGGCGGAACCATCGGCGCCGCGCTGAGCCGGCTGCACGAACAGTTCCAGCAGTCCAACGCGCACGGCTATCTGTCGCTGGCGCAGATCCAGCGCGAGTCGGAACTGACGCCGGGCGCGGCCCTGTTCGACAGCGTGCTGGCCTTCGACAACTATCCGCTCGACGCCATGGCCGACCCGGCGCTGGCGGCCGACGACGGCGCGCTGCGCATGGAGCAGCGCGGCCACAGCGAGCGCACCCACTACGCGCTGAGCCTCAGCGCCGGCCTGGAGCGGACTTTGAGTCTGCGCCTGGGCTATCGCGCCGAGCGGATCGCGCCGGCCGCGGCCGCGCGGTTGATCGCGCATCTCACCAGCGTGCTGCGGCGCCTGCCCGAAGCGGTCGATGCCGACACGGTCGAATTGCTCGAAGCGGACGAACGCGCGCGGTTGCTGGCGCTGGGGGCGCCGTCGGCGCCGGAAGCGTCGTTCGTGCCCGCGCACGAGCGCGTGCTGGCCTGGGCGCAACGCCGGCCCGACGCCGTCGCGATCCGCACCGCGGACGGCGCCGTCGATTACGCCGAGTTGGTCCGCCGCGCGCGCGCGGTCGCCGCCGCGCTGCGGCGCGAGGGGATCGGCGAGGGCGCCATCGTCGCGGTCTGCGCCGGCCGCAACGCCGACGCCATCGCCGCCATGCTCGGCGTGTTGCTCGCCGGCGCGGCGTATTTGCCGGTCGATCCGGCGTATCCGGCCGAACGCATCGGCTTCATGCTCGCCGACGCGGGCGCGAGCCGGGTGCTGGCCGACGCGGCCGGGCGCAAGGCGCTGCAAGGCGCCGAAGCGGCAACACCCGCGCTCGAGCTGGAAACGTTGCTAGTCGACACCGCAACCGACACCGCGTTGCCGGCGACGGCGCCGCACACCTTGGCGTATCTGGTCTACACCTCCGGCTCCACCGGCCAGCCCAAGGGCGTGATGCTCGAACATCGCGGCCTGTCCAATCTGGCCGAGGCGCAGCAGCGCCTGTACGCGACCGGCCCGGACAGCCGCGTGCTCGGTTTCGCCTCGTTCGGTTTCGACGCCGCCGCCTGGGAATGGCTGATGGCGCTGACCGCCGGCGCCAGCCTGCATCTGTGCGGCGAGGACGAACGCCTCTCGGCGCAGGCGCTGGGCGAACGATTGGCCGGCGAGGGCATCACCCACGCGACCTTGCCGCCGGTGATGCTGGCGCAACTCGATCCGCAACGCGGTTACGCCTTGCGAGCGCTGATCGTCGCCGGCGAAGCCTGCGACGAGCGGCTGGCCTGGACCTGGGCCGCGCGGGCGCCGATGTTCAACGCCTACGGTCCCTCGGAAAACACCGTCTGCGCGACCAGCGCGCCGATTCGCGCCGGCGAGCCGATCAAGCTCGGCGCGCCGTTGCCGGGCGTGAGCCTGCGCGTGTGCGCGGCCGACGGCGCGCTGCAGCCGGTCGGGGTGCCCGGCGAGTTGTGGCTCGGCGGCGCCGGGCTGGCGCGCGGTTATCTCGGCCGGCCGGCGCTCAGCGAAGAGCGTTTCGTCGTCGCCGACGGCGAGCGCTTCTATCGCAGCGGCGACCGCGCGCGCTGGGACGAAAACGGCGAGCTGCGGTTCCTCGGCCGCATCGACGAACAAGTGAAGATCCGCGGCTACCGGGTCGAACCCGGCGAAGTCGAAGCCGCGGTCGCGGCCGAGCCCGAAGTGGCCGAAGCGGTGGTGGTCGCGCGCGACGACGGCGCCGGCCTGCGTCTGGTCGCCTATGTGGTCGCCGCCGCCGAGGCCGGCGACGCGCAGGCGCTGACCCGTGCGCTGCGCGAGCGGCTGGCGCGGCGCCTGCCGGCGCATATGCTGCCGTCGGCGTGGGTGCCGCTGGAACGGCTGCCGGTCACCGCCAACGGCAAGGTCGACAAACGCCGGCTGCCGGCGCCCGCGCCGACGCCGGCCGGCGCCGACTTCGTCGCTGCGCGCAACGAGGCCGAACGCACCTTGGCCGCGATTTGGGCGCAGTTGCTGCGCGCCGAAGCGGTCGGCGTGCACGAGGACTTCTTCGAGCTCGGCGGCGATTCGATCCTGGCGATCCAGGCGGTGGCGCGCGCCAATCAAGCCGGGTTGGCGGTGACCACCGCGCAGTTGTTCGAGGCGCGCACCATCGCTGCGCTGGCCGCCTTGGCCGGCACCGGCGCGCGCGTGCTGGCGCCGCAGGAGGCGGTGCAGGGCGAACAGGTATTGCTGCCGATCCAGCGCGATTTCCTCGCCGACGCCGGTGCGGCGGACGACGAGGATGCTCACCACTTCAACCAGTCGGTGCTGTTGATCGCGCCGGCGCAGTTCGACGAGGCCGCGCTGCGCGCGCTGGTGAGCGCGGTGTACGCGCGCCACGACGCGTTGCGCCTGCGCTTCGCCCGCGACGCCGAAGGCCGCTGGCAAAGTAGTTACCGGCCGTGGGACGACGCCGTGCTGGCGCAAGCCGCGGTGGTCGAGCCCTTGGGCGCGGACCTGGGCGAACGTTGCGATGCATGGCAGCGTAGTTTCGATCTCGCCGCTGGCCCGTTGCTGCGCGCGGTGTGGTTCCGCGGCGAGGGCGGCGCAGGCCGGCTGCTGCTGACCGCGCACCACCTGGTGGTGGACGCAGTGTCCTGGCGCATCCTGCTGGCCGATCTGGAGCGCGCCTGGGGCCAATGGCGCGCCGGCGAACCCATCGCCTTGCCGCCGAAGACCTCTTCGTTCGCGCAGTGGGGCGCGGCGCTGCAAGACTGGCGCGACCGCGACGCCGGCCGCCGCGATGCGGCGTGGTGGGACGCGCGCCTGGACGATGGCGTGCCCGCTCTGGACGGCGATCACGGCCGCCTCGGCGACAGCCTGGCGGTCAATGTCTGGCTGGAAAACGAAGAAACCGCCGCGCTGCTGCAGCACTGCAACGCGGCCTACCGCACCCGCGTGGACGAGCTGCTGCTGGCCGCCGCCTGCCTGGGCCTGCCGCATCCGCGCCGCGACGGCGCGCTCGACGTGCTGATCGAAGGCCACGGCCGCGAAGCCTTGTTCGCCGAACTCGACACGACCCAGACGGTGGGCTGGTTCACCAGCGCGCACGCGCTGCCGCTGCGCTGGCGCGGCGACTCGCTCGCCGCCGCGATCAAGGACATCAAGGAAAGCGTGCGCGCGGTGCCGCACCGCGGCCTCGGCCACGGCGTGCACGAGCGCGGCGCGGCCGGCGACGGCTGGCTGGCGTTCAACTATCTGGGCCAGTTCGATCAAGTCGTCGATGCCGCGAGTGCGTTCCAGGTCGCGCCCGAACCCTCGGGCGCGCAGGGCAGCGCACGCCGACGCCGGCCGGCGCGGCACGCGCTGACCGCGATGGTGTTCGGCGGACGCTTGCAGCTGACGCTCGACGTCGACGGACGCCGCAACGACCGCGCTCAGGCGCAGGCCGCGCTGGACGCGATCGTCGCCGCGCTGCGCCGGATCATGGCGCATTGCCGCGAGCCCGGCGTCGGCGGTCCGACGCCGGCCGACTTCCCGCTGGCGCGCATCGACGGCGCCGCGCTGGACGCGCTGGCTCAGCGTTATCCGAACCTGCAGCGCTTGTATCCGGCCACGCCGATGCAGCGCGGGCTGTGGTTCCACGCCCAGCTCGATCCGTCGGCCTACGTGGTGCAGGTGCATCCGCGCCTGCGCGGGCCGCTCGACGTCGATGCGTTCCGCGCCGCGTGGCAGGACGTGCTGGACCGTTACGACATCCTGCGCACCGCCTTCGTCGGCGCGGGCGAGGATTTGCGTCAGGCCGTGCTGGAACGCGCGCGCCTGCGCTGGCGCAGCGAAGACTGGAGCGAACTCGACGACGCCGAGCAGCGTGCGCGCACCGACGCGCTGCTCGCCACCGATCGTGCCGAAGGCTTCGACTTCGCCAGCGCGCCGCTGATGCGGGTGACCCTGGTGCGCCTGGGCCCGGAGCATCACCAACTGCTGTGGACCCAGCACCACGTCCTGCTCGACGGTTGGAGCATGCCGCTGGTGTATCGCGACGTGATGGCCTGCTACCGCGCCCGGCTCGCCGGCCACGCGCCGAGCCTGCCGGTACCGGCGCCGTACGAGCGCTACATCGCCTGGCTCGACGGCCGCGACACCGACGCGGCGCGCGGGTTCTGGCGCGAGCGACTGCGCGGTGTGTCCGCGCCGACGCCGCTGTGCGTGGACCGCCAAGGCGCCGCCGCGGCGGGCGAGGGCGGTTATCGCGAACGCACGCTGGAACTGGGCGAAACCGCCACCGCCGCGCTCAACGCGCTGGCGCGCGAACGCCGCACTACGGTCAACACCTTGGTGCAGTGGGCCTGGGCCTACGTGCTGCACCGCTACAGCGGCGAATCCAGCGTGGTGTTCGGCGCCACCGTCGCCGGCCGGCCGGCCGAAGTGGCGGGGATCGAGTCGATGGTCGGCTTGTTCATCAACACCTTGCCGGTGCGGGTGGATTTCGACCCCGACGAATCGCTGGAGCGCGCCCTGGCCAAGCTGCAAGAGCGCTTCGCCCGCGCCGGCGAACACGGCTATCTGCCGCTGGCCCAGATCCAGTCGCTGTCGCAGGTGCACGGCGCGCCGCTGTTCCACAGCCTGCTCGCGTTCGAGAACTATCCGCTCGACGCGGCCGAAGAAGCCGCGCGCGACGGCGCCGGCGACGATGCGGCGGCGAGCCTGCGCATCGAGCAGGCGGGCAGCAGCGAACAGACCACTTATCCGCTGACCCTCAGCGCCACGCTCGACCGCCATCTCAGCGTGCGTTTCGGCTACCGCGGCGAACAGTTCGACGACGAGGCGATCCAGCGCACCGTCGGCCACCTGCGCCGGGTGCTGGAGCAATTGCCGGCGGCGTTGCGCGAAGGCCGCCGCATCGATCTGCTCGGCGCCGACGAACGCGCCGAACTCGATGGGTGGCAGCGTCCGGCCGAACGCTTCGCCGTCGCCGACACTCTGCACGGCTTGTTCGAGGCGCAGGCGCGGCGCACGCCCGACGCGGTCGCGCTGCGCAGCGAAGGCCGCGAGCTGAGCTACGCCGAACTCAACCGCGCCGCCAACCGCGTCGCCCATCGCCTGATCGCGCTGGGCGTGCGCCCCGACGACCGCGTGGCGATCCGCGCCGAGCGCGGGCCGGCGATGCTGATCGGCCTGATCGGCATCCTCAAGAGCGGCGCCGGCTACGTTCCGATCGATCCCGCGTACCCGCCCGCGCGCCAGGCCTTCATGCTGGCCGACAGCGCGCCGGCCGCGCTGTTGACCGACGGCGAGGCGGATCCGGCGTTGGCCGCGTGCCCGGTGTTGAGCATCGTCGGCGACGAAGCCGGCGGCGAGGACGATCCGCGCGTGCCGGAGCTCGGCCCGCAGAATCTGGCCTATGTGATCTACACCTCCGGCTCCACCGGCCAGCCCAAGGGCGTGATGGTCGAACACGGCAACGTCGTGCGCCTGTTCGCCGCCAGCGCCCGCCACTTCGATTTCGGCGCCGACGACGTGTGGACGCTGTTCCACTCCTTCGCCTTCGACTTCTCGGTGTGGGAGATCTGGGGCGCGCTGCTGTACGGCGGGCGCGTGGTGATCGTGCCCAGCCACATCGCCCAATCGCCGCCGCAGTTCCTGCGTCTGCTCAGCGAGGAAGGCGTGAGCGTGCTCAACCAGACGCCGAGCGCGTTCCGCGCGCTCACCGCCGCGCAGGAGCCGGGCCACGCGCACCGGCTGCGCGCGGTGATCTTCGGCGGCGAAGCGCTGGAACTGCGCGCGTTGCTGCCGTGGATCGAGCGCAACAGCCTGACGCGCACGCGCTTGGTCAACATGTACGGCATCACCGAAACCACGGTGCACGTGACCTTCCGCGAGATCGGCGAGGACGAAGTGCGCCACGGCCGCAGCAGCCCGATCGGCGTGCCGCTGGCCGACCTGTCGCTGCGCCTGCTCGACGCCGACGGCGAACCGGTGCCGCTGGGCGTGACCGGCGAGCTGTACGTGGCCGGTGCCGGCGTGGCGCGCGGCTATCTGGGCCGGCCGGAACTGACCGCGCAACGCTTTCTGCCGCTGCCCGAGGGCGGCCGCCTGTACCGCACCGGCGACCTCGGCCGGCGCTTGCCGGACGGTTCGATCGAATACCTCGGCCGCAACGACCAGCAGGTCAAGATCCGCGGTTTCCGTATCGAATTGGGCGAGATCGAAGCGGTGCTGGCGCAGGCGCCGGGCGTGGCCGAAGCGGTGGTGGTGGCGCGCGAGGATCGCGGCGATCGCCGGCTGGTGGCCTATCTGGTCGCCCGGCCCGGCGCGGCGCCGCCGGCGCTGGCCGAATTGCGCGAACTCGCGGCGCGGTCGCTGGCCGCGTACATGGTGCCGGCCGCGTTCGTGTTCCTCGACGCGCTGCCGCTGACCGGCAACGGCAAGCTCGACCGCGCCGCGCTGCCCGCGCCGGACGGCGGCGCGCTGGCGACGGCGGCGTTCGAGCCGCCGCAAGGCGAGACCGAAACCGCGCTGGCGCAGATCTGGCGCGACGCGCTCGGCGCCGAGCGGATCGGCCGCCGCGACAACTTCTTCGAGGCCGGCGGGCATTCGCTGCTGGCGGTGAAGGTGCTGGCGCAGATCAAGGAACGCTTCGCGGTGGAGGCGACGATCCGCGACGTGTTCGAGCGCACCACGGTGGCGGCGTTGGCCGAGTACATCGACGGGCGCAGGCAGGAAGCGGCGTTGCGCGACGCCGTGGCGATGGACGATCCGGACGGAAGCGATCAGGGACTTATCGAGCTATGAGTTTTCGCGAAGTGTTGCAGGCGTGCGTGGACAACGGCATCCGGGTCAAGGCCCGCGACGGCAAACTGTTGCTGGACGATCCGCAGCGGCGGCTGAGCGCCGAGTTGCGCGAGCGGCTGGTGGCGCACAAGGCCGAGATCGTGGCGTGGCTGGAAGGCGCGGCGACGCCGGATGCGCCGGCGGCTATCGAGCGCCGCGGCGCGGACCGCGCGCCGCTGTCGTTCCCGCAGCGGCGGCTGTGGTTCATCGACCAGCTCGAAGAAGGCGGCGGCCACCAATACAACATCCCGACCTCGCTGCGCCTGCGCGGCGCGCTGGACGAGCGCGCGTTGCAAGGCGCGCTCGACCGCATCGTCGAACGCCACGAAGCCTTGCGTACGGTGTACCGCTTGGACGGCGACGAGCCGGTGCAGATCGTGCGGCCGGCCGCGCCGCTGACGCTGCGTCGCGACGACCTGTCGCAGCTCGCGCCCGCGCAGGCGCTGGAACGCGCGCGCGAACTCGCCGCGCGCGAAGCGGCGACGCCGTTCGATCTGTCCGCCGACCCGATGCTGCGCTGCGCGCTGATCCGGCTGGGCGAGGACGACCACGTCGCGCTGCTGACCCTGCACCACATCGCCTCCGACGGCTGGTCCACCGGCGTGCTGGTCAACGAATTCGTGGCGCTGTACCGGGCCTTCGCCGAAGGCCGTCCCGATCCGTTGCCGCCGCTGCCGATCCAATACGCCGACTTCGCCGCGTGGCAGGCCGGCGAGGCCGGGCAAGGCGTGCTGGGCCGCGGGCTGGAGTACTGGAGCGCGCAGCTCGACGGCTTGCCGCCGGTGCACTCGCTGCCGCTGGACCGTCCGCGCCCGCCGCGCCAGCGCTTCGACGCGCAGCAGCTGCGCCGCCAGCTCGACGGCGCCCGCGCCGATGCGCTGCGCGCGCTGGCCAAGAGCCACGACGCGTCGTTGTTCATGCTGCTGCACGCGGCATTGGCGATCGTGCTGGGCCGCTTCGGCGCCAGCCGCGACGTCGCCGTCGGCGTGCCGCACGCCGGCCGCGAGCGCCAGGAAACCGCGCCGCTGATCGGCTTCTTCATCAACACCTTGGTGCTGCGCAGCGATCTGTCCGGCGATCCGACCCTGGCCGAAGCCATCGCCCGCTCGCGCAGCGTCGCGCTGGACGGTTTCGCCGCCGCCGACGTGCCGTTCGATCTGGTCAACGACACCTTGCGCCACGAGCGCAGCCTCGCCTACAACCCGTTGTGCCAGGTCAAGTTCGTGGTCCAGAACCACGACGCCGGCGAGTTGGCGCTGCCGGGCCTGCGCATCGAGCCGTTCGCGCAGAACGTCGAGCAGGTGCACTTCGATCTCGACTTGAGCGTCGGCGAGGCCCGCGACGGCTTGACCCTGGCTTGGACCTACAAAGAAGACCTGTTCGACGCCGCCACCGTCGCGCGCATGGCCGATGCGTACGAACGCACGCTCGCGGCGATGCTGGCCGACCCGGGCCAGCGCATCGACGCGCTGGCGTTGATCGGCGAGGACGAGCGCGCTGCGTTGCTGGCGTTGGGGCGCGGTGCGGATTCGGCGCGCGACGCGAACGCGGATTTGGGCGCGTTGTTCCAGGCTCAGGCGGAGCGCACGCCGCGGGCGGTCGCGCTGCGCGAAACCGCGAGCGGCGCCGAGACCGATTACGCGATGCTGGCCGCGCACGCCAATCGTCTGGCGCATGCGCTGGGCGAGCAGGGCGTGGGGCGCGGCGGGCGGATCGGGCTGTGCCTGGAACGCACGCTGGCCTTGCCGGTGGCCTTGCTGGCGGCGCTCAAGAGCGGCGCGGCCTACGTGCCGCTGGATCTCAAGCAAGGCCCGGAGCGGTTGGCGAAGATCGTCGCCGATGCGGGGATCGAATTCGTCCTCGTCGAAAGCGCCTCGGCGCCGTCGGCGTTGGGCGGCGTGGATGCGATCTATCTCGACGGCGCCGGCGTCGATCCGGATTGGCTGAGCGAGTATTCCTCGGAGCCGCCGCAGGTCGAAATCGCGGGCGACGACATCGCTTACGTGCTTTACACCTCCGGCTCGACCGGCGAACCCAAGGGCGTGGAGGTCTATCACGCGGGGCTGAGCGACTACTGCGCGTTCGCGCAGGAAAGCTATTACTCAGGCGAACTGGCCGGCTCCTTGGTCGCCACGTCGCATGCCTTCGACCTCACCGTGCCGTCGCTGTACCTGCCGTTGTTGCGCGGCGACTGCGTGGAACTGCTGCCGTCGGGCGAAGAGCTTCCGGCGCTGGCGCAACGCTTGGACAACGGCGGCGACGCATGGCTGCTGCGCCTGACGCCCTCGCACGTGCAAGGCCTGCTGCAGCTGGCCGGCGACGAGCCGCGCGACCCAGCGCACGCGTTCGTGATCGGCGGCGAAGCCTTCCCGGCCTCGCTGGCGCGCCAGTTGCGCGGCAAGTTCCCGCACGCGCGGCTGGTCAATCATTACGGCCCGACCGAGGCCGTGGTCGGCTGCGCCTGGCAACCGCTGGACGAAACCTTGCTGGCGGGCGAGGGCACCTTGCCGCTCGGCCGCCCGATGCACAACACCCGGCTGTATGTGCTGGACGAAGCCGGCGCGCTGGCGCCGCGCGGCGTGGCGGGCGAGCTCTACATCGCCGGCGCCGGCGTAGCGCGCGGCTATCTCAACGACGCGGGCAAGACCCGCGAACGCTTCCTGCCCGATCCGTTCGCCGCCGGCGAACGCATGTACCGCAGCGGCGACCGCGTGCGCTGGAACGCGAACGGCGCGCTGGAGTTCTTCGGCCGCATGGACGGCCAGATCAAGCTGCGCGGTTACCGCATCGAGTTGGGCGAGATCGAAGCGGCGCTGCGCCCGCACGTGCGCGAGATCGCCGTGGGCGTGCACGGCGAAGGCGAGGCCGCGCGCCTGGTCGCCTGGGTCGCGGGCGAGGGCGGCGAAGCCGGTTTGAACGATCTGCGCGCGATCGCTTCGCAGCGCTTGCCGGCTTACATGCAGCCGGCCGTGTACGTGGCGATGGACGCGTTGCCGCTATCGCGCAACGGCAAGCTCGACCGCAAGCGCCTGCCCGAACCCGAGCGTCCGCAGGACGATTCGGCCGAGCCGGCGACCGCGATGGAGCGCGAACTGGCGGGCATCTGGGAGCGCGTGCTCGGCATCGCTCCGATCGGCCGCAACGCGCACTTCTTCGCCCTCGGCGGCCATTCGCTGTTGGCCATGCGCGTAGTCGGCGAGGCCGGCAAGCGCCTGCGCCGACGCGTGCCGGTGCGCACGCTGTTCGAGAACGCGACCCTGCACGCGCTGGCCGCGGCGCTGGAAGCGATCCCGCCGGACGGCGGCGACGACGCCATCGCGCCCGCCGACCGCGCCAGCCCGCTGCCGCTGTCCTACGGCCAGCAACGGCTGTGGTTCCTCGACCGATTGGAAGGCGACAGCGCGCAATACAACATGCCGATGCAGCTGCGCCTGCGCGGCGAACTCGATCCCGACGCGCTGCAGGCCGCGCTGGACGGCGTGGTCGCGCGGCACGAGTCGCTGCGCACCACCTACCACCCGGCCGACGACGGCGCAGTGCAGGTGGTGCATGCGCCGCGGGCGGTGCGGATCGAACGCGCCGATTTGTCGGCGCTCGATCCGCCGCAACGCGAGCGCGAGCTGGCCGAACTCGCCCGCGCCGAGGCGCGGCGCGGCTTCGACCTGGAACGCGACCCGTCGCTGCGCTGTGCCCTGGTACGCCTGGGCGAGGACGAACACGCGCTGTTGTTGACCTTGCACCACATCGCGTCCGACGGCTGGTCGAACGAAGTGCTGGTGCGCGAATGTCTGGCCGGCTACGACGCCCACCGCCGCGGCGTCGCCCCGGCGCTGGCGCCGCTGCCGCTGCAGTACGCCGACTACGCCGCGTGGCAGCGCGAGCAACTGGCCGGCCCGTTGCGCGCGCAAGGCGTCGCGTACTGGCGCGAACGGCTGGCCGGGTTGCCGGTGTTGCACGCGCTGCCGCTGGACCGACCGCGCCCGGCGCGCCAGTCCTTCGCCGGCCGCGCGCTGTTCGAGACCCTCGACGAAACCCGCACCGCGGCCCTGCGCGGGTTCTGCCGCGAACGCGACATCACCTTGTTCGCGCTGCTGCACAGCGTGTTCACCGTGCTGCTGCAGCGGATCGGCCGCGAGGACGACATCGTCGTCGGCATGCCGATGGCCGGGCGCGAGCGGCACGAGCTCGCAGGCCTGATCGGCTTGTTCATCAACACCGTGGTGCTGCGTTCGGACCTGTCCGGCGATCCCAGCTTCGCCGAGCTGCTGCGGCGCAACCGGCAGGTGCTGCTCGACGCGCACAGCCACCAAGACGTGCCGTTCGACTTGCTGGTGGACGAACTCAAGCCTGAGCGCAGCCTCAGCCATCAGCCGCTGGTGCAAATCCTCATCAACGGCTTCGAGGCCAGCGCCGCGGCGGCGCAAGCGCCGGCCGGGCTGGCGGTGACGCCGCTGCACGGCGACGACGCCGAGGATTTGTCCAAGGCCGATTTGACCCTCTACACCCGCGCGATCGGCGATCGCCTGGTGCTGAAGTGGTCGTACCGCACCTCGCTGTTCGACGACGCCACCATCGAGCGTTTCAACCGCGCCTTCCTGAGCCTGCTCGACGCGGCGGTGGCCGACCCTTCGCGCGCGATCAGCGAACTGCCGCTGCAGGCCGCCGATGCGAGCGTCGAGGCCAGCGAAGAACCCGCGCCGGCCGAGTTCGCCGGCGCGCTGTGCGAGCGCATCGCCGCGCTGGCGGCGCAAGCGCCCGAAGCCACGGCGCTGATCGAAGACGGACGCCGCATCTCGCGCGGCGAGCTCGAACGCAGGGTCGAAGCGTTGGCGCAGGAACTGGCCGCGCTCGGCCTGGGCCGCGGCGACGCGGTGGCGGTGTTCGCGCCGCGCGGCGCCGATTACGCGGTCGCGGTGTTGGCCGCGCAGCGCATCGGTGCGGCCTACGCGCCGCTGGCGGTGGAACTGCCCGACGAACGCTTGCGCTACATGTTGGCCGAATCGCGCGCCGGCGCGCTGCTGGTGCGCGGCGAGCTGCGCGGCCGCCTCGACACCGCGCTGCCGACCGTAATCATCGAAGCCGAGCGCGACGGCGGCCCGGCGCGGCACTGGCCGAGCCCGGCCGCCGACGACGGTTCCCACATCCTGTTCACCTCCGGCTCGACCGGCCAGCCCAAGGCGGTGCTCGGCACCCACGGCGCGCTGGCCAATCGCGCCGGCTGGATGCACCGGCGCTTCGCCTACGCCGAGGGCGAGACCGCGTGTCTGATCACCAGCACCGCGTTCGTGCGCGCGGTGTGGGAGTTGTTCGTGCCGCTGTCGGCCGGCGTGCCGACGCTGGTGGTCGCGGCCGATACCGTGCGCGACCTGGACGCCTTCGCCGATCTGCTCGCCGAGCATGCGGTCACCCGCTTGGTCACCGCGCCGTCGCTGGCGCGCGCCTTGTGCGAACTGCCCGGCGCGTCCGCGCGTCTGGCCGGGCTGCGCTGCTGGTTCGTCAGCGGCGAGCCGCTCAAGTCCGACGCCGCCGCGCGCCTGCGCGCGACCTTGCCCGACACGCTGCTGTGCAATCTGTACGGCTCCACCGAGACCATGTCGGACGTGACCTATCAGGTGGTCGACGCCGCGCCGGAGCGCGCGTTCGTGCCCATCGGCCGGCCGATCGACGCGACCGCGGTGCGCATTCTCGACGAGCGCCTGCGCGAAGTGCCGGCGGGCTTGCCCGGCGAGATCTGCGTGGCCGGCGCCAATCTCGCCGCCGCTTATCTCGGCAAGCCCGAGTTGACTGCGGCCAAGTTCGTCGAGGTCGAGACCGCGCCGGGACGGCGGGTGCGGCACTACCGCACCGGCGACCTCGGCCGGGTACTGGCCGACGGCAGCATCGAATGCCTCGGCCGCACCGACTATCAGGTCAAGCTGCGCGGCTTCCGCATCGAGCTGGGCGAAGTCGAGGCGCGGCTGCTGCGCAGCGGCGGGGTCAAGGAAGCGGTGGTGAGCGTGGACGGGCAGGGCGACGGCGCCCGCTTGATCGCTTACGTGGTCGCGCAAACCCCGCCCGCGGACGCCGCCGCCTGGATCGAAAGCCTGCGCGCGGCTTTGCGCGGCTGGCTGCCGGATTACATGCAGCCTTCGCAGTTCGTGCTGCTGCCGAGCTTCCCGCTGACCGCCAACGGCAAGATCGACCGCCGCGCGCTGCCGGTGCCGCAGGCCGACGCCGACGCGGCGGTGCCGCTGGAAGGCGAGACCGAACACGCGATCGCCGCGCTGTGGAGCGAACTGCTCGGCGCGCAGGGCGTGCACGCGCACTCCAATTTCTTCCACCTCGGCGGGCATTCGTTGCTGGCCACGCGCATGGCCGGCTTGGTCGCCGCGCGCCTGCGCAAGCGGGTGCCGGTGCGCGCGGTGTTCGAGCATCCGAACCTGCGCGCCCTGGCCGGTTTCGTCGAGCGCAAGGCTACCGCGGCGCTGCCGCCGGTGCGTCCGGCGGCCGAACGCGAGCGCCATCCGCTGTCGTTCTCGCAGCAGCGGCTGTGGTTCCTGGACCGCTTGGAAGGCGGCAGCGCGCATTACAACCTGCCGGTCGCGGTGCGCCTGCGCGGACGCGTGGACGCGCGCGCGCTCGCCGCCGCGCTCGATGCGCTGATCGCGCGCCACGAAGTGCTGCGCACCAGCTTCGCCGGCAGCGGCGAGCAGGCGCAGCAGATCGTGCATCCGCCGATGCCCGCGCCGCTGCGCCGGCTCGACCTGCGCGGCCGGCCCGAGGCCGAGCGCGAGGCAGCCTTGGCCGAGGCGGTGCGCGAGGCCTCCTCGGCGCCGTTCGACCTGAGCGCCGCGCCGCTGCTGCGCGCGTTGTGGGCGCAGTACGACGAGGACGGCCACGTGCTGGTGGTCAACACCCACCACATCGCCTCCGACGGCTGGTCCAAGGGCATCTTGCTGCGCGAATTCACCATGCTCTACGAGGCCTTCCGCGACGGCCACGGCGATCCGCTGCTGCCGCTGCCGGTGCAGTACGGCGATTTCGCCCGCTGGCAGCGCGAAAGCTTCGACGCCGACACCCTGGCGCGCGAAACCGCGTACTGGCGGCGCCAGCTCGAAGGCGCCGCGCCGGTGCACGGGCTGCCGCTGGATCGCCCGCGTCCGCCGCAACGCGCTTTCGCCGCCGGGCGCCTGCAGCGGCGCATCGGCCGCGAGCTGGCGCAGCGTTTGCGCGAGATCGCCCAGGCGCACGACGCGACCTTGTTCATGGCCTTGCAGACCGCGTTCGCGCTGCTGCTGGGACGCTGGAGCGAACGCGACGACGTGGTCGTGGGCACGCCGGTCGCCGGCCGCCTGCAGGCCGAGGTCGAGCCGCTGATCGGTTTCTTCGTCAACACCTTGGTGCTGCGCACCGACCTGTCCGGCGAACCGAGCTTCAGCGACCTGCTGCGCCGCGCGCGCGAGACCGTGCTCGACGCCTTCGCCCATCAGGCCACGCCGTTCGAGGCCTTGGTGGAAGCCTTGGCGCCGGAGCGTTCGACCCGTCACGGCCCGTTGTTCCAGATCGCGTTCGCGCTGCAGAACCACGAGCGCGCCGCGCTGAACCTGCGCGATCTGGAGATCGCGCCATGGGACGCCGGCTCGGCCGGCATCGACGGCGAACTGGCCCTGGTCGCGGCCGAGGCCGGCGACGGCGTGCACCTGACCTGGACCTGGGCGCACAGCGTGTTCGACCGCGCCACCATCGAGCGTTTGGCCGACGGCTTGGAAGCGTTGCTGGAAGCGGCCTGCGCCGACCCGACGCAGCCCGCGCACCGACTGCCCGTCACCGGCGCCGCCGAGCGCGAGCGCGTGCTCGGCTGGGAACGCGGCGCGGAGCTCGCGCGCCCGCGGGTCGGCGCGCACGCCCTGTTCGAGGCGGCGGCGCGGCGCGCGCCCACGGCCATCGCCGTGGTCGATGCGCAGCGTTCGTTGAGCTACGGCGAACTCGACCGCTGGGCCGACGCGCTGGCGCGGCGCCTGCGCGCGGCCGGCGTCGGCCGCGGCGAGATCGTCGCGCTGTGCGTGCCGCGCACCGCGGCGATGGCCGCCGGCGCGTTGGGCATCCTCAAGGCCGGCGCGGCGTATCTGCCGATCGATCTGACTCTGGCGCCGGAACGCGCGGCCGCGATCCTCGACGATGCCGGCGCGACCCACGTCGTCGGCGCCGGCGACGAAGCGCCGGCGTGGTGCGGCTCGCGCCGCTGGTGGGACATCGAACGCGCGGCGGACGAACCGCTGCCGGCGGCGCTCTCCGATGCCGACGCGTTCGCCGATACCGATCTGGCCTATGTCATCTACACCTCGGGCTCGACCGGCCGGCCCAAGGGCGTGCAGCTCGAACACGCCGGCATGGTCAATCTGGCGCTGTCGCAGGCCGAGCTCTACGGCGCCGGTCCCGGCTCGCGCGTGCTCGCCTTCGCCTCGGCCGGTTTCGACGGCGCGGTGTGGGAGTGGCTGATGGCGCTGACCTCCGGCGCGCAGCTGCACATCTGCGACGAAGACGACCGCCGCTCGCCGCAGCGCCTGGGCGCGCTGCTGAGCGAACGCGGCATCACCCATGCCGCGATTCCGCCGGCGCTGCTGGCCCAGCTCGACCCGCAGGCAGGCGCCGCGCTGGAGGTGCTGATCGTCGCCGGCGAAGCCTGCGACGAGGCGTTGGCGTGGCGCTGGGCGCAGCGTTGCCGGGTGGTCAATTCCTACGGCCCCAGCGAAGCCACCGTGGCCGCGACCGGCGCCGACATCGTCGCCGGCGCGCGCATCGGCCTGGGCGCGCCGCTGCCGAACGTGCGGGTGCAGGTGCTCGACGCGCGCGGCCAACGCGCGCCGCTGGGCGTGGCCGGCGAGCTGTGCATCGGCGGCGCCGGTTTGGCCCGCGGTTATCTGGGGCAGCCGGAACTGACCGCGCAGCGCTTCGTCCACACCGCCGCAGGCCGCTTGTATCGCAGCGGCGACCGCGCGCGCTGGACCGCGCAGGGCGAACTGCTGTTCCTCGGCCGCGACGACGATCAGGTCAAGCTGCGCGGTTTCCGCATCGAGTTGGGCGAAGTCGAAGCCGCGCTGCGCGCCTGCGAAGGCGTGGCCGACGCGGTCGCCGGCGTGATCGGCGAAGGCGAGGCGCGGCAGTTGGCGGCCTGGGTGGTGCCCGCCGCCGACGGCGACGCGACGCCCGCGCGCTGGCGCGAACGGCTGCGCCGGCGTTTGCCGCACTACATGGTGCCCTCGGCGTGGGCGACGCTGGCGGCGCTGCCGCTGACCCGCCACGGCAAGATCGACCGACGCGCCTTGCCGGAGCCGGCCGCCGAAGCCGCCGCCGCGCACGTGCCGGCGGCGACGCCGATGGAACAGGCGCTGGCGCAGATCTGGAGCGAGTTGCTGGGCGCCGACGAGATCGGCGTGGAAAGCAATTTCTTCGAGCTCGGCGGCCACTCCTTGCTGGCGACGCGCATGACCGCGCAAGTCGCCGCGCGTCTGGGCCTGGACCTGCCGATCCGCGCGGTGTTCGAGGACGGCACCGTGCGCGCGCTGGCCGCACGGCTGCAGCGCGCGGGCGACGCCGACGCCGGCCGGATCGAACCGGCGTCGCGCGCAACGCCGCTGCCGTTGTCGTTCGCGCAACGCCGGCTGTGGTTCGTCGACCGCCTCGGCGGCGACAGCCGCCAGTTCAACGTGCCCACCGCGGTGCGTCTGCGCGGCGCGCTCGATGCCGCTGCGATGGCCGAAGCGTTGCGCGCGCTGGTGGAGCGTCACGAAGTGCTGCGCACGGTGTACGAGGAAGCCGACGGCGAACCCGTGCAGCGGCCGCTGCCGGCACCGGCGCAGGTGCTCGAACGCATCGACCTCAGCGGGCTCGGCGCGGACGAGCGCGCCGCGCGCGTGGACGCGCTGCTGCGCGAGCAGGCCGCGCGCCCGTTCGACCTAAGCCGCGACCCGATGCTGCGCGCCTTGCTGTGCCGCGAAGCCGACGACAGCCACGTGCTGGCGCTGACCTTGCACCACATCGCCTGCGACGGATGGTCGGTCGGCGTGCTGGTGCGCGAGTTGGCGCAGTTGTACGCCGCCGCCCGCGAGGGCCGCGCCGCGGCGCTGCCGGCGCCTGCGCTGCAGTACGCCGACTACGCGGTGTGGCAACGCCGCCGTCTCGACGGCGAACGCCTGGACGCGCAGCTGGCGTACTGGCTGGAACAGTTGGCCGACGTGCCGGCCGTGCACGGCCTGCCGCTGGACTTGCCGCGCCCGCCGCAACCGCAGTTCGCCGGCACCCGCGTGCGCAGCCGCATCGGCGCCGACACGCTGGCGCGCCTGCACGCGCTCGCGCGCCGCCACGACGCCAGCTTGTTCATGGCGATCCAGGCCGCGTTCGCGGCGCTGCTGAGCCGCTACAGCGGCGAGGACGACATCGTCATCGGCTCGCCGGTCGCCGGCCGCACCCACGCCGACACCGAAGCGCTGGTGGGTTTCTTCATCAACACCCTGGTGCTGCGCAACGATCTGTCCGGCGATCCGGATTTCGACGCCTTGCTGGCGCGCACCCGCGAAACCACGCTGGCCGCGTTCGCCCACCAGGACGTGCCGTTCGAGACCTTGGTCGACCGTCTCAACCCGGCGCGCAGTCTCGGCCACTCGCCGCTGTTCCAGATCAGCCTGACCCTGCACAACCTCGCGCCGCCGGGGTTGAGCCTGCCGGGGCTGGAGGTCGCCGACGCGCGCGCCAGCGAGGAGGTGGCGCGTTACGACATCGAGCTGCACGCCACCGAGACCGCGCACGGCCTGGAACTGAGCTGGCTGTTCGCTTCCAGCCTGTTCCTGCCGGACACCATGCAGCGGCTGGCGAACGGGCTGAGCGTGCTGCTGGACGCGCTCGCGCGCGATCCGCAGGCGCCGCTGTCGTCGCTGCCGGTGCTCGACGGCGACGGCGAGCGCGCGCTGCGAGCGCTGACTCAACCGCTGACGCGCGAACGTCCGGCTTGCACGGCGCACGAGTTGTTCGAGCAGCAAGTGCGGCGCGACCCCGACGCGCTCGCGGTGCTCGGCGGCGAGGAACGGCTGAGCTACGCCGAACTCAACCGCCGCGCCAATCAGGTCGCGCATTACCTGATCGCGCAAGGCGTCGAGCCGCAGGCGCGGGTCGGCCTGTGCCTGGACCGCGGCCCGCAGCTGCTGGTCGGCATTCTCGGCATCCTCAAGGCCGGCGCGGCCTACGTGCCGCTGGATCCGGCCTACCCGGAAGAACGCGTCGCGGCGATGCTCGACGACGCCGAAGCCGAGTACGTGGTCACCCGCATGGACTTGGTCGAAGCGCTGCCGTGTCTGGCCGAACGCAGCCTGCTGCCGCTCGGCGACGCGCTCGGCGAGGCCTTGCTCGGCGATCAGCCGGAACACGATCCGCAATGGCCGGTCGCGCCCGACGCGCTGGCCTATGTGGTGTTCACCTCCGGCTCCACCGGCACGCCCAAGGGCGTGCTGGTCGAGCATCGCGGCATGGTCAATCTGGCCCACGGCCAGCGCGAGCTGTACGCGCTGGAGCCGGACTGCCGCGTGCTCGCGTTCGCCTCGATCTCGTTCGACGCCGCCGCCTGGGAATGGCTGATGGCGCTGACGCACGGCGCTTCGCTGTATGTCTGCGACGAAGAAGAGCGGCTGTCGGTGCGCGCGTTGCAGCGCTTGCTCGGCGAAGGCGGCATCACCCATGCGACCTTGCCGCCGGCTTTGTTGGCGCAGATGGAACCGGCCGCGCACGGGCGGCTGCGCTGCCTGATCGTCGCCGGCGAAGCCTGCGATCCGCACAGCGCCTGGGCCTGGGCCCGGCACGTGCCGCTGCACAACGCCTACGGCCCGTCGGAAACCACGGTGTGCGCGACCTCGGCGCAAGTGCGGCCGGGCGAGCGCATCACCATCGGCCGCGCCTTGCCCAACGTCGAATGCCTCGCGGTGGACGCGCACGGGCGGCCGCAGCCGGTCGGCGTGGCCGGTGAGCTGTGGGTCGGCGGCGACGGTCTGGCGCGCGGCTATCTCGGCCGCGCCGCGCTCACCGCCGAACGTTTCGTCGTCCATCCCGACGATCCGGCCCGGCGCATGTACCGCACCGGCGATCTGGTCCGCTTGCTGGCCTCGGGCGAGTTCGAGTTCCTCGGCCGCCTCGACGGCCAGATCAAGATCCGCGGCTTCCGCATCGAACCCGGCGAGATCGAGGCGTGCCTGCGTCAAGCCGAGGGCGTGCGCGGCGCGGTGGTCACCGCGAGCGGCGAGGGCGCGCAGCGGCGGTTGGTCGCCTACGTCGCCCGCGACGGCGACGGCGGCGACGATCTGGCGTTGGCGCTGCGCTTGAAGGCGGCGCTGCGCCGCCACTTGCCGGATTACATGGTGCCGGCGGCGATCGTGCCGGTGGACCGCATCCCGCTGACCCGCAACGGCAAGGTCGACCTGCGCGCCTTGCCCGCGCCGGAGACCGCGCCGGCCGCCGACATCGAGCCGCCGGCGAACGCCGCGGAAGCCGGATTGGTGGCGCTGTGGGCGCAGTTGCTCGGGGTCGATCCGGCCGCGGTCGGCGCGACCTCGAACTTCTTCGAGCTCGGCGGCCACTCGCTGCTGGCGATCCGCCTGTTGGCGGCGATCGAGCACAGCCACGGCCGCAGCCTGTCGGTGCGCGACGTGTTCCAGCACCCCACGCCGCGCGAGTTGGCGGCGCGGTTGGCGGGCGAGGGCGGCGCGAGCGAAGCCGCCGCGTGGACCGCGCTCGGCGACGGCCGCGGCCACGCGCTGTTCGTGCTGCCGGCCGCGGGCCTGGGCGCGACGTCGTACCTGCCGCTGGCGCGCGCGCTCGGCGCCGCGGCGTCGCTGCGGGTGTTCGAGCCGCGCGGGCTCGACGGCGCGCAGCCGCCGCAGGAGAGCTTGGCCGAACTGGTCGCCGACGCCTTGCCGGCGTTGCGCGCGCAGGCGGCGTTGAGTGCGCAGCCGCTGATCCTGGTCGGCCATTCCTTCGGCGCCGCGCTGGCGTTCGAGTTGGCCTGCGCCTTGCAACGCGAAGGCGCGGACACCCGGTTGGTGCTGCTCGACAGCGTGTTGGAACTGCGCGAGGAGTGGCTCGACCCCGCGCACGCGCCGGCCGCGCCCGCCGGCGCTCCGGCCGCGGTCGCGGCGTTGGCGCGGGTGGTGCAGGCGCAGCGCGGCATCCTGCTGGGCTATCGCCCGAACGCGCGCTACGCCGGTCCCGCCGCGCACCTGCGCGCCTTGCAGGGCAGGGCGATCGCCTTGCCGCGCGAGGAACTCGAGCGCCAGGACCGCAGTCACTTCGAGCGCGCGCCGCTGCACCGCGGCGTCGCCGGCGGCCACTTGTCGATGCTGCGCGACGAGCATGCCGGCGCACTCGCCGCGGCGCTGCTCGACGCCCTGGACGCGCTATCCGCACAGGCCGAACCGGCATGAGCGCGCGATCGCCCGCGGCCGCGCGCCGCGACGCCGCGCGACGACCATCTACGAACCATTGCAAGGGGAACCAACGATGCGCGATCTGACCGAAGTGGGATGCGAGGACCTCAAGCCGATCCAGGGCACGCCGATGCTGCTGGAAGTCGACACCGGCGCGGTGAAGGTCGCCGACTGGGCCGAACGCAACCAGCGCGAGATCGAACGCCTGCTGCAGGCCAACGGCGCGCTGCTGATCCGCGGCCTGCGCTTCCTCGGCAGCCAGCAGTTCGGCGCGGCGCTGTCGACGCTGTTCGGCGAGGAACTGATCCAGTACACCTACCGCTCCACGCCGCGCACCGAGCTGCGCGGCAGCGTCTACACCGCGACCGAATACCATCCCGACCAGATCATTCCCCAGCACAACGAAAACTCGTACTCCAACCGCTGGGCGATGCGCATCGGCTTCCTGTGCACGATGCCGGCCGCGCGCGGCGGCACCACGCCGATCTGCGACAGCCGCAAGGTGCTGGCCGAAATCCCCGACCGCGTGCGCGAGCGCTTCGAGCGCAACGGAGTGATGTACGTGCGCAACTACTCCGACATCGACATCCCCTGGACCGAGGTGTTCCAGACCGACGACCGCGCCCAGGTCGAGGAGTTCTGCGCGGCCAACGGCCTGCAGTGGGAATGGCGCGACGGCGAGCGCCTGCGCACCCGCCAGATCAATCAGGCCACCGCGGTGCATCCGGTCACCGCGGCCAAGGTCTGGTTCAATCAGGCGCACCTGTTCCACGTCACCAACCTCGAACCCGAGCTGCGCGCGAGCCTGCTCAGCGTGATGGAGGAAGCCGAACTGCCGCGCAACACCTACTACGGCGACGGCGAGCCCATCGACACGGCGGTGCTGGACGAAGTGCGCGCGGTCTACGAGCGCAACCAGATCAGCTTCGAGTGGCAGCGCAACGATCTGCTGCTGCTCGACAACATGCTGTACTCGCACGGCCGCGGCACCTTCGGCGGCAACCGTCAGGTGCTGGTCGGCATGGCCCGCCCGCACGAGGCCGCGGCATGAACGCCAACGCCTCCTCGCGCGGCGCGGGCGCGTGGCTGGTGCGCTGCTCGCCGCCGGCCGCGGGCGAGCGGTTGTTCTGCTTTCCCTATGCCGGCGGCAATCCGTACCTGTTCCGCGAGTGGGCGCCGCTGCTGGACCCGGGCATCGAACTGCTGGCGCTGCAGGCGCCGGGCAAGGGCGCGCGGATCATGGAAGCACCGTGCGCGCGCGTCGACGAACTGGTCGACGCCCTGCTGCCGGCGATCCGGCCGTTGCTGGACGAGCGGCCCTTCAGCTTCTTCGGCCACAGCAACGGCGCGCTGATCGCGTTCGAGCTGTCGTGCCGGCTGCAGCGGCTGGGCTTGCCGCGGCCGCGGCGGCTGTTCCTCGCCGGCAATCCCGCGCCGTGGACGCGCGAGCACACGCGCGACTATCTGAGCATGCCCGACGCCGAGTTCGTGCAGGTCCTGCGCGATCTGCAGGGCACGCCCGAGCAAGTGCTGGCCGACAACGACCTGCTGCAAGTGGTGATGCCCGGCCTGCGCGCCGACTTCGCCTTGAGCCAGAGTTACCGCTTCGAGCATCCCGAACCGCTCGATGTCGCCGCCGTGCTGATCCACGGCGACCGCGACAGCTTCGCGCTCGAACGCACCCAGGCCTGGCAGCGGCAACTGGCGCGCCCGGCCGAGCTGCACCGCCTGCCCGGCGGCCATTTCTTCCTCCACAGCCACCTGCGCGAACTGACCGCGCTGGTGAGCCGCACGCTGCGCGCGGACGCCGCCGCGCCCGCCATCGCCGAACAAGGAAACGCCCATGTCTGACGCCAACGACTCGCTGTACCTGCGCGAGGACGTCTACCTCGAACCGCTGGTCAACGGATGGTACGCCTGGCCCTATCTGCTGCCGCCGGTGACCGGCGCGCGGCACATGGTCCACACCCATCGCCGCATCATGAGCTCGTTCGTGAAGAACCATAAGCTGCACATGATGGCGGTGAAGCAGCCGGGCATGGCCGGCTCGGAATACCTGGACTGCAGCGAAGATCAGGTCGCCGACATCCGCGCCCTGGTCGAGACCATCGACACCGAACACGCCGACTTGGTCGAACTGTCGGACGCGGTGCGCGAACTCGACGAGCTGCTGCGCGAACACACCTCCGGCGAATCGATCGAGCCGCTGTACGAACGCGTACCCGAGCCGCTCAAGGGCTATGTCGAACTCAGCATGGACCTGGAGCACCGGCCGTCCTATCGCCTGATCGAAGGCCTGCTGTACCGCAGCAAGTACTACAAGCCCGCGCTGCAGAGCCTGTCGCTGGGCCGGCTCGACGCCAAGGGCGACCGCCCGTTCGTGATGAGCACGCCGCGCCTGCCGACCGAGCAGAACCTGCAGTTGAACGCGGACTACAACGACCCGCTGATCGATGCGCTGTTCCGCGCCCGAACCCAGCCCGTGAGCCGCGAACAGGCCGACGCGCTGTTCGCCGGCCGCGCCCGCCGCGGCGGCCTCGACCATCGCGAACTGTTCACCGAGCAAGCGCCGGCGCGTACGCACCAGCCGGTGGGCGAGGGCGTTCGCGTGCAGTACCTAGGCCACGCCGGGTTCCTGATCGAAACCGCGCAAGTGTCGATCCTGGTCGATCCGGTGATCGCTCCGCGCGGGGAAACCTTCGCCGAGGAAGTCATCAGCTTCAGCGAACTGCCGCCGCATATCGACTACATCTGCATCACCCATCACCACCAGGACCACGCCAACCTGGAAACGCTGCTGCAGCTGCGCCACAAGACCGGCAAGATCCTGGTCCCGCGCAACAACGGCGGCAGTCTGGCCGATCCCTCGCTGCGCCTGCTGCTGCGTCAGTTCGGCTTCGATGCGGTAGAGATGGACGACATGGAAGAGCTGCCGGTGCCCGGCGGCCGCATCGTCAGCATTCCGTTCCTGGGCGAGCACGGCGATCTCAATGTGCGCACCAAGGCCGCGTGGTTCGTCGAACTGGAAGGCCGGCGCGTGCTGTTGGCGGCGGACTCGTCCAACCTGGAGCCGCGCATGTACCGCCACATCGCCGACCAGCTCGGCGCGCTGGACATCATGGCCATCGGCATGGAGTGCGTCGGCGCGCCCTACACCTGGCTTTACGGCGCGCTGCACACCAAGCTGGTCAGCCGCAAGATCAAGGAATCGCGGCGCCTCAACGGCTCGGGTTACGAACAGGCCAGCCGCATCGCCGAGATGCTCGAGCCCTCGCGCATCTTCCTGTACGCGCTGGGCCTGGAGCCCTGGTACAAATACTTCATGGGCATCGAGTACGACGAGCATTCCGCGCAGATGGTGGAAACCGGGCAAATGCTCGAGGCCTGCGAACGCAAGGGCATTCCGGCCGAACGCCTGTACGGCAAGAAGACGGTGATGCTGTGACCTCGCCCCGCGCGCGGGCGCAGGCTCGCGCGCGGCCGGGACGCGGTGTGCCGGCGCTCATGAATCCCGATTCCTCCGCGCCGCGCCCGGTGCGCGGGCGCGGTCGATGAGGCAGGCTGTAGCGGCGCGATAGCCGCATCCGTCGCCGCCGCGAAGCGGCGCCCGCGGTTGTCGCGCGGCGGCCCGCGGCGTTTTCGCGCGGCGGCCTCTCTGCCTGCCGGGCCGACCGGCTCCGCCACCGTCGAGAGAATCGTCCCATGACGCTCGAATGCATCAACCCCAGCGATCTTCCGCCTCAGCAAAGCTACACCCAAGTCGTCGTCGCGACCGGGACCAAGCTGGTGTTCGTCGCCGGCCAGGAGCCCGAAGACCTGCAAGGCAATCTGGTCGGCCCCGGCGATCTCGCCGCGCAGGCCCGTCAGGTGTACGCCAACCTCGGCCGCGCCCTCGCGGCCGCGGGCGCCCGGCCCGAGCAAGTCGCGAAAATCACCATCTACGTCGTCGGCTACGACCGCGATACCTGCCTGCCGATCATCGAGGCGGCGCGGAAAATCCTGTTCGGCGATCACAAGCCGGCCGACGTCGTGCTCGGCGTGTCCTCGCTGTCGCCGGGCTACCTGATCGAGGTCGATGCGATCGCGGTCTTGGACTGAGCGCGCCGCTCAGTCTTCGTAGACGAGCGCAACGAAGTCCGCGAACGACGGCGCGAGCGGCAGCAGGTACTCGGCCTCCAGCGCGTCGGCCACCGTGCCCTCCCAATCCTCGTCTTCCGGCTCCATCTCGTGGTCGAGGAAAAACACTTGTCCGGCCTCGTCGCCGGACAAGGCCAGGCCGATGGGATTGCCGCCATGGTCGCGCAGGATCCAGAGGAAATCCTCCGGCTTTTTCCAATGCGGCGCGCGCCATTGCGACAGCAAGGAATAGTCGTCGAGGTCCTCGCGCAGACCGCCTACCGTGTGCACCCGGCCGGCCCATTCGCCGGTGGACCATTTGAACGAAGGCTGCGACGCCATGTAACCGCCGCCGCACAGCGACAGGAACGCGCGGTAATCCGGCGGCAACGCGTGGCCCAGCGTTCGCTCGAACCCGGCGATATCGGCCTCGCTGGCCGGGGCATGGCCGAAGCCGCTGAGGGCGGCGATGAATGCCTGCAGTTCCATGGGGCCTCGTTCGCAAGCGTTGAATGTGCGCCCACGTCGGAAACGGACGTAGACAGGTCGAAATGTCCGGCTGATGCAGCTACTCGAAGCCGTCGGATGTTATCCCAAGCGCATGTCGCGGCGTTTTCGCCCCGATGTCCGTGCGCGACCGGGTTGCGTCGGGGCACTGCGCCGGCATCGGGTTCGTCGGCCGGCTCCAGGGCCAACGCATGGCGAAGAAGGCGCTTTCGCTGCGGCGGACGAAGACAGGCCATGGCTCTTGAGCGGTTGCATCCTCGAGTAAGCGCGCCGGCGACGCGGGCGCCTTGAGCGCCGGCGCGGATTCCATCGCATAATCGCCGCTGCGATCGAAAGAGCAGGGCAACGGCGTGTACGAAAACCAAGTCTGGTATCCGCAAAGAGTCGGTGCCAAGCGCAAGCGGCCGGCTTCGAACGCTCGCGGCGCCCGCGCCCGCGCGCATCGCTGAGCCCGCGACGATGACGCAGACACCGACCCTCCTGGTCTGCACCGCCAAGGATCAGGACGACTGGCGACGCGCGGTCTCGGCGCTGCTGCCCGAGGCTATCGTGCGCACCGGCATCGACGCGCCGCCTTGCGATTACGTGATCGTGTGGAAGCCGCCGGCCGAACTTTTCGCCGCGCAAACGCGGCTCAAGGCGATTTTCTCGCTGGGCGCGGGCGTCGACGGCCTGCTGGCGATGCCGGCCTTGCCCGCCGATGTCCCGCTGGTGCGGATGGAAGACGGCGGCATGGCCCCGCAGATGATCGAGTACGCCTTGTACGTCGCGCTGCGCCGGTTGCGCCGTTTCGGCGACTACGAGCGCAGCCAGGCGCAAGCGTCCTGGTCGCCGCGGCCGGCGCGCCCGCGCGGCGACTTGCGCATCGGCGTGTTGGGGCTGGGCGTGCTCGGCGGAGAGGTGGCCCGCGCGCTAGCGCAGTTCGGCTTCCGCGTATCGGGCTGGAGCCGCACGCCGAAATCGATCCAGCATGTCGCCTGCGAATCCGGCGACGCGGGCCTTACGCGCATGCTGGCGCACAGCGAAGTGTTGCTGGTGTTCCTGCCGTCGACGCCGGCGACGCAGGGTCTGATCGGCCGCGATTTTCTGCGGATGCTGCCCGCTGGCGCGTGCATCGCCAACCTGTCGCGCGGCGAGATACTGGACGAAGCCGCCTTGCTCGCCGCGCTCGACGACGGGCGCATCGACGAAGCGCATCTGGACGTCTTCGCGCACGAACCGCTGCCGCCCGCGCATCCGCTTTGGCGGCATGCGCGCGTCCGCGTCACCCCGCACATCGCCGCATTGACCGATCCGGTCATCGCCGCCGAGCAGGTCGTCGGCAAGATCCGGCGGTTGCAGGCGGGTTTGCCGATCACCGGCGTGGTCGATCGCCGCCAGCGCTACTGAGACGCCTCGCGCCGCCGAGCCGGCGGCCGCGAGACGAGCGGGGCGGCCGAATCCGCTAGACCTCGAAAACCGAATCAGGACGTTTCCCGTGCGGATCGCAACTGCCGATCCCATTTCTTCGCGCTTCGGGACAGCGGCAGCAGGCAGGCGTGGATTTCCTCGCCCAGCGGGGTCGCGGCATAACCGTCGTCCCGCTTGGCCACGAGTCCGGCCTCCCTGAGTTCCTTGAGCCGCGTGTTGAGCACGGCGGGCGAGATCGTCTCGCACGCCGCTTCCAGGTCGCGGAACGTGCTCGGGCCGCGCTCGTTCAAGGTCCACAGCACGCCCATCGCCCAGCGCCTGCCCAAAAGATCGAGCAGCGCCATGATCGCGCTGCCCGAGCGCGAGCCGCGCACGGGCTGACCCGGCCTCGGAATTTTGGCCATATCGTCGTTCTCGCTTGTACCGGAATCGGTCGGCTGCTATGTTTTTCATAGCAACGGAGGCGCCATGGTACAGGCAACGCTCTACATCGGCACCAAGAACGCTTCCAGTTGGGCGATGCGCGCTTGGCTCGCGCTGAAAGCGTCGGGCTACGAATTCGACGAAGAACTGGTCGACATCCGCCGGCCGCAGCGCTTCTTCAATTTGGCGCGCATCGGCCGGCTGGCGCCGCCGGCGAGCGTGCCGGTGCTCGACACCGGGCGCACTGTCGTTTACGACTCGCTGGCGATCATGGAATTCGCCAACGACGTCAGCGGCGGAAAACTGCTGCCCGCCGACATCGAAGCCCGGGCCGAGGCCCGCGCGCTGGCCGCGTGGCAACACGCAGGCTTGTCCGCGATCTGCCGCCGGATCTCCTTCGAAAGCGCCTTCTACCCGTTCAAGCGCGCGCTGTCCGCGGCCGAGCAAGAGCAGGGCGGCAAGCTGTTCGCCCACTACGAGGCGTTGCTGAACCGCTACGGCGGCCCGTTCCTGTTCGGATCGATCTCGCTGGCCGATTTCATGCACGTCCCGACTGTGTTGCGGCTGCTCAGGCACGACCTCGACCTGGAAAACAGCCCGAACGCGCGGGAATGGGCGAAGAGGCTGCTGGATCGGCCGTCGGTGCGCGAATGGATCGACGAGGCCGACCGGCTTCCCCATATCTGGTACGACGATTATCTGGAAGGCGCGACTTGGCCGGTGCGGGTTCAGGGCGATAGCCGCGCTTAAGATCTGTCCGGACCGTTGGATCGAGCGGCCCGGCTAGCGGTCGCCGAACTTAAATCCCGCGCTCAACGCGACTGAGGCGTTTACCGCCAGCAGGACCGATCCGCTCGGCCCACGGAAAAGAAAAGAGCGAGCGGCAAGAGAAAGAAAGCAGCGGATCGATTCTTCACTCGAAGGCCTCCATTGCCCGGCGGTTCCGGCACATACCTTTTGCGTCTGAGGATGGCGTCCGGCATGAACAGGCAAGCAGGGCAGGGATAGTCGGGCACTGCGATCGTCCGTCGTTCGACCGGAAAACGTGAGCACTCGTCTGTCTTGCTGCGTTGGACGTCGCCTCGGGGCGGGCACCGGCGTCGGAATTCTCAAGGATTTTCTTTCGCCGAGAGGCTTCGAGAGTCTCGCCGCTAATGCGAGTACTAATTTCCGCGGCTTCGCCACATAGTGGCTCTCGACCCGATACGGGTTCGACAACCCCTCGATTCGCTTAGTCGGCATCCCTCCGCGATGCCGCCTCGCTTGCGCGCGACTTCGAGCACGAAATTCACTGCGTGGAGGTTGCTCTGTGTTCTATAGCGGGCTTTTGATGGTTCACGCGATCAGCATGTTCGCGGCATTGCTGTTGTTCGTGGCGAGCGAGTTGTTGCTCATCCGGGCCAGGCGAGGACTTGCCAGTTCCGCGAAAACCGCGCTGCGCACCAGCCGCATCGCGGGGGTCCTGATCATGATCGGACTCTTGTGCGGCGTTGTGCTGTTTTTCATCGGAGGATGGACGTTCACTCCCTGGTTGATAGCGTCTTTGGTACTGATCGCGGCGTTGGTCGTCGTGGATCATCAGTTGCTTCGCCCTTGGCAGGTGCGAGCGGATTTGATCCTGCTCGGCTCGGCGTCCAGCGCGGACGTGATTCGGCTGGCGCGCGATTCGCGGGCGCTTCTCGGACGTTTGTCTTCGATCGCCCTCTTCGCGCTCGTCGCGGCGGTGATGATCTTGAAGCCGAAGTTCGTCGTTTAGATCGCGGCTGGATCACGGCGCGATCCATCTCGGTCCAATAGCGAGGAAATATGGGCAAGATTGTCGTCACTGCATTCACCAGCGCCGACGGCGTCGTCGAGTCTCCGGAGAAATGGTCGTTTCCTTATTGGAACGACAGGATCGAACAGTTCAAGAATGAAGAGCTGGCATCTTCCGAAGCTCAACTGCTGGGCCGCAAGACGTATGAAATTTTCGCGGACGCGTGGCCGTCCAGGACGGGTTATTACGCGGATCGGCTCAACCGAACCGACAAGTACGTCGTCTCCGGAACGCTGGAGCGCGCGCAATGGCGCAACACCGAGGTCCTCGCTGGAGGAGACCGGTTGAACGCGGAGATCGGTCGGTTGAAAAGCCGTTACTCCGGCGATCTGCTCGTGCACGGCAGTCATACGCTCGTTCAGAGCCTCGTGCGGCAAGGGCAGGCCGATGAATACCGGATGCTGGTATATCCGCTGATGCTCGGCGAGGGGCGTCGCATGTTCGAATCGGGGCGCGCCGACCTCGAGTTGGTCCGTTCGACCGAGATGGGCGGCGGCGTAGTCCTGCTTATCTATCGCCGTTCCGCCGCCTGACGAAATGCCTGTGCTGCGCCTTCGGCAAGCCCGTGTCGATGCAGGGGGGCATTGCGCGCCGGTGCCGCGATGGAAAGTGCGCATAGAAAATCTGCCCTCGCTTGATCCATCGTCGTCCAACAGATCGCCGCGGTTTCGATCGCGCCATTGCGATTCAACGCCCCGCAAACCTTCAGCAAGAGGAATCGATGAAAATCCGTCACGCCCTTTTAGCGCCCGCCCTGATCGCTTTGCTTTTTTCCTGGGCGAAGCCGGCGTCCGCCGAAACTTGGCTCTGCGACAACGATCGCTCGGCCAGTCAGTATCCGAACTGCCGCAACGACAGATACGACATGGCCTATCGCAGCGGCCAGCGGGGAGATCTCAACGGCGACGACCGAATCGGCCGAATCGGAAGCTATCAATGGATGTCTGATTCGTCCAAGTATTATTACTACTACGCCTATCTGGCGAACAGGGATTTCACCGCGCCCAACGCGCTGTACACGCGCTGGGATACCGCATGGAGATTCCTGGCATGGGTCAATCAGAACACCGCGCCGAGCGGTTGGAACTACCTGGGCAGCGGCTGGAGCAGTGGCGTCGCCGTTAGTGGCAGCAACAATGGAATGGCCGGCGCGGACGGAATGAGAGGGGACTACACCAACGGCACTTTCGCGTCCCCAATGGCGTCCGCCGCCCCAAAAACTGCGTCCGAGGCCGCGTGCGGAATTTACAGCCGAATCTCTGCCGATGTGCGGGACATTCAGAAGAAGATGCTGGATTCCATCGATCATTACCGCACTCTCAGCGGAGCGTTCGATATCTATTTTTCGAACGTGGAACAAAGCGATTTCGTGGAGTTCAAGATTTCTCGAGCCGAAAGATGGAGTATGGTCGACAAGGTCGATGCGAAGGGGATGGTCGAGTCTTTTCGCTCGAACGGGGCGACGCTGCTGAGCGTCGGCGCCGATAAGGCCAGCTATCGGGCGCAACCGGTATTCATGGGCGCCGCGCCGTTGGGCCCCAGGGCTTATTACAACCAGAATTGCGAACCGGTCTACGTACAGCGACAAGATCCCGTCGCGGCTGGCTACGCCAATGAGGTCGCGCTGCCGCAGAACTACGCGTTCTGGCTGTCGAACCCGGGCGCTCGCGTTCTGCGCAAGGAGCGAATCCTCGGCCGCGACGCGGTCGTGGTCACCGGTCTGCACGACCCGTATCTGCGCAAGAAGCTCAACGCTGCGCGTTTCACGATGTGGGTCGACGATGCGACCGGGGTTCTGCTCAAGCTGGTCGGAAACAGCGCCACGGGCAAACAGGCCTACTTCATCGAGGTGCACGATTTGAAGTTCGATGAGCCCCTGCCGACTCCGGCTGCGATTGCGGCGTTGGCCGACTGATCGCCCCCAAGAACCGCTGAAACGACGATCGTCCCATCGCGTGACCTCGCGATGGGACGACTGTGTCGAGCCCGATCGCCCCAGAAGCGGCAATCGCCTACTGGCGGGATGAGCGTCGATGGGCGCCGAGGAGCGCAGGACTTCGACGGTCCCGGCGCACAGCCGCAGGCTCGATACGCGATCTGCATCGGCCGGCGCAGCGCTCGCAAGTACGGGCGAGCCGAAAGAATTCATTGCCTCCGCTAAACGGATGGCCGCATTGGCGTAAAGGACAATCGGAAGGCGCGCGCAAAGCCCTGCCTGCGTGGACGTCCATTAGACAATCAGCGATACGTTGCGGCTCGCGGCCACGAATCGCGGCCTACGTCGTTGTGCCTTGCAGCATAAAACTCCGCATCGCAGGCCTTGCCGCAGGCGCTTCCTTCGTTCTTCGCGCAATCGATTGCATCTCGGCGAATTTTGCGGTTTCATGCCCGCTGTGGGGCTCAGGGCGGAATGCATCTCCGCTGGATCGAATCGACGCAGCTAGCCGCCGGCGCATCCGACCGCGGGGCCATGCTTCGAAAGATTTGTTTGAGCGAACTTTCGATTATGGCTTCAGGAAGCGCAGATGAGCTTTATGAACCCGAAGATCACGCGAAGAAACGCGATCCGCACCGCCGCGATGGCCGGCCTCGGACTCGCCGCGGCCGCCGTCGCGCCTGGGATGGCCGCCGCCGGCCCGCCAGAAAACAAGCTCAAGGGCAGGCTGAAGCAATCCGTCTGCCGCTGGACGCTCCCGAAGCAATCGGTCGACGAGCTTTGCCGGACGGTGAAGCGCATCGGCTTCAACGCGATCGACCTGGTCGGCCCGGAAGACTGGCCCACTTTGAAAGCGCACGGCGTGGTCAGCTCGATGTGCAACGGCGCGGAGCTCGGCTTGAAGAAGGGCTTCGCCGCCACCGAGTTCCACGATGAACTGGTCGAGCGCTACACCCGTCACATCGATCTGGTCGCCGACGCCGGTTATCGCAACCTCATCTGCTTTTCCGGCAATCGCAACGGCATGGATCCCCGGCAAGGGTTGAGCAACGCCGAGGCGGGGATCAAGCGCATTCTCGGGCATGCCGAAAAGCGCGGCGTCGTGCTGGTGATGGAGTTGCTCAACTCCAGGGTCGACCACCCCGACTATCTGTGCGACCACTCCGCGTGGGGCATCGAATTGTGCGAACGGATCGGTTCGGACCACTTCGGGCTGCTGTTCGACATCTACCACATGCAGATCATGGAAGGCGACATCATCGCCAGCATCCGCAAGCACCATTCGTTCTTCAAGCACTACCACACCGCGGGCGTGCCCGGTCGCCACGAGATCGGCGCGAACCAGGAACTCAACTATCCCGCGATCTGCCGCGCGATCCGCGACACCGGTTTCGACGGCTATCTGGCGCAGGAATTCACGGCCGAAGGGCCCGATCCCGTCGCCTCGCTGCGCGAGGCGATACGCCTCTGCGATGTCTGAAACAGACTCCACCCGGGAACACTCTCATGGCAGACAATCACTACGACGCGATCGTCGTCGGATCGGGCATCAGCGGCGGCTGGGCGGCCAAGGAGCTGGCTGAGAAGGGGCTCAAGGTCTTGATGCTCGAACGCGGCCGCAACATCGAGCACGTCAAGGGCTACGTCAACGCGATGAAGGAGGCGTGGGACTTCCCGCATCGCAACTGGGCGACGCAGGAGATGAAGGCGGCCCACCCGGTCTTGAAGCGCGACTATCCGCTGGCCGAGAACACCGCCGGGATGTGGGCCGACGAGACCGACTGTCCGTACACGGAAACCAAGCGCTTCGACTGGTTCCGCGGCTATCACGTCGGCGGCCGTTCGCTGATGTGGGGGCGTCAGAGCTATCGTCTGTCCGATCTGGATTTCGAGGCGAACCTCAAGGAAGGCATCGCCACCGATTGGCCGATCCGCTACGCCGACATCGCGCCGTGGTACGACTACGTCGAGAAATTCGCCGGCATCGCCGGCACCGCCGAAGGGCTGGACGTTCTGCCCGACGGCCAATTCCTGCCGCCCATCCCCTTGAACGTCGTCGAGAAAGACGTGGCGGCGCGGATAAAGAAGGCGTTCGGCGGCACCCGCCATCTGATCCATTCGCGCACCGCGAACATCACCGAGCCCAAGGCGGAGCAGGGCCGCGTCAATTGCCAGTACCGCAACAAGTGCATCCTCGGCTGCCCGTTCGGCGCCTATTTCTCGACCCAGTCGGCGACATTGCCGGCGGCGATGAAGACGGGCAACCTGACCCTGCGTCCATTCTCGATCGTCAAGGAAGTCATCTACGACAAGGACCGCAAGCGCGCCAGCGGTGTGGAGATCATCGACGCCGAGAACGGCCAGACGTATCGCTACACCGCCAAGGTCGTCTTCATCAACGCATCGGCGTTCAATTCGACCTGGCTGCTGATGAACTCGGCCACCGATGTGTGGGACGGCGGGCTGGGCTCGGCCTCGGGCGAGTTGGGGCACAACGTCATGGACCACCATTTCCGCGTCGGCGCGTCCGGCTGGGTCGAGGGCTACGAAGACAAGTACTACTTCGGCCGCCGGCCGTGCGGTTTCTACATTCCGCGTTTCCGCAACCTGGGCAAGGACAAGCGCGACTACGTGCGCGGCTTCGGCTACCAGGGCTCGGCCAGCCGCAGCGGCTGGTCGCGCGACATCGCCGAACTCAACATCGGCGCCGACCTCAAGGACGCGCTGAGCGTTCCGGGCGATTGGTCCATCGGCATGACCGGGTTCGGAGAAATGCTGCCTTACCACGACAACACGATCAGCCTCGATCCCAAGCGCAAGGACAAGTGGGGATTGCCCGTGCTGGCGATGGACGTGAGCCTGCGCAAGAACGAACGCGCCATGCGCAAGGACATGGGCGCGGACGCCGCGGAAATGCTCGAGGCGGCCGGCGTCAAGAACGTCAAGGTGCACGAGAACGACTACGCGCCGGGCATGGCCATCCATGAAATGGGTACGGCGCGGATGGGGCGCGATCGCAAGAATTCGGTCTTGAACCTGCACAATCAGGTCTGGGATGCGCCGAACGTGTATGTGACCGACGGAGCCTGCATGACCTCCAGCGCCTGCGTGAATCCGTCGCTGACCTACATGGCCCTCACCGCGCGGGCGGCGGATCATGCCGTGCGCGAACTCAAGGCGGGGAATCTGTGATGGAGCGTCGCGAGCTTTTGAAGATGATTGCCGCCGCCACCGGCGCGGCCATGATCGGCATGCCGGCGTTCGCGTACGCACAGGCGCCGGCGCCGGGCGGGAACAGCGTTTTTTCCGCGGACGAGGTGGCCAAGCTGGACGAGATCGCGGACACCATCCTGCCCCGGACCAAAACGCCCGGAGCGAAAGACGCGGGCACGGGCCTGTTCATGGCGAGGTTCGTAAGCGATTGCTACACCCCCGAATACCAGGCGATCTTCCGCGCGGGCCTGGCCGACATCGACAAGCGTGCGGGCGGCCGGTTCGTATCGCTGTCCGCGCAGGCGCGCACCGACTTGCTGCGCACGCTGGACGGCGAAGCCGGACGGCGGATCAACTCGATGGACGTGGCCACCGGCGGCGCCAATCCCACCGCGGTGCAGCCGCATTACTTCACCATGATCAAGCAGCTCGCGCTGTTCGGCTTCTTCACCTCCAAGGTCGGAGCGACCGAAACGCTGCGCTACGTCGCGGTGCCCGGGCGCTACGACGGCGAAGCGGCCTACGAACCGGGCACGCCCGCATGGGCGACCAACTGATGGCGCGCCGGTGCGTTCGCGCGGTTGCCGCTGGGAAAACGATGAGCAAAACGAACCTGTCGATGGCGCTCGTTGTCCTCGTTGTCGCTCCCGCGTTCGCGCAAGCCCAGGATGCGCCGCAGCGCGATCCCGCGGCGACCGAAGTCTGGAAGCCGGTTCCCGCGGTCGTCGCCACGCCCAAGGATGCCGCGCCCTCCGACGCGGTGGTGCTGTTCGACGGCCGCGACCTATCGGCCTGGGAGTCGGAGCGGGGCGGCAAGGCGCCGTGGGCCGTCGCCGACGGTGCGTTCACCGTGGTCCCGGGCAGCAAGGGCATCCGCACCAAGCGACGCTTCTGCGACATCCAGCTTCATATCGAATGGCGCACCCCGGTCAAGACCCAGGGATTCGACGGCCAGCATCGCGGCAACAGCGGGATTTTCCTGCAAGAGCTTTACGAACTGCAGGTGCTCGACAGCTACGAGAACCCGACCTATTCCAACGGACAGGCGGCTTCGATCTACAAGCAGGCGATCCCGCTGGCGAACGCCTCGCGCGCGCCGGGACAGTGGCAGACCTACGATGTCGTCTGGAAAGCGCCGCGTTTCGCGCAAGGCGGCGGCCTGGTTTCGCCGGCGCGCATCACCGTATTGCACAACGGCGTCCTCGTGCAGAACGACACCGTCGTGTCCGGCAAGACCGAATACATCGGCGCGCCGTCCTATGCGCCGCACGGCTGCGCGCCGATCTACCTGCAGGATCACGATTCCCAGGTCGGCTACCGCAACATCTGGGTGCGCGAGCTGTAGGCCGCGGGCCCTGGGGCCCGCGCCGTCCTACTGCTTCAGGAAGATCGCGAGGTCTTCGAGATCCTTCTCCGACAGTTGGCCGAACGGCGGCATCAGTCCGCCGCCGGCCTTGATCCGCTCCTTGATCTTCTTCGCATCCAATCGTTTGCCCACATCGGTCAGGGCAGGAAACGTTTCGCCCATGCCCGCGCGGTTGGGGCCGTGGCAGGACGCGCAGTTGGCGGCATAGAGCTTGGCGCCCGCGGCGGAATCCTGCGCGGCGACGGGCGCGGCGGCCAACGCCGCGGCGAGGACGGGCAGAGCGGCGATCACGATGTAGTTCGACATGGGGATTCCCGGCGATCAGCGTTCAGCGCCCGCAGGCAGGCGCTGGTTGAGGTAGGCCGCGCCGGTCTTGAGGACCGCGGCGGGATCGAGCGGATGATCGTGCTCGAGGATGTACCACTGCACGCCGGCGCGCGCGGCGGCGGGAAGGATCGCGTTCCAGTCCAGAACGCCCTTGCCGACGGCGGCGAAACCGTCTTCGTCCTGGGCTTGGCCCGGCGGCGCGTTGTCCTTGGCGTGCACGGCGAACACGCGTCCGCGGAACGTGCCGAGCAAGGCGGCCGGGTCGCGGCCGGCGCGCGCGATCCAGGCCAGATCGAGCTCGGCGCGCAGCTGCGGGCCGGCGCCTTCGAACAGCAGTTCGAGGCCGGTCTTGCCGCCGAAATCGGCGATCTCGAAATCGTGGTTGTGGTAAGCCAGGGTCATGCCCTTGGCGCGGACTTTGTTCGAGAGTTCGCCCAATTCCTTGCCCAGCGCGATCCAGCCGGCGGCGTCGGTGGGACGCTCTTCCTTCTTCAGGTAGGGCACCACCAGCGTGGTGTTGCCGATGGCCTTGTTGAAGGCGACGACGCTGTCGAGATCGCCGCGCAGATCGGCGAGCTGCACATGGGTCGAGATCGCCTTGATCGAATACTTGTCGAGCAGTCGCTTGAGCGTCTTGGCCGAAACGTCCTGGGTGCCGACCGTCTCGACGGCGCGAACGCCCGCGTCGTGGACGATCTTCAGCCGCTCGTCGAGCGAGGCGACGTTGCGCAGTGTGTACATCTGCACGGCGATGGGCTTGGCCTGGGCGCCGGCGTGCTGCGCCAAGGCGGGCAGGGCGGTCAGGAACAAGAGTGCGGCTGCCGCGAAGCTGCGCGGCGTGGCGATCGTCATGGTGTCCTCCCGAAACGGTGATGGCTGCGGACGAGGCAACGGCTCAGGGCTCGGGCGAAGGCCGGCGGCTCGTCGTGGCGGTTGCTTGGGTCAGGCGGGCCGGCGCTCCTGGGCGTTCGTTCCGTCGATGGCGGTCCAGGCGCGCGTCCGGGACGATGCGACGACGCGGTCGACGATCAGCGCGGAACGCAGCCCGTCGTCGAAGGTCGGCAATCCTTCCGGCGCTTCGGCCGCGATGGCGCGATAGGTGTCGGCGACGAAGGCCTCGAAGCAGTAGCCGTAGCCTTGCGCGTGGCCGACCGGCAGCGCCGACAGCCTGCGTTGCTCCGCGCTTCCCGCCGCCGGGCCACGGACGAAGATCTCTTCGCGCTGATCGGGCAGCCCGATCCAGAGCCGTTCGCTGTCTTCCTGATCGAAGGCGACGCTGGCGCGGGCGCCGTCGATCTCGAACCAGAGGCGATTGCGGCGGCCGGCCGACACCTGGCTGACCGTCAACGCGGCCAGGACGCCGCTGCCGGTCTTGAACATCGCCGCGGCGACGTCTTCGCTCGATACCGCTTGCATCGCGCCGTCGGTGGCGGGGCGGGCGTAGCTTTGGCCGGTAGCGACGCTGCGCTGCGCGATCACCGTTTCGAAGGCGGCGCTGACTTCGACGAAGCGCTCGCCGGCGACCCATTCGACCAGATCGCACCAGTGCGATCCGATGTCGGCGAACACGCGCGAGGCGCCGCCCAGTGCCGGATCGACGCGCCAGTTGTTGCTGGCGGGGTCCATCAGCCAGTCCTGCAGGTAGCTGCCATGGATCAGGCGCAGCGGTCCGAGTTCGCCGTTGGCGATGCGCGCGCGCGCCTCGCGTACGACCGGGTGATAGCGGTAGACGAAGGGCACCGTGGCCACCAGTCCGGCGGCCGCGGCCAGCGCCGCCAGGGCCTGCGCATCTTCGAGCGTCGTGGCCAGCGGCTTTTCGCAAATCACGTGCTTGCCGGCTTCCAGCGCGGCTTGCGCCATCGCCCGATGCAGATGATTCGGCGTGCAGACGTGCACGACCTGCACCTGCGGGTCGGCGAGCGCTTCTTCGATATCGCGATAGGCGCGCGGGGCGCCCCAAGCGGTCGCCACCTCGCTGGCGCGCTGCGCCGACGACGCGCTCACGCCCACGACCCGGGCGCCGGCCAGGATCGCCGCGCGGCGATGCACGTTGCCGATCATTCCGGTGCCTACGATGGCGACTCCCAACTGGCTCATCGGGTTCCTCACGGTGTGGAAGGCGCGGCGGCAGCGGTGGCCGGCCGCTCGCGGAACAGCAACACGAACGCCACCAGCACGGCCAGGGCGACGCCCGCCGGGAACAGCCAGATGTGCAGCCAGTCGCGCCCCGCCGCGGTGGTGTAGTGCTCCACCACCGCGCCGGACAGGAAGCTGCCGATCAGCATGCCGACGCCGTAGGTCGCCAAGGTGATGAAGCCCTGCGCGCTGCTGCGGAACGCCGGGCCGGCATGGGCGTCGGTGTAGATCTGGCCGGTGACGAAGAAGAAGTCGTAGCAAATGCCGTGCAGGACGATGCCGGTCACCAGCAGCGCGAACCCGGCGCCCGCATCGCCGTAAGCGAACAGGACGTAGCGCAGCACCCACGCCGCCATGCCCAGCGCCAGCATGGTCTTGACCCCGAGCCGCGCGAACAGGAACGGCATGGCCAACATCAGCAGCACCTCGGACACCTGACCGAGCGATTGCAAACCGGCCGCGCCGCGCACGCCGAGATCGTTGAGATACGGATTGGTGAAGTTGTAGTAGAACGACAGCGGGATGCAGATCGCGATCGAGGCCAGGAAGAACACCAGATAGGAACGCGACTTCAACAGGCGCAACGCATCCAGGCCGAGGATCTGGCCGAGCGTGGCGTTGCGTTGCCGCTCCAGCGGCGGCGTGTCGGGCAGGGTGAGCGCGTACACGCCGAGCAGCAGCGAGGCGGCCGCGGCCATCTTGAAGGTGAGGTCGAGCCGGTGCGCCTGCTCCCAGCCCAGCCAGCCGATCAGCACGCCGGCGACGATCCAGCCGATGCTGCCGGCGACGCGAACGGGCGGGAACTGTTTTTCCGGCGACTGCATGTGCCGCATCGCGATGCTGTTGGCCAGCGCCAGCGTGGGCATGAACAGCAGCATGTAGGCCATGACGCAGGCCGAGAACGTTCCGAAGCTGGTGGCGGCGGAGGCGCTCCACATCAGGACCGCGCCGGCCAGATGCAGCAAAGCCAGAATGCGCTGCGCGGCGAAGTAGCGGTCGGCGATCAGCCCGACCAGGAACGGCGCGACGATGGCGCCGATGGATTGGCTGAGGAACGCCGTCGCCACCTGACTCGCGCTCGCCTGCAGCGGCCCCTGTACGAGGTAGGTGCCCAGGGTGACGAACCACGCCCCCCAGATGAAGAACTGAAGAAACATCATCGCGCTCAGGCGCGGCATTGTGAACCTCATGGCTTCCCCTCGCGGACGATGTCGGATCAAATTCCCAGCAGGTTGCGCATCGTCTGCGGACTGGCGCCGCTGTCGGCGAAGTCGTCGAACGCGCGCTCGGTGACGCGAATGAGATGCTCGCGGATGAAGGCCGCCCCCTCGCGCGCGCCGTCTTCCGGATGCTTCAGGCAGCACTCCCATTCCAGTACGGCCCAACCCGGGAAGTCGTACTGGGCCAGCTTGGAGAAGATCGCCTTGAAATCGATCTGGCCATCGCCGAGCGAGCGGAACCGTCCGGGACGGTCGATCCAGTCCTGGTAGCCGCCATACACGCCGCTGCGCGCATCGGCGCGGTACTCGGCGTCCTTGACGTGGAAGATGCCGATCCGCTCGTGATAGCGGTCGATGAAGCCCAGGTAGTCCATGCGCTGCAGCAGCAGGTGGCTGGGGTCGTACAGGATCTTCGCGCGCCGATGGTGGTCGACGGTTTCGAGGAAGCGCTCGAAGGTCGCGCCGTCGTGCAGGTCTTCGCCCGGATGGATCTCGTAGCACAGGTCCACGCCGCAAGCGTCGAAGGCGTCCAGGATCGGGCGCCAGCGGCGGCCGAGTTCGGCGAAGGCGGCTTCCACCAAACCGGGCGGCCGTTGCGGCCAGGGGTAGAAATAAGGCCAGGCGAGCGCACCGGAAAACGTGGCGTGGGCGGTCAGCCCGAGGCGCTGGCTGGCCTGCGCCGCGAGCATCAGCTGTTCGACCGCCCAGGCCTGCCGGGCGGGCGGATCGCCGCGCTTATCCGGCGGGGCGAAACCGTCGAACAAGATGTCGTAGGCTGGATGCACGGCGATCAGCTGGCCCTGCAGATGCGTGGACAGCTCGGTGATCTGGATCCCGTGCCGGGCCAAGGTTCCGGCGACGTCGTCGCAATAGGCCTGACTGCGCGCCGCCTGGGCGAGATCGAAGATGTGGGGCGCGTTGGTCGGTACTTGTACGCCAGAATAACCCCACCCGGCGGCCCACTCGGCCAGAGTGTCCAACCGATCGAACGGAGGCTTGTCACCGATGAACTGCGCCAGGAACAGCGCTGGACCCTTGAGTGTTTTCATGGAAATCCGCTCGATGCAATCGATTGCAATCCTAGCATGGGGTTGTCAGGATGCACGTTGTGCAGCGCAGCGAGGGGCATCGGGCTGAGGCATGGCGACCATCTACGACATCGCCAAACACGTCGGCGTTTCGGCGGGCACCGTGTCGCGCGCGCTGTCGCGGCCTGAGAAAGTGTTGCCGGCCACGCGCAAGCGCATCGAGGAAGTCGCCGCCGCGCTGGGCTACGTTCCCAACACGGTGGCGCGCACGCTCAAGACCCAGCGCAGCGGCAAGATCCTGGTCACCGTCCCGGACATCGCCAATCCGTTCTTCGCGCAGATACTGCAAGGCGCGGAAGAAGCCGCGCAGGCGGCCGACTATGCCGTGCTGCTGGGCGATACCCAGAATCGGCCGGAGCGGGAAGAACGCTACGCACAGATGCTCCCGCGCAACGAAGCCGACGGCTTGATCGTACTGGGGCACCGGCTTCCGCCGACCGCGCAGGAGATCGTCAAGCGGCTCGGCGCCGCCGCGCCGGTGGTCAACGGCTGCGAATTCGATCCAGCGCTCGGCATCCCCAGCGTGCATATCGACAACGCGGCCGCCTCGCGCGCGGCGATGGATCATCTTTATGGATTAGGGCATCAGCGGATCGCCGTGGTGGGCGGCCCGACCGACAATCCCTTGCATCGGCAACGTCTCGAAGGCGTCGAGGATGCCGCCCGGGCGCGAGGCCTGCGCCGCCTTCTGAAGGTCGCACCGGGCGACTTTTCGATCGAGTCCGGCTACGCCGCCGCGAAAAAACTGCTGGGGCAGGCGTCCGCTCCGACCGCCGCGTTCTGTTTCAGCGATCAGATGGCCCTGGGCGTTCTCGCCGCGTGCAGGGATCTGGGAATCCGCGTGCCGGAGGACTTTTCGATCGTCGGCTTCGACGATCTGGCCTCGTCGCGCTATCTCACGCCGCCGCTGACGACCATCAGCCAGCCCATGCGCGAGATCGGCGTTCGCGCCGTCAACCTGCTGCTCGCCATCGTCGAGGCGGTGGACGTGCCGCATCAGCAGACCTTGGATTTCAGATTGATGCTGCGTGGGTCGACCGCGGCGGTCGCGTCGTAGGACGCGGCGCGGGGCTATTCCGGCTTGCGCGGTTTTACTGACATCGAGCCCGAATCGGCAGGATTCACCGGCGAATCTCCCAGCGATCGACAACGCGGCGACCGCTGCGCCCAATCGCGGTGAACCAAGGTGAGCGTGCGACTGGAACAGGGGTCTCGGACCGGGTTGCTGCGCGGAGGCGAGGATTTCCCCGAGGAGAGTCCGGTCCGCGACTTCCGCCGAGGGAAGGAGAGGCTGGTGCGACTCGCTCGCCGAAAGCTTCGTTAGCGTCTACACGGAACATGCCCGAGCAGCTCGATCGCACCGTTGTGATGGAGTCGAAGCATGGCCCTTTCTGGTTCAACTCATGCCGGATGCGCGGCCGGTCCGTCGCATAGGACGGACGTGGCGCGCGCTGCGGCATGGTCGCGCTGGCAATGCCGCCCTCCAGATCGGCGCTTGGAATAAGCAAGCCGTCAGCGGCGAGAGGCCGCTGCTGTTGAGCTGTCCGATCCGCACGCTCCGACAAGCAAAGGCAGGCAACGCATGAGCGCTAGCGCATCCGCGGCGATGGGCCATCGCCTGTTGTTCATCGCTGCAACCGCGCTCGCGCTGACCGCCGCTTCCGGCTGCGGCCGCGACGGCAAGAGCGACGGCGCCGCGGCGGGCAGGGCGGCGAAGGCGCTGCAATGCGACGCGCCTCCTTATTTCGCCGAAACCTCCTATCAGCAGGGCGATCGGGTGCAGAACAAGGGCCAGCTCTACGAGTGCTGGCGAGACGAGGACGGCCCGCCGCTCGGTCCCGGCAGCTGGCAGTGGTGCGCGCAGTCGGCTTACGAGCCGGGCGGACCGAACGGCGATTGGTGGCCCAATGCATGGAAGCACATCGATTCGTGCGATGGCGGCGGCGGGGACGGCAATCGACTGGTGCTGCAGTTCGCGATGGCGAGCGATACGGTCCTGAGCCATCGGCGCAACGCCGCGGCGGCGCCGCCCGCGTCGACCCCGGTCACCGGCACCTTGCGATGCAAAGGCGAAGAAACGCCCATCAGCGGCACTTGGGGGACGGGCATCCGGGTCGACGCGCTCAAACGCTGCGATTACCACCTGACTCTGAATCCGATCGACGGGCGCTTGCCGCTGACCTCGCCCGCGCAGGTCACCTTCACGCACGACGCCGGCGAGCGGCGCGATCTGCTCGTGGAATATCGGCCCGAATTGAAAGTAGACAAGCTGCGGACGATCCCCGGCATGAAGATCGAGGTCTTCGCCCAGGGCCTGCGGCAACCCCGACAGATGACCATGGGCAAAGGGGTGCTCTATGTCGGCTCGAGCGCGATACCGTCGTACGCCTACAAAGGCATCGCGGGCTTCGTCTACGCGCTGCCGCTGGACGCGACGGGACGCCCGACGGGAGCGATCCACCTCATCGCGTCGTCGCTGGAAGAACCGATGGGCGTGGCCTACCGCGACGGCGATCTCTACTACGCCACCACCGGCGCCCTGCATCGGGTCCGCAACGTCGATGCGACCTATCAGAACGCGCAGTCGGAACAGGTGTTCAAGTTTCCCGCGGACGACACGCCGTTTCCGCTGCCCGCGCTGGAGACCGGATCGACCACGCGCATCTGGCATATGAAGCACCCGCTGCATTTCAACCCGTACGACCGTGACGACGAAGGGCTCTACACGGCGGTCGGCGTGCCGTGCAATCTGTGCATGGTGCCCGCCGATCCGCGTTACGGGACCTTGCTCCGCTACGACCTCGCCACGGGCAAGGCCACGATCCTTGCTCAGGGCGTGCGCAATTCCGTCGGCTTCGACTGGCATCCCGACACCCACGAGATCTGGTTCAGCGACAACAACCGGCAGGGCTTCGACAACCCCGAGGAAATCAACCGGCTGGCGAGCGCGGGTCAGCATTTCGGCCGTCCTTATGTGTTCGGCCGCGACACGCTCGGGTTCACCCAAGCCGAATACGACAAACCCGAACAGGAAATCGTGCCCAAGCTCGTGCAGGGCGCGATCGTGTCGGACAAGCCGCTGAGCGCGATCGATCCCAAGCACTACGTCCCGCCGGCGTTGGCGCTGGCCACCAACACCGCGCCGTCCGGGCTCAAGTTCTGGAACGGGGTTGCGGGCCCGGTCGCCACCCGGCGCTTTCTGGTCGCGCAGCACGGCCTGGGCAAGACCGCGGCGCGGCCGGGCTTGAATCTGCTGATGGTCACCGTGGCGAGCGATTCGCGCGTGCTGCAGGAGTTCCCGGTGATCGACGGCTGGATCCAGGACTTCGACAAGGCCGACGCTTACTGTTTGACCGACGCCTGCGTGGGCCGGCCGACGGACCTGCTGATCCTCGACGAGCGCAGTTTTCTGCTGTCCGACGATGTGGCCGGCGTGATCTACAAGGTCAGCTACGACCCGGCCGCCGTGCGCGACGCGTCGCTGACGCTGCAGGCGGGCGAACCGCCGTCGCCGAACATCGCCGGCCGCATGATCGGCGGGCATCTGATCGATCCGCAGGGGCACGAACGCTATTTCCAACTGGCCTGGAACGCGCCGCCGATCGTCATGAGCGGCGTCGCCGACGGCGTCTACAAGGTGCGGCTGGCCGACATCCAGGCCGACGACGGGACGGTTTGGATCCCGCTGATCCGCCAACAAGAGGTTGCGGTCGATGCGAGCCACAAGCATCCGGTCGTGCAACTCGGTTACCGCGAGCGTCCGACCGACATCGCGGTCGAGGTGCGGATCCACGCGCCGGCCAAGCCTGCATCGGTCGGCGAGCCGCAATGGCACGTCGATATCCGCAGCGGGCAAGAGACGCGTCGGCAAGCGATCGCTTGGGGCGGCTCCGCGGCGATCACGCTGACCTACGGCGATCACGACATCGTCTACCCCTACTATCCCGGCGCGCTGCCGCAACCGAGCCTGGAGCGGGTGTCGGTCAACGAGGAAAGCGAAGACTTCGATCTCAAGGCGATGAGCTATCGCGCGCTCGGCAACCTGGGCGAGGTCGTCCTCGCCGAGACCTGCATCAACTGCCACTCGCCGGAGTTCTTCGACGACCCGCGCAAGGCGCACACCTGGGACGTGGCGGGCAAGGATGCGTTGATCGCCAGGATCAAGGCGATGCCGGTATCGGGGCATTGCGACGACGTCTGCGCCGGCGCGGTGTCGTCCCACCTGATCGAGACGGTTTGGGCGCCCTATCTGAACCCGACCGAGTCGTTCGGCGTGCGCCAAGTGAGGTTGCTGGCGACGCAGGAGTATCAGAACAGCGTGGCCGACTTGTTCCATGTCGCCGTCAATCCGGCGAAGTTGCCCGCGTTGGAGTCGGATCGCGAGTTCAAGTATCCGGGGCAGGCCGAGCTGGGCGTGCTGTCGGCTGAAGCCGTGAAGAAATACTTCGACCTGGCCGTCGAGGTCGCCGCGAAGGCCGATCTGGCCGCGTTGGGCTACCACGGCAGCGCCGATGCGCGGGCCTTCGTGTCCAAGACCGGCCGCAAGGCGTTCCGGCGGCCGCTGACCGACGCCGAGATCGCGCGCTACGCCGCGCTCGCCACCGATGAGCAGGGCGCGCGCGACGCGTTGGCGGCGATGCTGGTATCGCCTTATTTCCTGTATCGCAGCGAGCTGGGCGTCTCCGTCCGCGGCGGCGCGGCCAAGTTGACGCCGGAAGAACTGGCGACGGCCTTGTCGTTCTCCTTCCTGGGAACGACGCCGCAGGAAGCGCTGTTGGATCGGGCCGCCAGCGGTGGCCTGGACACGCCGGAGGAGATCGGCGCCGAGGTCGATCGGATGATGCAGTCCGACGCCGGCATCGCCCAGTTCGCGCGTTTCATCCGTTACTACACCAACACGCCGCGTGAGATACAGCGCAAGCCGGGGCTCGACGACGACACGATCCAGGCCATGCGCGAAGAGCAACGCTTGTTCGCCGGCGACCTGTTCAAGACCACCGGTGCGACGATGGACGAGCTGTTCAACCCGGCCTACACCTACTTGAACGCGACGCTGGCCGCGCACTACGGCATCGGCGGCGTTTCGGGCGAGCAGTTCCGCAAGGTCGACGTCGACGAGAAGCGCGGCGGCCTGCTCCACCAGGGCATCACCCAGGTGGCGACATCGGACTACGAGGCCACGGCGCTGGTGCGGCGCGGGATCATGATCCGCGAAAACATGTTCTGCCATGTCTTCGGCGCCCCGGTGGAAGCCGATCCCGACGAGCCCGAGTTTCCGGACCGCGCGATCAGCACCCGCGAGCGCTGGGACGCGATCAACGGCCAGCACGCGTCGGCGGGACGATGCTGGCAATGCCATCAGTTCATGAACGATACCGGCGCGTCGATGGAGCACTACGACTCGGCGGGGCGCTATCGCGAACTCGAGCGCGCCTACAACTTCGATCAGTACGACGAGATGGTGCGGATCGACGCGGCGGGCCCGCTGCTCGACGGAACCGGCTCCTTCGATCTGGGGCCGGTCGAGAACGTCCGCGGCATCGCCAGGATCTTGCCGAAGAACCCGGCGGCGCAAGCCTGCATGGCCGACAGCTACTTCCGCTACGCCTTCGGAAACAAGGCCGACCAGCAAAGCATCGGCGCCGTGCGCAAGATGAGCGACGTGCTCAAGGCGGGCGGTTCGCTGCGCGACATGCTCCGGGCGATGGCGCTGTCCCAGGCCTACCTCTACAAAAAGGACAGGGACTGACCATGACGCATCCATACGCACGCCGCATCTTCCTTCGCAACCTGGCGATCGCCGCGTCGGCGGCGGCGATGGGCCTGCCGTTGTTCGGCTGCGGCAAGCCGCGCATGCAGGCGTTGGCGGGCGGGGCGAAGCTCAAGGTGGTGTTCTTCGTCGTGCCCGACGGGTTGGCCGTGGATTCCTGGCGCGGCGGCGCTTTCGGCGACGGTCTGGGGTTATGGCATCCCACCGCGAACGCCGACGACAGCGCCGACTTCCAGCTTCGCGACGTGAGCGCCGAACTGACCGCTCACCGCGCGAAGTCGTTGTATCTGCGCGGCGTGATGTTGGGCGAGGGCAACTCGGGCCATAACGGTTGGAACGTGTTGTTGCGCGACCGGGCGGCGCAGTTGCCCAGCATCGACGTGGTCCTGGGGCGCGACCCGGCCATGGCCGGCTTGAACCCCGCGTTCCGCTCGCTGTTTTCGGGGCCGCACGCGGGCATCGACGGATCGCCGTGGTTCGTGTCCTGGACCGGCGCGGGCGCGATCAGAACGCCGGAGCGCGACCCCGTGTTGCTGCACGAGGCGATCTTCGGACTGCCCAGCCGCGCGGTGCGCGCCGCGCAAACGCGAGGCAAGCATATTTTCGAGCCCGCGCTGGCGGATATCCGCGAGTTGCGCGAGCGCCTGTCGGGAGCGCAGAGGCAAAAGCTCGATACGCAACTGGATTCCATCGAACAGGTCATGGCCGACATGGAGGACGAACTGCCGCATCCGGGAGAATGCCGCGTCGATACCGCGCCGGAGTCGCACCCGATCGCCTCCGCCGAATTCCGCACCCGCGTCCAGGCCGCGCACGAGCGGGTCGTCGCCAACGCCCTGGCTTGCGGGATCACTCGGGTCGCGACGGTCCAGATCGCGCGCTCGGCCGAGCAGTTGAACATCCTCGACGTCACCAGCGCGAAGAACCCGCACGATTGCGCGCATCGCTACGCGGGCGAGGCGGAGTGGAGCGGGACGAGAAAATGGTATGCGCGCCGCGCCAAGCTGTTCATGGATGAGCTGGCGCGCTACGACGATCCCGATGTCGACGGCGACAAGCTGATCGACCACACCTTGGTGATCGTGACCAGCGAGATGGCCGACGGCGCGCCCGAGCACCAGATCGACATGCCGCTGCTGTTCATGGGAGGCGCGTCGGGGTTGCTGCGCAACGGCAGCGGCAACGGTCGCTACTTCAGCATCGCGCCGCAAGCCGATCGCGACCATCACACCGGTAATCCCGTCATCGGTCAGCGCTTCGTCGACATGCCGCGCATCTGGAACACGGTGGCCGCGGCTTGTGGCGTCGAGCCGCCTTATCCGGGCGATGTGGTGACCGGGATATTCAACAACGTCAGCTAGCCCGTCCCTGCCGCCGGCATTTCGAAGCCCCGCAACGCGGCCGATCGGGGCGGGACGTCGTCGCCCCGCTCAAGCCGGACTGATCGGCCTGCCTCAGCCCATCGGACACGGCCCGGATCTGGGCCGTCTGTTCCAAGCGTCCCAAGTCGCGGTCGAAAAGCTGGGCGAGCGCGACGACGAAATCTTCTGCGCTGGGGCGGGCGCTGGGCGTCGTGCGCTCTTTGTCCCAGGCGAGGCGGCGATCGTCTGCCGTGGGCGTAGAACGCCCGCTCGCCGACAGGTTCCGCGCGTCGAGGCCTCCGCGTCGCACGGCTGCAACCCATCGACGCGCCGTGAGGGCTTGTGCCGGCGAAGGGGCTTTGGTTTAGTCTGGCGCGACGCAGCCGTCGACCGTCGCCGATCGTCCATGTCGCGGCGCCACCGTTGGGTCTTGGAGAAATCGATGAACGTCATGCGCTCGGCGTGGGTGTTGTCCGTGGTCGTGCTGGCCGGTGTTCCGCGGGTGGGGATGGGCGCGGAGGGACTTCCGACCTATAACTACGATGGGTACTGCCGGTCGGTGTCCGGCGGCGACTTCGAAAAGGACCTGAAGTGCGGGGAGGCGGAAGCCGCCGCTTACGCCAAGATGCAGGAGATGTGGGCGAGCGTTCCCGATAAACGCAAGATCGAGTGCCACAACGTCGCCTACGACCCGGAGACGGGGAAGGGCTCCTACGCCCTGCATCTGCAGTGCATCGAAAAGGGGCGCAAGTAGCGCGTCCTGACCGGGCCTATGTCAGGCGTCCGTCAAGCCGACCTTGCGCAACGCTGCCCGAGCGCGGAACCGAACGCGCGCGCAGCGCTCGCGCTGCTCCTCGCTCGCGTCCTCCGCGCAGTCGCACCTGCGCGACAACCAATCCAAGTCGGAGGGATCCAGCCACAGCGCAACGCGTCCGCGCTCGCGCTCGCGCTCGCGCTCTGCGTCATCGTTCGTGGGTTCGTTCGGATTCGCCATGCCGCCAGCCTAGCGCCTTGAGCGCCCTCCGCCTACCGAGTGCGCGCGGCGCGGCTGGACGTCAGAGCTTTTCGCCGCCCAGGCGCACGCGGAGGTCTTCGCCAACGCCGTCCCTGGCGTTGGCGCTCGGACGGCCATGGGATGACGAACCGACGCGCGCGCGTCGCATCCGCCCCGCCGTGGTTCGTCAACCCTTCTTCTCGATGCGATACCGGTAAGGCCCGCCGTAGGCGCAAGGCGGATTGGGTTGGCCGGGAATTTGCGAGATGTATTCGATCGGCTGCCACCACGCCGGCAATCTCTCGATATTGCACACGACCAGCTGCGCGCCGTGCGGAAGCGCATCGGCGTTGACCAAGGTCAGCATGACGCCGTACTGCCAGCCGCAGTTGCTGTCCTTCTCGGACCAGGTGATGACCCAGCCCGGCGCGATGCTGCCGCCCGCGCATTGCTTCACGGTCTGCGCGTTCGCCAACGTGGGGAAAAGCGCCGCGGACGCCAGCAGCAACGGCAGCGCGATGGTCAGGTGTCTCATGTCGTCGTCCTCCAGGGTTGATCTTGGATTCGGTCCTGCGAGCGGGATGACGGGAAACGACGGCGCTCCGCCGCCGAGCCGGCGTGCGGCCCGCGCCGAGGGGCAGGGCGAGAGCGTTCAACCGCGCTAGGCCAACGCGCGATGAAAACGCGCGCGTCTTGCCGCATCGTTTCGTCGTCGCTTGTTTGGACGACGGGACGGCGGAGGATCCCCCATCGATCCGGCGTTGGGAGCGCGCAAGTGGGGACGGCTCTGCAAGAAGCTTGTGCGCGGGCGCACGGTTGACATCGATGCTTGGGCCGACGCCCGAAGCGTTGCGACCGGCCGCGATGCGAACCCGGTGGCCTTTACAACCAGACCCGAGGCGCCCGAACGAGCTTGCGGTACCACGGCGTCCGCAACCGGGAGCTCGTCGCTGCCGTCGGGTTCATCAGGTCGGCGCTGTCCGCGATGTCATGGCGCGTCTCGGGAAACTCGCTCAGCCGATGCAATGCCTTGACCCGTTGAGGATCTACGGCAATCACGTTCTGCACCGCCCAATCCGGGTTCACTTCGATCTTGCGCCGGCGTCGCGCGTCCGGATCGAACAGCCAGATGCAGCTGCGATGGATGTCGATCGCGGCGTACAGCCCGCGGTCGAGATGCAGCACGTTCTGCAACCATTCCCCCAGTCCCGCGCGGCTCTCCACGGGAGCGCAAGCCTCGATCCGCAATGCCATTTTCATGGTCAGGTGCTCGTCGAAGAAGATCACTCTTCCGCGGCGCGTGTCGGTCACGATATGGTCGCCCGCCCATCCAGGCTCGAAACCGTGGGGATTGAGCAGACCGGTCAGCGCTTCGCGAGAGGCGCCCGAACTGCGTTCGACCACGATCGCGCAGCCCTGATGGAACAAGGTGATGAAGATGCTGTCGTTATGCCGATAGCAGGCGTTGTTCAGATGCGTGGCGGTCAGGCCCGTAGGAAGTCCGAATCCGCCCCAGTGCTGCGCCTCGCTCACGGTGATGCGCTTTCCGCTCGCCTTGCCCGCGCTTCCCCGGCAGATACGAACGCCCGCCGGCGACTTGTCGTATCCGTGATCCCATGCCGTCCACGTCCACGTAAGTTCGCGAAGTCCGAGGTCGAACTCGAGCACCGAATCGAAGCCCGTCGAGGCCGTCAACAGTCGTTCGCCGTCCGCCGAGAAGTACACCGAATGCAACTGCGCGAACCAAGGATTGCGGTAGACATGCACGACCTCGGCGCTGGTGTCGTAGACGCGGACCTCGTCGCCGGTGGCCACGACCAAACGGTCTTCCGCCTGATCCAGGCCGAACGGCTCTTTCAATTCGATGGTCTGCACGCAGCCGTCGCCGAGCCCGTATCGCACCAACAAGCCATCGCGGTAAGGACGGGGCGTGCGCCCGCCGAGCCCCTTCATCCGGCGGCCGTCGATCAGGCGTTGGCGCATGATTCGGTTGAGCGCACGCTGGCTCTGGTGCTTGACCGAAAAGAGCAGGTCGAGATGATTGCCCAGCGTGTCGTCGAGACGATAGTCCGACAGCCGTTGAGTGCGCGGTTTCCGGAGAATGCGCCTAAGCATCGGCTTCGCATCCGATTGCGGTGGAGTGGGGCGCGTGCAAGGATTGTGCGCCTATACTTCCCGCCGCATCGAGTTGGCCGTGAGCGCGCCAAACCCGCGGGTCGAGCCGAGGATCGCGATGAAGCTGTTCGCCCTGTCCGACATCCATATCGACTATCCCGACAACGCCCGATGGGTCGATAAGTTGTCGGACACGGACTATCGCGACGATGTCCTGATTCTTGCCGGCGACATCACCGAAGACACTCGCCTGCTCGGGTGGTGCCTCGAGCGTTTCGCCGCCAAGTTCCGCCAGGTGCTGTTCGTTCCGGGCAATCACGATCTGTGGGTCCGGCGCGAAGCGGGCGACACGTGTTCGTTGCGCAAGTTCGAGCAGGTGATGGCCATCGCCGAAGATTCCGGCGCATCCAGCCGCCCCTACAGTCACGGAGATACGCTGATCGTGCCCTTGCTCGGGTGGTACGACTACTCCTTCGGCCAGCCGAACAACGACCTGCGCATGTTGTGGATGGATTTCCGCGCGTGCCGCTGGCCGGATGGCATCGGTCCGGAACAGGTGACCGAACACTTCCTCAGGATGAACCCGAAATCGCTTCCGGCAGCGGCGCGGCAGAGGCGGGTAGTAACGTTTTCGCACTTTCTGCCTCGGCTCGATCTGATCCCGCGGTTCGTTCCCGCCTCCATGCACTTTCTCAGCCCGGTGCTCGGCAGCAGCGGCATAGAGCGGCAGTTGCGCGCGCTCGGCGCGGATACGCATGTCTATGGCCACAGCCACATCAATCGACGGATCACCATCGACGGCGTGACGTACATCAACAACGCCTTCGGATACCCGCAGGAGAGCATGATTTCCGCGCGTCGATTGGTCGAGATCGGCTAACAGGGCTCCGAACTCCTGAGGTGCTGCGCGCTCAGCGGAACGTCGCCCACCAAGGGGATGAACTTCCGCATCGAGACGCTGGGGTGCGCGCCGTCGCGACGCTCGGCGCAGATCGCCATCAAGTAGTCCGTGGTCGGCCGGTACTGCCATAAGCTCCAGCGTTCGGCGTCGTCGCTCAGTTCCGGCTCGATCTTGATGCGCACCGCGCTGCGATGCGGGAACTGGAAGCTGAAGCCGTCCAGCGGCAGCGAAAGCCCCATGCTGCGAGCCTTGATATAGGACTCCTTGAGGGTCCAGTACTCGAAGAATCGATCCTGCTGCCCAGCCGGAGCGACGCATGAGAGCTCCGCCACCTCGCTGGGAGCGAAGTACCGATGCGCTACGTCGAGGCAGAACCGGCGCGTAGCGACATTCTCGACATCGATCCCCAAGTCGCGATCGCGGCTCACCGCGAGCGCGATCAGGCCGCGGGTGTGCGAGATGTTGAAGCTGAGGTCATGAACGCGATCGTCGGCGTCCAGGATCGAGTTCGCGATCGTGGGGCGGCCATAGGCGTTCTTCGAGAACTCCCAGCGTTCCGGAGCGACGGGGGCGTAACGCGAGAGCAGGGTGCGCACCATCGCTCGCGTGACCAGATAGCGCTTTCTGTCGTCGGCGAAGTAGAAACGGCCTTCCTGCGCCACTTCGTCATCACTAAGTAACTTTCTTAGTTTGAGGAGGTGGCCGTCATCGACGATCTCGTCGTAGTAGGTGAGCCACACATCGATATTCGACCGGCTGGCTTCGAGGCGGCGCGCAGAAGCAACGGTCCCCGGGATTGGCATTGGCGCAGACATGCTTCCTTTCTCGTCCATGCACGACGGTCATTCGCGCGGCTGTTGCGAATTCGTCGCCACGATTACCTCCGATCTCCGGAGGGGCATAGTTATATTTGTCATCAGATAAGTCATACATCCTCGACGCGCATTAATTATCTGAAAGTGTGACTCGTCTCTGGATTCGAGGTTTATCTATATATCCCGGTTCAGTATTTAAGCGAGCTCGATGGACTCGCAAAACTTCGATCGCGTCCACTAATTTGTTTCGACAAGGTGACGCGTTAGCTTCAGAAAACGCCTTATTTTTTTGCTTCCGCGTTGCACGTTTCAATGTGAACGCGGTGCAGTTCGTGACCGATTCACGCATTTAGACACAATCGTTCTGTTCGTGCGTTGACAGTTTTCCACACGCTCTGTTATCACTGCGCCGGGGATTAATCCATCGAGCTCTCGCCGCTAGCAGCAATCGCTGCAGGCGTCGTCGTTGTCGGTGCTCGAAAATCGCAGCGCGTGGGGAATGTGTCGCGCGCGCCGTATGCGTTGGTCTTTCGCGCAGTCTTGAAGCTATCGAGTAACGGGCGAAATATGTCTGAAGAAGTACCTTCTCCGCTTGATCGGGTTTTCCGGTTTTTCGTTGATCTGCTCGCACAGACTTCCGGTTCGGCTTCGGAGATTTCCGAAAACGAAGGCGGTCCGCGGCGCCTCCAACCTGCCGACGAAAGCGAACTGCGCGAGGCGTTCGATGCGCTGAGCGTCGTCGATAGCGAACGCAAGCGACCGCTCGGCACGCGCCGTTGGGGAGACGGATTGCAGCAAAGGCCCGCACTCATCCCGAAGATGAGCTTGCCTGGGCCGCGTGGCAGCGGCCGCGGTGAAGCAAGGAAAAGCGCCATTTTCACGGGGTTTTTTGCGATTTTTCGATACGGCGCCAACGCCCGCGGCGATCGCGGCGCTTGGCCCGCACCCGGGTAGTTCCTCCGCCCGCGCCAGCGACGACGCGATGCCTGATGCAGCGCTCGGCGATCCGGCGATATCGGAACAGATCCAGCACTGTACGAACCGCGAAAGATCCACGAACTCCAGGGGAAGTGGTAACGCGCATGAACGTATCGGACAAACCTCCCGCGGGAGGTCAAGCGTCGTCGCATATCTCCGTTTCCGATCTGGAAGCCGCACGGCTGCCGGCCGATGCCGAGCGCCTCGCTACCACGATCGTGGCCGCCCAGGTGCGTGCGCTGTTCGCCGATGCGCACGGCGAATGCGCGCCCACCGAACGCTTCGCCATGCTGCGCCCCGCGCACCGTCGCTGGCTCGATGCCTGTCTGCGTCATCTGGAAACGTATCGACTCGTCGCCTTCGATCCGCTCACGGAGCGTCGCTGTTTTCTCATCGACGAAGCCGTCGAAGCGCTGTGGCCGCGTTGGGACGCGGCGATGCCGGGCTGGTGCGAGAACGCCAACCATCGCGCCTATCTGGGCTTGATCGAAGCCTGCCTGCGCAAGCTGCCCGACATCCTGACAGGAGCCTTGCCCGCCACCGACGTGGTGTTTCCCGAGTCTTCGATGCACTTGGTCGAGGGCATCTACAAGCACAACCTGATCGCCGACCACTTCAATCGCGTGCTCGGCGACACCCTGCGCGCGGAGGTCGCCGCCAAGGCAGCGCGCGGCGAGCGCGGCCTGCGATTGCTCGAAATCGGCGCGGGCACCGGCGGAACCACCGCGGGGCTGCTGCCGATGTTGCGCGGTTTCGGCGACCTGATCGAAGAGTACTGCTACACCGACCTGTCCAAGGCCTTCCTGCTGCACGCGCGGGAGGTCTACGAGCCGGAATTCCCGGCGCTGCGCACCGCGATCTTCGATGTGGGCAAGCCGCTTTCGGCGCAGTCGGTCGAGGGCAACCGCTACGACGCGGTGATCGCGACCAACGTGCTGCACGCCACGTCCGACATGCGCGAGACGGTGCGCAACGCCAAGGCGCTGCTGAAGCGCGGGGGCATGCTGCTGATCAACGAGCTCAGCGCATGGTCGTGGCAGACGCACTTCACGTTCGGCCTGCTCGACGGATGGTGGCTGTACGAGGACGAGAAGCTGCGCCTGAGCGGCAGCCCGTGCTTGTCGCCGGAGCAGTGGAAACGGCTGCTGAAAGCGGAGCGTTTCCTCGATATCCGCTTTCCGGCTCACGCAGATCATGGGCTCGGCCAACTGGTGCTGGCGGCGAGAAGCGATGGCGTCGTTCGCCAGCGTCTGCTGTCGCCGGCCGGGCCCGCGACGGCGGCGCTTCGCGAGAGCGCACCGGCCGCCGCGTCGTCGGCGCTCGAGACGGCTTCCGCGATCGCGACGTCCGTGCCCGCGGCGACTTCCGCGCCGGCCGGCGCCAGTGCGCTGATCGCCTCCGACGATGCCGCATTGCGCGCGGCCTGTGCGCTGCTGTTCCGGGAGACGATCGCGGGCGCGCTTCGCATGGACGCGGGCGAGATCGAAACCCACAAGCCCTTGGAACACTACGGGCTGGACAGCATTCTGGTCGTGCAGCTGACCACGCGCTTCCGCAAGCTTTTCCCGGACACGCGCAGCACGCTGTTCTTCGAAGTGCACAGCATCGACGGTCTGGTCGACTTTTTCCTGGAACACGATCGGGAAGCCGTCGTGCGCGCGGCGTCCGCGCGCGTGGCTACGGTGCCGGTGTCCGCTGAGTCTGCGCTCGCATCCATGCCCGCGCCGGCCGTATCGGCGCCTGTCGCGCCGGCTCCGGGCAAGGCGCCGGATCGCGGCGACCGCCGACGGCCGGCGCTGCGCAGCGACGCGCCGCGGCCCGTAGCGGATGCAATGCCTTCCGTCGACGCACCCGCGCAGCCCGCGGCGCGCTTCGATGTCGCCGTCATCGGCGTAAGCGGCCGCTATCCGCAGGCACCCGATCTCGAATCGTTCTGGGACAACCTGGCGTCAGGGCGCAGCTGCGCGAGCGAAGTGCCCGCCGAGCGTTGGCGCTGGCAGGACTACTACGATGCAGGGGAAGGCGCGCCCGGAACAATTTTCACCCGCTGGGGCGGCTTCCTCGACGACATCGACAAGTTCGATCCGTTGTTCTTCCGGATCGCGCCGAAGGAAGCGAAGAAGATCGATCCGCAGGAACGCCTGTTCCTGGAAACCAGCTATCACGCGATCGAGGACAGCGGCTACACGCCCGCGACGCTCGCTGCGGGCGGCAAGGTCGGCGTGTTCGTCGGCGCGATGAATTCGCGCTACACCGCGCAGCCGCTGTTCTACTCGATCGCGAACCGGGTCTCGTTCCTGTTCGATTTCTGCGGCCCTTCGCTCGCGGTGGACAGCGCCTGTTCTTCGTCGCTCACCGCGATCCATCTCGCCTTGGACAGCCTGTACAGCGGCATGTGCGAGGCCGCGATCGCCGGCGGCGTCAGTCTGATCGTCGATCCGCAGCACATGGCGGAACTCACCGCGCTCGGAATGCTCTCGCAGGGGGCGCAGTGCCGCTCCTTCGGCCGCAACGCCGACGGCTTCGTCGATGCCGAGGGCGTCGGCGCGGTGGTGCTCAAGCCGCTGGACCGGGCCCTGCGCGACGGGGACACGATCTACGCGGTGATCAAGGGCAGCGCGCTGAACGCCGGCGGCCGCACCCACGGCTACACGGTGCCCAACCCGGCCGCGCAGGCGGAGGTGGTGGCATCCGCGTTGGCTCGCGCCGGCGTCGATTCCGCCGAAGTGAGCTACCTCGAGGCCCACGGCACCGGCACCGCGCTCGGCGATCCGATCGAAGTCGCCGGCCTGACCAAGGCGTTCCGAGCCGGCCGCCGCACGCCTTCCGATGCCGGCGCGCCGCGCCAGCACTGCGCCATCGGCTCGTTGAAATCCAATATCGGTCATTGCGAGTCGGCCGCCGGCATCGCGGCCCTGACCAAGGTGTTGTTGCAGTTCCGGCATGAGCAACTGGTGCCGACCCTGCACGCGGACGAAGTCAACGACGAGATCGATTTCTCGAAGACGCCGTTCCACCTGCAGCGCATGCTGGCACCCTGGCTCCGGCCGGTACTGGGCGAAGCCGGCGCGGCTCGCGAAGTTCCGCGCATCGCCGGCATCTCGTCCTTCGGCGCCGGCGGGGCCAACGCGCATCTGGTGTTGCAGGAGCCGCCGTCGGCGCCGGCCGATACCGACGCTCTCTCGCAGCGCGACAACGACGGCGCTTGCTTGGTGCCTTTGTCGGCGCGCACACCCGAGCAGTTGCATCGAAAGGTCGAGCGCCTGCTCGCCTTCTTGCAGCGCGATTCCGGCGACATCGCCCTGCGCGACATCGCCTACACCCTGCAGGTCGGGCGCGAGGCGATGGGCGAACGCATCGCCTTCGTCGCCAGTTCGTTGGACGACCTGCGCCGTCAAATGCAGGCGCTGTCGCCGGCCGCGCATTCCGGCTCCGGGCCGCATCGGGGCGATGTGCGCGCGCACAAGGAATTCCTCGCGGCCTGCAACGCCGATCCCGCGTTCGGCGAACGCCGCGACGGCTGGCTGATCCAGCGCGATTGGGCGCGGATCGCGGAGCACTGGGTCAAGGGCGTCGAAATCGACTGGGCGCGGCTGCATGCTGGTGCGCGCCCCAGGCGCATCCCGCTGCCGACTTATCCGTTCGCGCGCGATCGCCACTGGGTCGAGCCGCAACGCACGCTGGGCAGTGCCCGGACGGCCGCGGCGGCTCATCCGCTGTTGCAGCGCAATACTTCGACCCTGCGCGGTCCGGCCTACAGCGTCGTGTTGAAGGGCGATGAGCGCTTCTTGATCGACAACGCCGACGGCCGGCGGCGCTTGCCTGCGCTGCTTTGCCTGGAAATGGCGCGTGCGGCGATCGCGTCGGCGTATCCCGACGATGTGGCCGCGCGCGAATTGCGCTTCGAGAATGTGGTTGTCGACGATGCGATCGTCGTCGACGCCGGCTGCGAACTGCACATCGCGCTGCTGCCCGACACCGACGATGCCCTGGATTTCGAGATCTACACGACTCGAAGCGGCGTCGAGCGCGTGCATTGCCAAGGCCGCGCGTCGTTCGCAGCGCCTGACGCGCACGCACAGATCGACCTACCTGCTCTGGCCGCACGCCTTGCGCGCGGCGTTCCGGTCACTGCCGCTCAAGACCGGCTGGCAACGCTCGGCATGCCCGGCCTGCGCGCGCATCGCCTCGCGCGCACGGGTCGCGAGGTTCTGCTCGAGTTCGCCGCCGAAACAGCCGGCGCCGAGCCGTGGACTCTGCCGCCCGAAGCGCTCGCATCCGTGCCGCTCGCCGCGGCTTGGCTGTTGGACGAACTCGGACAAACGCCCGCTGCGCCGTCCGATGTCGCGTTGCGCGCGGTGCGGACGGTGCGCCTGTGGTCTGGCGGCGATCGGCCTGCCTATCTCGTCCTCAGCCATCGGAACGACGATTACGCGCGCTTCGACGTCGCGCTGTACGACGCGCATGGCAAGCCCTGCCTGCGCGCGGACGGCCTGCATCTGGAATGGATCAGCGCGTTCGACGACGCGCCGGCCCAGCCGCCGGAGCGGAGCGGGGCGCTACGGGAGGGTGCGGCCCAAGCCGCCGCGACCGCTTCCGCGGAAATCGCCGCGCCGACGCTGGCCTTGTCCGCGTCCGGGTCGCGCATCGCCTTCCTACCGCCCGAGACGTCTTCGGGGACGCACGCGCGCGCCGGCGCGGTCGCGGCCAAGCCCAACGCCATGCGATTGCGCGAGGTCGGCCAGATCGATGCCGTGCCGGCAGCATCGCCGACCGCCGCATCCCGGGTCGCGTTGCTGTCGCCGGACGCCGATAACGGTGCGGGCGCGTCGACGGCTTGCGTGGAATTGCGCGGACATGGCGGCGGCGTGTTCTCCATCGAACTACTGCAAGCCGCGCTCGATAACGCGGTCGTCGCGCAAACGCTGCGGGCGCTCGAACATCTGCGCGAGCGCGACGATACCCGTCTGGTGCTGTTCGTCGGCGCCGAAACCGAGCTCCTGCATGCCAGCCCCGATGGTCTCGACGACGCCGTCGCGGCCGGGCTGTATCGCGCCGTGGTCGAGTTTCCGTTGCCGACCGTCGCGGTGCTGGGCGCGGGCGCCGACGGCCCCGGCTTCCTGCTCGGCGCGCTTTGCGATTTCATGATCTGCGCGCACGAATCGCGCTACGGCTTTTCCGATGCCCGGAACGGCGCGCAACCCACCGCCGCGGAAGCGGAGCTGCTGGCGGCGCGCTTCGGTGAGGCCTGGGCGCAGGATCTGATCTACGTCAGCGGCGCTCTGAGCGGGCGTGAGCTGGTGCGGAAGGGCTGGACCGTTCCTGTCGTCGCGCGCGACCGCACGATGGCCGCGGCGCTGGCGCTCGCCGAGCGCATCGCGACCAAGCCACGGGATTCGCTGCACCTGCTGAAGACGCACATGGCCGAGGTGTTGCGGGACGGCGTGTCGCGTCTGAGTTCGCACGACGACAGGGCGACCGCGAACGCGTCCGATGCGCCGCTTTCCGCGACGCTACCCGCGACATTGCCGCAGGCGCGGCCGGCCATCGCGGTCGAGCGCCTGTCCGATGCGACCGTTTCGGTGCGCTTCGCGGGCAGCGCCGCCGACACCGCCCCGGCCGACTCGCTGCGCGATCTGCGCGCGACGCTGGCCGAACTGGCACAGCGCGCCGGCGGTGCTTCGGTCGTACTGCGCAGCGATCTCGACGGGTTCCTGCCCGACATCGGCGACGCCGCCGAAGCGCAGCGGGTCGATGCCGAACTGGCGGCGCTTCAGCTGGTTTTGTGCGAATACCCGTCGCCGGTCGTCGTCGCCTTCGAAGGCGATGCCGGCGGCGCCGGCTGGCTGCTGGGATTGAGCGCGGACGCTTGCGTCCACGCCGAACATGGGCGCTATTCGATCGACTCGCTTTGGCGCCATCCATCGCTGTTGCGCCGCGCGGCGGCGTTGTTCGACCACCGCTTGGGCGCCAATCGCGCGAAGCGTTGTCTGTTCGAGCCGGCGGCGGTCGTCGGGGCCGAATTGGCGTCCGCGGCGGCGGTCGTGAGCGGCGATGCCGCCGAGGTGCTGGCGCAGGCATCAGCGCTGGCGGCTGCGTTTCCGTTGCGCGATCCCGCGCTGCGCGCGCGTCGCCGCGCCGCTGTTCTGGCCCGGCTTGCGGACGCGTTCGCCGTATGGGAGGCGGCCGAGTGCGACGCCGACCGGATCGCGGCGCGGCGGCCCATGCCCGAATTCCCCGCCATCGAGACCGAGTTGCGCGACAACGGTGTGCTGATCGTGCGCATGGTCGATCGCGAGGCGAAGAACATGTTCTCGCCCGCGTTGGTCCGCGGGCTGGAGGAAGTTTTCGCTCACATCGAAGCCGCGGGCGGTTACCGCGCCGTCGTGCTCTGCGGTTACGACACCTATTTCGCTTGCGGCGGCACCCGCGACAGCCTGCTTGCGATCCAGCAGGGCAGCGCCAAGTTCACCGACACGAAGATCTACCAGCTGCCGATGAGTTGCAGCGTGCCGGTCGTAGCCGCCATGCAGGGGCACGCCATCGGCGGCGGCTGGACCTTGGGCATGTTCGCCGATCTGTGCGTGTTCAGCGCCGAAAGCCGCTACATCAGCCCCTACATGCAATACGGCTTCACGCCGGGCGCGGGAGCGACGCTGATCTTCCCGGCCACGCTCGGCCCCGATCTCGCCCGCGAGACGCTGTTCGCCGCGGTCGAGCAAAGCGGCAGCGAACTGCGCGCCAGAGGATTGCCGCACGCCTGCATCCCACGCGAAGAGGTGCTGCCCCATGCGCTGGCGCTGGCCGACGCGATCGCGATGCGTGCGCCGGCCGACGTGCGCGCGCTGAAGCGGTATTTCGCCGCCCCCGGTCTGGCCGCGGTCGAGGACACCTACGCGCGCGAACTGGCGATGCATGCGCAGAGTTTCGTCGGCAAGACGCACGCGCTCGACGGCGTGATCCGCCATTTCCACTCCGAAGACGCCGCCGTTCCTGTGTCGGCCACGGCGCACAAGACCGCGGCGCCGCAGCAGATCGCGCAGGCCCTCAAGGACCTGCTCGCGACCGAGCTGCAGATGGACGCGGCCCAGATCGACGAGGACACGCAGTTCGTCGACCTCGGCCTGGATTCGATCACCGGCGTGACCTGGGTCCGCAAGATCAACGCCGCTTACGGCACCCGGATCGAGGCGACCAAGGTCTATAGCCATCCGACGCTGCGCCAGTTCCGCGATTTCGTCGTCGAGCGCATCGCGGGGGCGGGCGCCGTAGCGCTGCAGGTCGTCGCCGATGCCGCCGCGCTGGCTCCCGTCACCGCGGAAACCGCGCTGTCGCCGATCGCAGCACCGACGACGGCCGTGGCGACACAGTCCGTCGCGATGGATGCCGCAGCTGCGCAGGAAGATCTTTCCATCGCGCTGCGGCACTTGCTCGCGCACGAACTGCACATGCCCGAGGACGAGATCGATGCGCACCGGCAGTTCGTCGATCTCGGCCTGGATTCGATCACCGGGGTGACCTGGGTCCGCAAGATCAACGCCGCTTATAGCACCCGCATCGAAGCGACCAAGGTCTACAGCCATCCGACTCTGGCCGAGTTCGCGCGCTTCCTCGCCGGCCTGCTGCCCGCGCGCCCGACGCAGCCGTCCTCGGTGCCGACGCGACCCGTCGATGCCGGACCGCTCGCCGGCCGCGCGCGCCCGGCCGCGCGCTCGACCCACACCCTGGCCTCGTGGCGGAACAAGGCCGCGCGGCCGGGCAGGGACGGCAACGCCATCGCCATCATCGGCATGGCCGGTCAGTTCCCGCGCGCCGGCGACCTCGACGCGTTCTGGCGCAACATCGCCGGCGGCAAGGACTGCATCGACATCGTGCCGCCGCAGCGCTGGGACATCGAACGCTACTTCAGCGAAGACATCTCGATTCCCGGCACCACCAACAGCCGCTGGATGGGCGTGTTGGAGGACTGCGACGCGTTCGATCCGCTGTTCTTCAACATCTCGCCGGCCGAAGCCGAGAGCATGGACCCGCAGCAGCGGCTGATGCTGCAGAGCTGCTGGCACGCGATCGAGAACGCCGCCATCGACCCGCGCAGCCTGTCGGGCAGCCGCTGCGGCGTGTTCGTCGGCTGCGGCGCGACCGACTACCACCAACGTTCGCGCGAACATCAGCTCAGCAGCCAGGGCTTCACCGGCGCGGCGATGTCGATCCTCGCCGCGCGCATCGCGTATTTCCTGAATCTGCAGGGGCCGTGCCTGTCGATCGACACCGCGTGCTCGTCCTCGCTGGTCGCGATCGCCAACGCTTGCGACAGTCTGGCCGCGAACAACTGCGACCTCGCGCTCGCCGGCGGCGTGGCGGTGATGGCGGGGCCGACGATGCACGTCAAGACCGGCCAGTCCGGTATGCTGTCGGTCGACGGCCGATGTTACGCGTTCGATCATCGCGCGAACGGCTTCGTGCCCGGCGAAGGCGTGGGAGCGCTGATGCTCAAGCGCCTCGCCGACGCCGAGCGCGACGGCGACATCGTCCACGCGGTGATCCGCGGCTGGGGCGTCAACCAAGACGGCAAGACCAACGGCATCACCGCGCCGAACCCGGTATCGCAGACGCGCCTGATGCGCGCCGTCTACGACCGCTTCGGAATCGACCCCGAAGACATCCAACTGATCGAAGCGCACGGCACCGGCACCAAGCTCGGCGATCCGATCGAAGTGGAAGGCCTGACCCAGGCCTTCCGCCACTACACCGACAAGACCGGCTACTGCGCGTTGGGCTCGGTCAAGGGCAACATCGGCCACAGCCTCTACGCGGCCGGCGTCGCCGGCGCGCTCAAGCTGGCGCTGGCGCTCAAGCATCGCCAACTTCCGCCGGCGGCGAGCTTCGAGCGTCTCAACCCGCACATCGATCTGTCCGGCAGCCCGTTCGTGGTCAACACCGCGCTGAAGCCGTGGCCCGAGAACGCGAAGGGCGGGCGCTCGGCGGTGGTCAGTTCCTTCGGTTTCAGCGGCACCAATGCGCATTTGGTGCTGGAAGCTGCGCCAGAACGCGCCCCGCGCCCCGCCATGGGACGCGAAGTCGCGGCACGGCCGGCGTTTATTCCGCTGTCGGCCCGAACCATCGAGCAATTGCGGCAGCGCGCGCAGTCGCTGGCGGATTTTCTGGCCGCGCGCATCGCCGACGACGCGCAGATCGCATTGCACGACATCGCCTACACGCTGCAGGTGGGCAGGGAACCGATGGAAGAGCGCTGCGCGCTGATCGCGCATTCGCCGGCCGAACTCGAAGCGCGGCTGCGCGCGTTCGCCGCGGAGCGGGCCTCCGCGGACGTGCACCTCGGCAACGGCCTGTCGCGCGGCGGAAAACTGGCCTTCATCGGCCAGGACCCCGATCTGAAGGCCGCGCTGATCGATACCTGTCTGCGCGACAACAAGCTCGACAAGCTCGCGGAGCTGTGGGTCGACGGTCTCGATCTTCCGTGGGCGAAACTCCACTCGGCCGATGCCGGCGGCGCGCCGCGACGCGTCGAACTGCCGCTGTATCCGTTCGCACGGGAACGCTATTGGCTGGAAGACGACGCCTCAGCGGCGCAGCGCAGCGAAGGCGCGGCGCCGAAGCTCCATCCGCTGCTGCACGTCAACGCGTCGACCCTGCGCCAGCAACGCTATCGGTCCACGTTCGACGGCAGCGAGAACTTCCTGAGCGATCACCGCGTGCGGTTGGGCGAGGGGCGGGTCGCGCCGGTGCTTCCCGGCGTCGCGTACCTGGAAATGGCGGCGGCGGCGATCGCCGATGCGTTGCCGGACGCCTTCGCGGATGCGGCGCCGGCTCACGCCGCGTCGCCCGCGCGATTGACGCTGCGCGATGTGGTCTGGTGGCAGCCGATCGTGGTGGACGGGCCGATGGCCGTCGAGATCGAACTCGGCGTCGAGGACGGCGGCGCGATCGCTTTCCAGGTCGCGAGCGGTTCGGGCGACGGTCGCGTCCTCCACTGTCAGGGCGAAGCGTGCTTCGTCGACGCGGCCGGCGAGCGCATGGCGGACGCCGGGCTGCTCGCATCCGCGCAGCGCGGCGAGCGATGGAACGGCGATGAGATCTACGCCGCCTTCGCCGGGATGGGACTGCATTACGGTCCTGCGCATCGCGGCATCCGCGCGATTTCGCGGGTGGGCGACAAGCGGGTGGCGGAGCTCGCGCTGCCCGTCGTCGCCGGCGACGCCTACCGCATGCCTCCCGGGATCATGGACTCCGCGTTGCAGGCGTGCATCGGCTTTTTGCCGTCGCTGCAGACGCTTCCGCAAACACCGTCGGTGCCGTTCACGCTGCGCTCGTTGACGCTGCACGCACCGTGTCCGGCGCAAGTCGCCGTCGTATTGACACCTGCGATGGGCAACATCGACGGCAGCGGTGAAGCCGCAGCCGTGGACAGCTGCGATGTTTCCATCTTCGGCACGGACGGTGCGCTTTGCATCGACATCCGCGGCTTCGGCTGGCGGCCGGTGGATGGTTCCAGGGGCGCGAGCGGTTCGGATCGGGCCGAAGATTTTGATGGCGCGGGGAGCCTTGATGCCAAGGAACTTCCCGACGACGCACGCAGGTTGAATGAGGCGGAGATGTTCGACGAAACCTTCTATCGGGAGCTGCTGGACAGCATTTCCAGAAAAGACGTGTCCGCCGAAGACGCCGTCGAACTCGGGTTGCCGTCATGAAGGATTCGCTGCTGTCCATCTACCGCGCGGTCGCCGAAGGCCGGCTCTCGCAGGCCGAAGCGCTGATCCGGATCAAGGCCTTGAAACGGCAAGCGCCCGACGCCGGGCAGGGCGTGCTGCTCGCGACGCCCGAATGGGTCGCGGCGTCGGCGACGGCAGTCCCGGCGCAACCCGTGGACAGGATATTCGTCTGGGGCATCGATCCGGCGGCGACCGAGTCGCTGGCGGCGATGCATGGGAGCGCGCGTATCGAAGCGTTCGCGCCTCCCGCGGACGTCGCTGCCGAGGATCGGATCTTTTCCGATGCGGCGCTGCAGGCGCTCGCGGCGATCCAATCGATGCTGACGCAGTCGCAGAGCGTTCGCGCGCTGGTGATCGTCGCCGATATGACGGCGGTCGATGAAGAGGCCGTCGGTGAAGCGGTCGCCTGCGGCTTCGACGCCATGTTCAGAACGGCGATGGAGGAAACTCCGGCCCTGACCGCGCGCGTGATCAGAGTCCCGGCCGACATCGGGGCCGTCGAATTGCAGCAACTCGTGCAGGCCGAGTCGCGCGCCGAAGTACCGCGCGGCGCGGCCGTCCGCCATGTGCGCGACGCCGGCGGCCTGCGCCGCGAAGTCTTGCGATGGCGCGTGCTGGAGCAGCCTCTCGAACGCCAAACGCAGGCTCCGGCGCCGGTGGCGTTCAAGGAAGGCGGCTGCTATCTGATCACCGGCGGCGGTGGCGGCATCGGCCTGCAGTTCGCGCGCGAGATCGTCGCGCAGTGCCGCTCCGCGCATATCGTGCTGGCCGGACGCTCCACGCTCGCGCCCGAAGCGCACCGCGCGCTGGATGCGCTGGCGACGCCGCTGCATCGGATCGAATACGCCGCACTCGACGTAAGCGATCGCAGCGCGGTCGACACGCTCGTGGCCCGTTTGCGGGAACAGGACCAGCCGCTGCGCGGCATCCTTCACTGCGCGGGCATCCTCCGCGACGGTTTCATTCTGCGCAAATCACCGTCGACGTTCGCCTCGGTGCTCGCGCCGAAGGTCGCGGGATTAGCGAATCTCGATCTCGCGACCCGCGACTTGCCGCTGGATTTCATCCTGCTGTGTTCGTCCTTCGCGGCTTGCTGGGGCATCGTCGGTCAGGTCGACTACGCCGCGGCGAACGCGTTCATGGACGCATTCGCGGCGCGCCGCAACCGTCTGGCGGCGCGGGGCGAACGCCATGGCCGCACGTTGTCGGTGAATTGGCCGTTGTGGCAGGACGGCGGGATGAGCATGGACGCCGCGACCCGCGAGCGACTGCTCGACCACACCGGCATGCGTCCGCTGTCCACCGCCGCTGCGATGCGCGCGACATACCGCGGCCTCGCGCTCGCCTGCGAGCGTGTACTGGTGATGGAAGGCGAACTGCCGGCGATGCGGGCGCTGCTCGAAACTACGGATTCCGCACCCGGTTCCGCGGCGCCGAGCGCGCGCGACAGCGCGGCCGGCCGCGTCGCCGACGCAACGCCGGTGGGCATGGACGAGGCCCTGCGCGAGAAAGCGCTGGACTACCTCTGCCGTCAGTTCTCGCAGGTGCTGAAGATTCCCGCCGGCCGGTTGCGGCCGCAGGCGCCGCTGGAGCAGTACGGCATCGATTCGATTCTGGCGATGAAGCTGGTGACGCACCTGGAAACCCTCTTCGGCCGATTGCCGAAGACGCTGGCGTTCGAGTACCAGACCATCGCGCAACTCAACGACTATTTCTGCACGACGCATGCGGAGCGCTTGATTTCGCTGTTGTCGCCGTCCGCGGCGCCCGCGAGCGCCGCGACGGAGTTGCCCGCGATCACCGCAGCCGCGACGGCTGAGGGATCGCGCGTACCCGGAAAGCGCATCGGCACGATGCGCCGGACGTCCGAGGCGATCCCGTCCAAACCGTCCGCCGAGGCGCAGCCCGTCGCGTCCCTACCGCGAAGCGACGCCGCTATCCCGACGGTGCGCACCGACACGCCGTCCATCGACGGCGAGCCGATCCTCAGCCCATACGCCCGCACGGAAAGCATCGCCATCGTCGGCATCAGCGGCCGCTATCCGGACGCCTGGGATCTCGACGAGTACTGGCGCAACCTATCGCAGGGCGTGGACTGCATCCGCGAAATTCCCGCCGACCGCTGGCGCTGGCAGGACTACTACCGCGACCCCGCCGGCGGCGAAACTCTGGCCGCCGGACAACACAGCAGCCGCTGGGGTGGATTCATCCAGGGCGCCGACGAATTCGACCCTCGCTTCTTCAGCATCACGCCGCGCGACGCCGAACAGATCGACCCGCAGGAGCGGCTGTTCCTGCAACACGCGTGGATGGCGGTCGAGGATGCGGGCTATACCCGCGCCGCGCTGCAGGCCTGCCGCGGCGGCCAGGTCGGCGTTTACGCCGGCGTGATGTACGGCGAATACAACCGCTCCGGCAGTCTCGCCAGCATCGCCAATCGGGTGTCGTACGCGCTCAACCTGCACGGGCCGAGCATGACGCTCGACACCATGTGCTCGTCCTCGCTGACCGCGATCCATCTCGCTTGCCAGGATCTGAAGCTGGGCCGAACCGACATGGCGCTGGCCGGTGGCGTCAACCTGAGTCTGCATCCCGGCAAGTACGGGATGCTCAGCGCCAATCAATTCATTTCCAGCGACGGCCATTGTCAGAGTTTCGGCGAAGGCGGCGACGGCTACATTCCCGGCGAAGGCGTGGGCGTGGTGGTGCTGAAGCGTCTGTCCGACGCCGAGCGCGACGGCGATGCGATCCACGCGGTGATCCGCGGCAGCGCGTTGAACCACGGCGGCAAGACCAACGGCTACACGGTGCCGAATCCGCAGGCGCAGGCCGCGGTGATCGCCGATGCGCTCAAGGACGCGGGCGTCGATGCACGCGAGATCAGCTACATCGAAGCGCACGGAACCGGCACCAAGTTGGGCGATCCCATAGAGATCGCGGCGCTTGCTAAGGCTTTCCGCGAACATACCGAGGACACGAGGTTCTGCCTGATCGGTTCGGCGAAGTCGAACATCGGCCACTGCGAATCGGCGGCGGGCATCGCCGGGCTGAGCAAAGTCGTCCTGCAGATGCGCCATCGTCAGATCGCGCCGTCGCTGCACTCGCAGCGGCTGAATCCCAACATCGATTTCGCGGCGACCCCGTTCGAGGTCAATCAGCGTCTGCGGCCGTGGAACGCGCCGGTGATCGATGGCCGGCCAGCGCCGTTGATCGCGGGTCTTTCCTCGTTCGGCGCCGGCGGCGGCAACGCCCATCTGATCGTGGAAGCCTATGCCGGCGCGTCCCGCACAGGCCGCGACGAACCATCCGTTTCGGGCGCACCCTGCGCTGTGCTGCTGTCGGCGCGCACCTTGCCGCAGCTGCGACAAAAGGCCGCCGATCTGAAGGCGTTCGTCGAGGCCGATGCCGGCGTCGATCCGCATAGTCTGGCCTACACCCTGCAGCTCGGGCGCGAAGCGATGGAAGAGCGCTTGGCCATGCGTGTGGGTTCGCGCGACGAACTGATCGATAGGCTCGCGGTGTTCCTCGCCGAGGAGAACCCCGAGGACGGCGCGCTCGCGGACGATCTCTACTATGCGCAGTCGCGCCGCCATCGCGAGAGCATCGCGCTGTTCACCGTCGACCGGGATCTGCAGGCCAGCGTCGACGGCTGGTTCGTCGCCGGCAAGATTTCGCGTCTGCTCGATGTCTGGACCAAGGGCCTCGACCTCGACTGGTCGAAACTGCACGGCGCGCCGCTGCCGGCGCGGATGCATCTGCCGGTCTATCCGTTCGCGCGCGAGCGCTATCGGCGCGAGGAGTCGACGGACGCGCCCGCCGGCGCGACGACGGCGCAGGCGATCCATTCGCTGGTCCACCGCAACGCATCCAAACCGGGGCGGCAGCGCTATCTCAGCCTGTTCCGCGCGGGCGATCCGCGGATCGCGGGCCTCAGGCTTCAGGGGCGCGCGATACTTTCGCGCGGTCTGCAGCTCGAAGCGGCCCGGGCCGCGCTCGCCGACGGGCTGGGCATGCTTGACGACGGCCTGCTCGAACAGGGCAGGGCATGGGACTTGCGCGACGTGCGTTTCGGCGCGCCGCGGGCGATGCCGGCGACGCTTGAGCTCGAGATCGCGGTGCTGGCGTCGGGCCAAGGGCGTCGTCCCGAACCGGAGACCGCGGCGTTCGAGTTGTCTGCGACCGCCGATGACGAGGTGTTCTGTCAAGGGTTCGTCGAAGCTCATGCCGATGCACCCGCGCCGACGCTCGACATCGACGCGCTGTTGCGCGGCGCCTCGACGCTGTTCCCCGACCGAGCCGCGATGATCTGTGCGCAGCGTGCGATAGGGCTCGAAGCTGATGCGCCTTGCGCGACCGTCGCGACGGTACAGCGCGCTGCGAATGGACTGTGGCTCACGTTCGAGGCATCAGCCCCGTCTCAGACCGCGTTCGCGGATTGCGTGATCGATCCGCCCGCCATCGACGCGGCGATGCTCGCCGCGCAGTGGCTGGATCCCGCGCCCGACCTGCCGTACCTGCCCGCGGGCTTTGCGCGGATGCGCGCGCATCCCGGTCGCGGCCGCCCGCGGCACGCGTGGATCCGCGCGCACGCTGCGCCGCGACGCGATGGCGTCCCGTGTGTCGATATTTCCCTATGTAGCGACGATGGCGCGGTTTGTATCGAATTCACCGCGCTGACGTTGCTGCCCGCCCTGGCGGCCGTCGCGATTCCTGTGGAACTGGCTCCGGAACCGGAGCCCGTACAGGCCACGCCGGCCACGCGCACGCCGGATCGCCGGTTCGAAACCCACGCATCGCACCACGACCACGCCTCGCGCCCTGTCGTCGATGCAGCGGCCACATCGTCCGAGGCCACGTTGCATAAACCCGGCGCGATCGCGCTGGCATCGCCCGCGCTGGTCGCCGAGATCGCGACGACGACGCCCGAAAAACCTTTGTTGTCGCTTTCGATCCAAGGCGCCGAGAAGGGCGATCAGCGCGATGGTCAGACCCTTGGCGACGAGACGTCTTCTGCCTCGGTGGTACTGCGCGATCGCGGCGACGGCATCTTCGCGCTGCATCTGCATGCCTCCGCGGACGTGCTGGATCCCGCGCTCGTCGATGCGCTGGGACAGGCGCTGGCGCATGCGGCCGCGCTGCCGTCGCTGAAGGCGCTGCTGATCGAAAGCGACGAGCGCATCTTCCTGCGCGACGGCGGAGCGGCCCTCGACCGCGGGGCAACGAACTCGCTCCTGCGCGCCTTGGCCGCGTTTCCCGCGCCGACGCTGGCCGTGCTCCGCGGGCAGGCCTCGGGCGTTGGTTTCCGGCTCGCCTGCGCCTGCGACCTCGTCATCGCGGTCGACGAGCAGCACTACGGTTTCTCCGCGTCGGATGAAGGCCCGATCCCCGCCGACGCCACGCAGCGCGAATGGCTCGCCGCGCGCTTCGGCGAACCGCTGGCATCGCAGTTGGCGAACCGCGAGCGTCCGCTCAGCGGCCGCGAACTGCAAGCGGCCGGGTGGGGCGCGACCGTGGTGCCGCGCGAAGAGGTAGCGGCCGCGGTGGATGCGTTCTGCACCCACCTGTCCGACAAATCCGCGGACGCGCTGCGGCTGCTGAAAGAACATCTGGCCCGCGAGTTCGATACCGGTTTCGCCGCGGCCATCGCATCGCCCGCGGCGGGCGACGCGCCGCTGCAGTCGCTGCTGGAGTTAGCGAGCAGCGGCCCCGCCGCGGCGACCGTTGCGGCCGTAGCCGATCGACCGAGCGACATCGCGGTGGAAGCGGGCGCGCTGACTCTGGCCTCGTCCGTAGTCCACGCCAGCGTCGACGCCGAAGGCGTGGTGCTGGTGCGTCTGGAAGACCGCGACGCGCGCAACATGTTCTCCGATGCGGTGATCGCCGGCCTGCAGGAAGTGTTCGACCGCATCGCGGCGGCGCCCGGGTACAAGGCCGTCGTGCTCACCGGCTACGACACCTATTTTTCTTCCGGCGGCACCCGCGACGGACTGAAAGCGATCCAGGAAGGCAAGGTCCGCTTCACCGATCAGGACGTGTTCCAACTGCCGATGCGCTGCCCGTTGCCGGTCATCGCCGCGATGCAGGGCCACGGCATCGGCGCCGGCTGGACCTTGGGCCTGTTTTGCGATGACGTACTGTTCAGTGAGGAAAGCCGTTACGTCAGCCCGTACATGAATTTTGGGTTCACGCCGGGCGCGGGCGCCACCGGCATCCTGCCGGCGCGGCTGGGTTTCGATCTGGCCCGCGACAGCTTGTTCACCGGGCGCGAAATCGCCGGCGCGGAACTGGCGCGCCGCAATCCGCTGCTGACCGTGCTGCCGCGCGACCGCGTGCTGGACGAAGCGCTGGCGCTCGCGCGCAGCGTCGCCCGGCACTCGCGCGCCGATCTGATGGCGTGGAAGGCCGCGCGCATCGCGCCGCAGTTCGACGCCTGGCAGGCGCTGTTCGCGCGCGAAGTCGCGATGCACGAAACCACCCTGGTGGGGCAGGCCGACGCGCTGCGCCGCATCGAGCAGCGGTTCGCTTCGTCGCAGGCGGAAGCGGCCGCAGCGGGAGCAGCCGCGCCGATAGACGCCGCGCCGCGTCGCGCGTCCGCCATGGCGGGCGGGGACATCCTGCCGGTGATCCGCCGCCTATTGGCAGAAGAATTACGCGCGGACGAGGCCGAGATCGATGCGGTCGCGCCGTTCGTCGATCTGGGCCTGGATTCGATCTCCAGCGTCACCTGGATCCGCAAAATCAACGCGCACTTCGGGCTGGAAATCGAAGCGACCCAGGTCTATCGCTATCCGAACCTGCGCGCGCTCGCCAAGCACATCGGCGAGCTGGAATCGACCGATGCGCAGGCCGCCAAGACCGTGGGTGCGGTCCTCGCCGATTCCGCGGTGGCGCCGACGACGGCCGCGCAGGATGCCCAGCCGCAGCGTGCGGGCTTGGCGACGGTCTCCATTGCCTCAACGATGCCTGTATCCGCATCCGCTCCGGGCATTGACCTCGGCGCCGTGCGCCGCACGCTCATCGACCTGCTGGCGCAGGAGCTGCGGCAGGCGTCCGACAGCATCGACGCCGATCGCAGCTTCGTCGAATTGGGACTGGACTCGATTTCAGGCGTCACCTGGGTGCGCGCGGTCAATCGGCGTTACGACATCGCCATCGAGGCGACCCGTGTCTACGCCCATCCGACCGTCGAACAGTTCGCCCGTCTGGTGCGCGACACGCTCGTCCAGCGCGCCGCGGCCGAAGCGCCCGCCGCTGTCGTCGCACGCGCCCCGGCGCCCTCCGCGCCGCCGCAGGCCGTTGCGAACACCGCGTTCGGCGATTCCATCGCGCCGTCCGTCTGGCCCGCGCTCGCGTCGTGGTGCGGCAAGGACGCGGTCGCAGCGGCGCCGCCGACGGCCGCCGCGTTCGGTATGCATGCCACCGAAATCGCCGTCATCGGCATGGCCGGCCGCTTCCCGATGGCGAAGGACGTCGACCGCTTCTGGGACAACATCGCCAACGGCCGCAACTGCATCAGCGAAATTCCCGCATCGCGCTGGGATACCCGCGACTACTACGTCGAAGGGCAGCCCGGACTCGGCCAGAGCAACTCGAAGTGGATGGGCGTGCTGGAAGGCCACGACCGCTTCGACCCGCTGTTCTTCGGCCTGTCGCCGCTCGAAGCCGAAGCCATGGACCCGCAGCAGCGCCTCTTCCTGCAGTGCTGCTGGCACGGCATGGAGAACGCGGGCTACACCGCGGAACGCTTGTCCGGCAGCCGCTGCGGCGTGTTCGTCGGCTGCGCCCACGGCGACTACAACCAGCTGTCGCGCGAGCAGCAGATCAACGCGCTCGGATTCACCGGCGGCGCCACCTCGATCCTGGCGGCGCGCGTGTCGTATTTCATGAATCTGCAAGGCCCGTGCGTGTCGATCGACACCGCGTGCTCGTCGTCGCTGGTCGCGATCGCCTCGGCCTGCGACAGCCTGATCACCGGTGCCTCGGACATCGCGCTCGCCGGCGGCGTGTACGTGATGGCCAACGCCGACATGTTCCTGAAGACCGCGCACGCGGGCATGCTCTCGCCCGACGGCCGCTGCTACACCTTCGATCAACGCGCGAACGGCTTCGTGCCGGGCGAAAGCGTCGGCGTGGTCATGCTCAAGCGCCTGGCCGACGCCGAACGCGACGGCGACAACATTCTCGGCGTCGTGCGCGGCTGGGGCGTGAATCAGGACGGACGCACCAACGGCATCACCGCGCCGAACGCGGAATCGCAGCAGCGCCTGATTCGCGACGTCTACGACCGCTTCGGCATCGATCCCGGCCGCATCGAACTGATCGAGGCGCACGGCACCGGCACCAAGCTCGGCGATCCGATCGAAGTCGACGGGCTGAAGTCGGCGTTCCGAGCGGCGACCGACCGCCGCCAGTACTGCGCGATCGGCTCGGTGAAGACCAACATCGGCCACTGCCTGACCGCGGCCGGCGTGTCCGGCTTCATCAAGCTGCTGCTGGCGCTGAAGCACCGCACGCTGCCGCCCAGCGCCAACTTCGAAACGCCCAACGAACACCTCGATCTCGACGCGAGCCCGTTCTTCGTCAACACCGTCGCGCGCGACTGGTCTTCGCCCGATGGCGCCGCGCGCCACGCGGCGATCAGCAGCTTCGGCTTCAGCGGCACCAATGCCCACTTGGTGATCGCCGAACACGTGCCGCCTGTCGCGCGCGCCGCGACTGTCGCGAGCGAGCCACCGATGCCGCGTGAGGCCGGCTTGGTCGTGCCGCTGTCGGCGCGCACGCCAGAGCAACTGCTGCGCAAGGCGGTAGACCTGCGCGACGTTCTGCGGGCGGGTTCGGCGAGCGATCCCGCGTACGATCTGGCCGCGATGGTACACAGCCTGCAACGGCATCGCGACGCGATGGAGGAGCGGCTGAGCTTCGTCGCGCACAGCGTCGAGGACGTGATCGCCGCGTTGAGCGCCTACATCGACGCCGCGGCCGCGAACCGGCCGCTTCCGCGCGGCGTTCTCGCCGCGCACGTGCGGCAGGGACGCGAAAGCGTGCGTCTGCTCAACGAAGACGCCGCGATGGCGGCGCTGGTCGTCGACAAGTGCATCGCCGACGGCAACACCCAGAAGCTCTGCGAACTGTGGGTGAAGGGGCTGGAACTGGACTGGCGCAGGCTGCACGGCGCGGATGCGCCGGCGATGGTCGCGTTGCCGCCGTATCCGTTCGCCGAGGACGCGTACTGGATCGCGCCGGGCGCCAGCCTTGCTGCGCCGGTGCCTGGCCGCAGCGGCGAAGCAACCCGACATTTGCATCCGCTGCTGCAGGAGCAGGTCGCCGATCTGGGCGAGCAGGGCTACCGGCAGGCGGCTCACGCGCTCGACGCCGACGCGGACAGCGCGCGGCGGACCGAGCGGATCCATCTGCCGACCTACGCGTTCGCGCGCATGCACTGCTGGCTTCCGTCGGAAGACAAGGCGCGCGCGGTCGCCGGTCCGGCGACGGTCGCACCGCCGACGCCCGGCCAGTACTTGCACAACCTGGACATCATCGCCGGGCTTTTCACGGAACTGGAAGAAGACACGATGAGCGCCGCGGACGTAGCGGCGCGGGTGAAGCAACTGGCCTGAGGCGACACGTTGGGAACGCCGTTGGACTTGCTGCAATGAGCAGCGGACAGGGAACTTCGAGAACGGATGGCATGGTGGATTTCGTCGAGTACATCGTTTCCGAGCTGAAGAGCAGACGCCTGGGCAAGGCCAACGCGCTTGAGCTGATACGGCAGTTCTCCGGCCGCCGGGCGACGCCTGCGCGCCTGCATCCGCTACTGCATCTCAATGTCTCGACCCTGACCCGGCAGCGCTACCGCACGCAGCTGACCGGGAACGAATTCTTCCTGCGCGATCACCGGGTCAGGATGCCGTCGGGCGCCGCCGTCGGCGTGCTGCCGGGCGTCGCCTATCTGGAGATGGCCCGCGCGGCGGTCGCCGATGCGGTGCCCGAGCTTGCGACCACTTCGCTGATCGCGTTCGAGAACGTGCTGTGGCTGGCGCCGTTCGCGGTCGAAGGCGAGCGCGCGATCCTGATCGAACTCGATGCGGATGAGGAGGTGCTCGAGTTCCGCGTCTTCAGCGAAACCGAAACGGGGAGTCGCACCGACCACGCCTCCGGCCGCGTGCGTTTCCACGACCCCGCACACCAGGGTTTCGATGATGGCGCCGCGCTGCTGGATCTGGCCGCATTGCGCTCCGCGATGCGCCGCGATCACTGGGACGCCGACGCGGTCTACCGTCAGTACGCGCAACTCGGCATCGAGTACGGCCCGGCGCATCGCGGCGTCGTCGGCCTGGACAGTGGCGACGGTCAGGTCTTGGCCGATCTCGAGCTACCCGACGCGCTAGCTAGCGAGGACAACGCCGCCTACCTCCTGCACCCGTCGCTGATCGACAGCGCGCTGCAAGCGGCGATCGGCCTGGGCGGACGCGACGCGACGCCGGCCGATGCGATGCTGCCGTTCGCGATGGAATCGCTGTGCATCCTCGGCGACTGCGCGCAGCGGCTGCATGCGTTCGTCCGCCGCACCGATCTTTTGTCCGACGATGCGTCGCAGATCACCCTCGATCTGGATCTGTGCGACGCGAACGGCGCCGTCTGCGTGCAGATGCGCGGGTTCTGCGCGCGCCGCTTCGATGCCGGCGCTGCCGCGACGAACGGTGCTACCGCCATCGAAACGCTGATGGCGGTGCCGCGCTGGAGCGAACCGAGTCCACGCGGTAAAGGATCTATCGATGCCGTCGCGGAGCCTGCCCCTGACGAGACTGTGCCCCTCGGCGCGCGGGACTTCGGGCATGTGCGGGTACTGCTCTGCGATTACGCCGGCATCGATCCCGTCGCGCTGTCTGCGTTGCGTCCGGGGAGTGCGGTCGAGTCGCTGTCCGCAGCCGCTGATGCGCATCCGGCGCTGCGCTACGAGGCCATCGCGCTGCAGGTGTTCGAGCGTCTTCAGAATGCGATAAAACAAATCGGCGGCGAAACGACGCTGTTGCAATGCGTGATCGCCGATACCGCGGAAGGGCGGTTGCTGGCCGGCCTGGGCGGCATGCTCAGAACAGCGGTGCAGGAGCATCCCGCGCTCACCGCGCAACTCGTCATCGTGCCGGCGGACGCGACGCCGGACGCGCTCGCCGCCGATCTGGCCGACGCCGCAGCGCAGCCGCAACGCTCACCGCTGCTTTCGTCGGCGCAGGGATGGCGCACGCTCGACTGGACGTTGTTGCCGCAGGCGACAGACGCGCACGATGCGCAGGCCGGCCTCGGCGACTCGCCCTATCGGGAAGACGGCGTCTATCTGATCACCGGCGGACTCGGCGGTCTTGGCGGCCTGTTCGCCCGCGACATCCTCGACCATGCGCAGCGCGCGCAGGTCGTGCTGACCGGCCGCGCGACGCCGGACGACGGCGTCGCCGCGCGGCTGCACGGCTATGGGTACGGCGATCGGCTGCATTATCGCCAGCTCGACCTGGACGACGCCGCGCAATGCCGTAGCGTCGTCGAATCGATCGGCGAACTCGGCGCGCTGCGCGGTGTGCTGCACTGCGCCGGCGCGCGCAGCGACGAACTGATTCTGAAGAAGACCGCCGGCGACTTGGCCGCGGTACTCGCGCCCAAGGTGCGCGGCACCTGGCATCTCGACAACGCCACCGCAGACGCGGACCTCGATTTCTTCGCGCTGTTCTCATCCGGCGTTTCGGTGTTCGGCAACGTCGGCCAAGCCGACTACGCGGCCGCCAACGGTTTCCTCGACGCGTTCGCGGGCTTCCGTCAGGCGCGGGCCGCGCAAGGGCAGCGGTCGGGCAGGACGCTGGCGGTCGACTGGCCGCTGTGGGACGCGGGCGGCATGCGTCCGGATGCCGACGGCGTGCGCTGGCTGCAGGCGCAGACGGGCATGCTGCCGATGCGCACCGCTTCCGGCATCGCGGTGTTCCGCCGGGCGCTGGTATCCGCCCATACGCAGGTACTCACGGTCGAAGGAGAGGGGCGCCGGCTGCGTCGTCTGTTCGATGCGCCGCCGGCCATCGTGCCGCGTCGCGCGCCCGCGGCCCTGCCTGCGCAGACACCCGTGGTGCACGACACCGATGCGTCCGCCGCCGGCGCTTCCGTCGACGCCGTTGCCGGCGATCTGCGGTCCCTGGTTCGCGATTTCCTGCGCAGGGAATTCGCGCCGCTGCTCAAGATCGCGCCGGCGCAGATCGATATCGACGAGGCGCTGGAAAACTACGGCATCAATTCGATCCTGGCGATGAGCCTCACCGCCCAGCTCGAGAAACATCTCGGCCCGTTGCCGAAGACGCTGTTCTTCGAATACCAGACGGTCGCCGCGCTGGGCGAGCATCTCGCTCAGGCGTACCGGGTTTCGTTGCTCGCGCTGTTGGCGCCGGCGGCCGAGCCCACGGCGGCAACCAACGCCCTGCAGACCGCCCCGGTTCCGCGGCCTGCGGGCGTCGCGGTGCGTCCGGCCGCGCAGGCGCCACTGCGCGGCAAGGCTCAGGCATTGGTGCGCCGCGCGCCTTCCGCGCGTGCGGCGTTCGAGCCGATCGCCATCGTCGGGCTCAGCGGACGCTATCCGGAGGCCGAAACGCTGCAGGATTACTGGCGCAATCTGCGCGACGGAAAGGACTGCGTAGTCGAGATTCCCGAGTCGCGCTGGCGCTGGCAGGACTACTACACCAGCGACCGCGAACGGCCCGGGCACTACAGCAAGTGGGGCGGCTTCATCCAAGGCGCCGACGAGTTCGACGCGCAGTTCTTCAACGTCTCGCCGCGCGAAGCGCCGTACATCGACCCGCAGGAGCGGCTGTTCCTGCAGCACGCGTGGATGGCGATGGAGGACGCGGGCTATTCGCGCAAGGGCCTGCGGATGCCGCACGCAGGCGCACTGCCCGGTCAGGTCGGCGTTTACGCCGGCGTGATGTACGGCGAGTACAACCGTTCGGGCAGTCTCGCCAGCATCGCCAACCGGGTGTCGTACGCGCTCAATCTGCACGGGCCGAGCATGACGCTCGACACCATGTGCTCGTCCTCGCTGACCGCGATCCATCTCGCTTGCCAGGATCTGAAGCTGGGCCGAACCGACATGGCGCTGGCCGGTGGCGTCAATCTCAGCATCCATCCCGATAAATACAGCATGCTGAGCGCGGGACAGTTCATCTCCAGCGCAGGCCACTGTCAGAGTTTCGGCGAAGGCGGCGACGGCTACATTCCGGGCGAGGGCGTGGGCGTGGTGGTGCTGAAGCGTCTGTCCGACGCCGAGCGCGACGGCGATGCGATCCACGCGGTGATCCGCGGTAGCGCGCTGAACCATGGCGGCAAGACCAACGGCTACACGGTACCGAATCCGCAGGCGCAGGCTGCGGTGATCGCCGATGCGCTGAAGGATGCGGGCGTCGATGCGCGCCAGATCAGCTACATCGAAGCGCACGGAACCGGAACCAAGCTGGGCGATCCGATCGAGATCGCGGCGCTCGGCAAGGCGTTCCGCGAACATACCGAGGACACGGGTTTCTGCCTGATCGGTTCGGCGAAGTCGAACATCGGCCATTGCGAATCGGCGGCGGGCATCGCCGGACTGACCAAGGTCGTCCTGCAGATGCGCCATCGGCAGATCGCGCCGTCGCTGCACTCGCAGCGGCTGAATCCCAACATCGATTTCGCGGCCACCCCGTTCGAGGTCAACCAGTCTCTGCGCGACTGGGACGCGCCCGTGGTCGATGGCAGGCGCATGCCGCGCATTGCCGGCCTGTCGTCGTTCGGAGCCGGCGGCGCGAACGCGCACTTCATCATCGAAGAACCCGCCCGCGCCGCGCAGGTCCATAGCACGGACGCTGCGCTGCCGGGCGTGCAGACCATCGTTCCGCTGTCGGCGCGCACGCCCGAACAATTGCTGCGCGCCGCCCAGAATCTTCTGGCGTTCCTGCAGGAGGCCGCGGAGGAGGGCCGTCGGGTCGATCACGCCGCGCTGGCGTACACGTTGCAGGTCGGGCGCGAGCCGATGGAAGAACGGCTCGCGTTCGTCGTCGATTCCGCGGCCCGGCTGCAGCAGTCGCTTCGCGCATTCGTCGAGGCTGGAGCGGTCGATGCCGTCGCCGACGGCGCTTATCGCGGCAACTTGAAGGCGCACCGCGATGTGCTTGGCCTGTTCGTCGCCGATCCCGATTACGAGGAAGCTCTCGACAAATGGATCGCGCAGCGCAAGCTCGCGAAGCTCGCCGAGCTGTGGGTGAAAGGGTTCGATCTGGACTGGCGCAAGTTCCACGGCAAGAGCGCGCCGCCGCGGATGCATCTGCCGACGTACCCGTTCGCGAAGGACAAATACTGGATCGACCCGATCAAGGGGATGTTCTCCAACGTCGTCGGTTCGGGCGCCGCGGCAGGGGCCGGCATCGTGGGCGCGGCCGCCGGCAAGGCCTTGCATCCGCTGCTGCACGAAAACACCTCCGATCTCGATCAGCTGCGCTATTCGTCGCTGTTCCAGGTGGACGAGCCGTTCGTTGCCGGCGATTCCGACGGCGCCGGCGCGCAATTGCCGCAATCGGTGCTGCTGGACATGGCACGCGCGGCCGTCGCCTGCGCCAGGCGCGCGTCGCCAGCCAGCGCGACGGTCGAACTGAGCGACGTGCGCTTCGCGTCGCCCTTCGTGGTCGACGGTGCGGCCGCGCTGCACATCGCGCTGTATCCTTCGAACGAACACGACGGCATCGACTTCGATATTTTCAGCGGCGAAGGCGACGCCGAGTACGTGCACGCGCAGGGCCGCGGCCGGCTGTTTCCGACGCAGGCCGAAGCGCGGAGCGCCGCCGACGCAATGTCGCCTGCGCAGATCGTCGACAGCGTGCTGGATGCGTTCGTCGCCGCGCCCGTGCTGGAAAAGCCCGGCGCCATCGCGCTGGCCGAACCGGCCGCGGTGCCCGCGATCGTCGGCGGCGTGCTGCCGAAGCCGAACGCTTCGCGCCTGCCCATGCTGGATGCGACGGCGTCGATCGCAGCTGTGCCCGCGGCGAACCGGACGGCCGTTCAGGCGAGCGCCGCCTCGTCGACCGAAATTTCGCCGACCACCGCATCGCAGAACGCCGCGTCGTCCGCGCATGACGTCCGAGGCTTCCTCAAGCATTCGCTGGCACAGGCGCTGTATCTCGACGAAGCGAGCATCGACGAGGACCGTCCCTTCGTCGATCTGGGTCTGGATTCGATCGTCGGTGTGGAGTGGGTCAAGAACATCAACAAGGGTCTGGGCCTGGACATCGGCGCGGCTCGCGTCTACGACTACAGCAACCTCACGGCGCTGGGCGCGTTCGTCCAAAGCCAGTTGTCTGCAGTGTCCATTACGCCCGCCGCACCCGTGCAGGCCGTCGCACGCCCGGCGAGCGTGGCGCAGGCACCTGCGGCGGTGGGTGCGGGTGTCTTCGTGGAGTCTGCCCTCGCTGCGCGCACGCCGGCCTCCGCGCCGCCTGCGCCTGTCGCTCAGAGCGTCGTCGGCATCGGCCACGATGCGCTGAAACGGTCGCTGCGCATGAGCCTCGCGCAAGCGCTGTACCTCGACGAAGCCGCCATCGACGACGAGCGCTCGTTCGTCGATCTGGGGCTGGACTCCATCGTCGGCGTGGAATGGGTGAAGATGATCAACAAGGCCCATGGCCTGGAGATCTCCGCGACCCGGGTCTACGACTACTCGAACATCCAGGCGCTGGCCCGTTTCCTTCAGGGCGAACTCGCATCGCGTCCGCAGCCGGTCGCGCCGGCGAATGAGGCGCCCGTACGAGCTGAACCCGCATCCGCGCCTATGCCTACCGCGCAGTGGAACCCGCCGAAGCAGGCCGCGGCTTCATCGTTCGCGCAACGCCCGGCGATGCGGATGCCCGCCGGCGACGGCATCGTCCTGCAGCGTCGTTCGCTCGCAGCGCGGACGCCGCCTCAAGCGCAACCCGCGGCCGGCGCGCAGCGCAACGACGAAAAGATCGCCATCGTCGGCATGTCCGGACGCTATCCCGGCGCCGACGATCTCGACCAGCTCTGGCGCAACCTCGCGCAGGGCCGCAATTCGATCCGCGAAATCCCGCCGGAACGTTGGGACGTGGAGGCGTACTACGACCCGACGCCCGGCAAGCCGGGCAAGGTGTACAGCAAATGGCTCGGCATGCTCGACGGCGCCGAGCATTTCGACCCGATGTTCTTCCAGATCTCGCCGTCCGAAGCCGAGGTCATGGATCCTCAGCATCGTCTGTTCATGCAGGAGAGCTATCGCGCTTTCCAGGATGCCGGTTACACCAGCGCCGCGCTGAGCGAGCGAAAGTGCGGCGTCTACATGGGCATCATGAGCAGCGACTATTCGTTCCTGCTGGCGAAGGGCAATCCGCAGAACATCGAAACCACCAGCAACAGTTTCGCCATCGGCGCGGCGCGCATCGCCTATCACTTGAATCTGAAGGGGCCGGCGATCCCCATCGACACCGCGTGCTCCTCCTCGCTGGTGGCGATCCATCTGGCCTGCCAGGCGCTGTTGAACCATGAGATCGACCTGGGCCTGGCCGGCGGCGTGAGCCTGTACCTGATCGCCGAGTCCTATCTGGGCATGTGCCGGGCGGGGATGCTGGCGCACGACGGCCAATGCAAGACCTTCGACAACGGCGCGGACGGCTTCGTGCCGGGCGAGGGCGTGGGCACGGTCGTGCTCAAGCGCCTCAGCGATGCCGAACGCGATGGCGACAACATCCTCGGCGTGATTATCGGCTCCGGCATCAACCAGGACGGCAAGACCAACGGCATCACCGCGCCCAGCGTCAATAGCCAGATCGAACTGCTTCGCGACGTCTACCGCCGCTATGCCATCGACGCGTCGTCGATCGACTACGTGGAAACCCACGGCACCGGAACCAAGCTCGGCGATCCGATCGAGCTGGAAGCGCTGTCGACGGTGTTCAAGGAGCACGGCGGCAGAAAGAACGCCTGCGCGCTGGGTGCGATCAAGACCAATCTCGGCCATACCTCCGGCGCGGCCGGTGTCGCGGGCGTGCACAAGGTGCTGCTGAGCCTGCGCAACAAGGCCTTGGCGCCGAGCCTGAACCTGCGGCAGGAGAACGCGCTGTTCGATTTCGCCGCCTCGCCGTTCTACGTCAACAGGACGCATCACGATTGGCCCTCGGTCGCAGGCCGCAAGCGGCGGGCGGCGGTCAGCGCATTCGGTTTCAGCGGCACCAACGCGCATCTGGTCATCGAAGAGTACGTGCCCTCGCTGCGTTCGCGGGGGATGGCTACGCCGCCGGATGCGTTGCCGTCCTACATCGTCCCGCTGGCCGCGCGCAATGCGGCCCAGCTGAAGTCCATGGCGGAGGATTTGCTCGCGTTCCTCGACAAGAATGCGGCCGATAGTCGCGATCCCGACGACGCGGAGATCGCGTTGCGCGATCTGGCATATACGTTGCAGATCGGCCGAGACCCGATGCGCGAGCGCTGCGCGTGGGCCGTCGAATCCGTTGCGGAACTGCGCGCGCACCTGCGCGAATTCGTGTCGGCCTCGGGCGGCGCCGCCTGCCATCGCGGCACGGTGTCGCGCGCGCAGGACGCGGTGATTCCGAGCGAAGAGGCCGCCGATCTGCTGCTCCGCAACGGCCTGCGCCAGTCCGCGGAGCTGGCCGCGTTGTGGGCGCAGGGCGCGAAGGTCGAATGGCCTGCGCTCTACGCGGACTCCCGGCCGCGGCCGCTTCACGGTCTGCCGGGCTATCCCTTCGCCAAGGAACGCTACTGGCCGCAACCGGCTCCGACCCTCGACCCATCGCCCGTCGCGACGCCCTCCGGGCCGGCGCCGACGCTTGCCGACAGCGGCGAAGAGAAGCAGCCGACCTGCTACGCGCCGGTCTGGCGCGAAGTCGCATTGCCCGCGCCACAGGCCGCCTTCCGGCCCGAGGACACGCTGCTGATCATCGACACCGACGATCAACTGTTCGAGCAGATCCAGGCGCGGCTGCACACCGCGTCGCCGCTGAAGTCGATCGTGCTCGTCCGGTTGGGCGACGCCTTCCGGCAGGAGGCCGACGATCGCTTCTGCGTGGACGCCGCGCAGCCGCAGCATTTCGAGTCGCTGCTGGAAACGCTGAGGCGCCACGGCCGCGCGCCGACCCGGGTGATCCACAACGCGAACCCTGCGCGCTTGTCGGCGCATACCGGCGAACAGACCGACCGAATCGCGGGCGAGGCCGTCGAATCCGCCCTAAACGCAGGTATCGACGCGTTGTTCGGATTCTGCAGGGCGCTGGCCGGCGCCGGCGCGCTGCAGGCGCCGTGCGCGTTCGTGTCGTTCTTCCACGCCAGTGTCGGGACGAACACCGCGCCCTGCGAAGCGCTGGCGGCTTTCTACCGTTCGCTCGCGCTGGAGAACAATCGCTACAACGGCCGGGTGCTGTCGATCGAGCACGACGACATCGATCCCGCGACCACCGTCATCGACACCGTCACAGCGCTCATCGGCGAGCTACAAACCGCGCCGCAGCGCGACACCGAAGTCCGCTACCGTTTGCAGGGCGCCGCCGCGGGGCAGCGCTCGGTGCGCGCGCTTGAGCTGCAGCCGGCCGAACGCGCGCCGGCGGGGCCGATGCCGCTCAAGCACGGCGGGACCTATCTCATCACCGGCGGCCTGGGCGGGCTGGGCTTGCTGTTCGCGCGCCATCTGGCCGAACACTACCGCGCCAGACTGGCGATCTGCGGGCGCTCGGCGCTGGACGCGCGAGGCGAGGAGGCGCTGGCGCAGCTGCGCGCGCTCGGCGCGGACGCGACTTATCTGCAGGCGGACATCGCCGATGCGGAGCGGACGCGCGCGCTGATCGCGCAGGTCAAGACGCGCTTCGGCGCGCTCAACGGCATCCTGCACAGCGCCGGGGTCAACGACGATGCGCTGCTGATCCGCAAGGAACGCGCGCAGTTCCGCCGGGTGCTGGCGCCGAAGGTGCAGGGCACGGTGCATCTGGACCGGTTCACCGCCGACGAGCCGCTGGATCTGTTCGTGCTGTTTTCGTCGGGCGCGGGCAGCTTCGGCAACGTCGGTCAGACCGACTACGCCTACGCCAACGCGTTCATGGACGCGTTCGCCGATCACCGCGAAGCCGCGCGTGCGCGCGGTGCGCGTTACGGCAAGACCCTGTCGATCGGCTGGCCGTACTGGCAGGCCGGCGGCATGCCATTGTCCGCGGCCGATCTGCGGCGCACCGAGGAACGGACCGGGCTGTGCGCGCTGCCGGGCGAGATCGGCTTCCAGTACTGGAACACGCTGCTGCGTTCGGATCTGCCGCGGGCGCTGGCGTTGTACGGCCGGCCCTCGAAGATCGCGGCCTACTGCGACCCGTCCAGCGCCGTTGTCGCCGCCGTACAGGCCGGCGCAGCGCCGATCGACCGCGATGCGCTGCTGGCGCAGACCCGCGACTATCTGTGCGGACTGGTCCATACCGAAACCAGGATACCGGCCGACCGGATCGATATCGAAGAGCGCTTCGAGGCGTTCGGCTTCGACTCGATCATGATCGGACGCTTCAATGCGGCCCTGGAAAACGATCTGGGCGATCTGCCGAAGACCCTGATGTACGAATACGAGACCGTCGCCGAACTGGCCGCGTATCTCGTCGAACACGCGACGGCCGTGCTGACCGCTAGGTTCGCGGGGAAGAGCGCCGCGCAAGGCGTCGTCGACGCCGCGGAATCCACGGCCGTCGTTTCGCCGGCGATCATCGGATCCTCCGGTATGCAACCGCAATCGCCGACGGTTGCCGCCCCCGCGCCGGACGCGCACGCCGAACCTATCGCCATCATCGGCGTGCACGCCTCGTTCCCGCAGGCCGACGATATGGAGGCGCTGTGGGCGCATCTGCGCGCCGGCACGGATCTCATCGAAGGCGTACCCGCAAGCCGCTGGGATGCGTCGTCCTTCTACGACCCCGACCCGGCGCAGTCCGAACACGGCAAGATCTATTGCAAGCGCGGCGGCTTCCTGGCGGACTTCGACAAGTTCGACGCCGGCTTCTTCAACATCGCCGATGCCGAAGCGGACATCATCGACCCACAGGAGCGCCGCTTCCTGCAGTCCGCCTGGTCCGCGGTCGAAGATGCCGGCTACACGCGCGAACGCCTGAAGCAGCGTTACCCGAAGGGCAAAAGCGCCGATGTCGGCGTCTTCGTGGGCGTGACGACCAACTCCTATCAATTGCTGGCCGCCGAGGCTTGGCAGCGCGGTCGCATGGTCACGCCCAGCGCGATGCCTTGGTCGATCGCCAACCGCGTGTCCTACACGCTGGATCTGCAGGGCCCGAGCGTTCCGGTCGACACCGCGTGTTCGTCGTCGCTGGTCGCGGTGCATCTGGCCTGCGAGAGCCTGCGGCGCAGCGAGTGCCAGCTCGCGCTCGCCGGCGGCGTCAATCTGTACCTGCATCCGGCCAAGTACCAATCGTTCTGCCATCGCCGGATGCTCGCGGTCGGCGACGCGTGCCGAAGCTACGGCGCAGGCGACGATGGCTTCATCCCGGGCGAGGGCGTGGGTACGTTGGTGCTCAAGCCGCTGCGTCTGGCCGAGCGCGACGGCGACAGGATCTACGGCGTGATCCGCGGCAGCGCTTACGACCACAGCGGCCGCTCCAGCGGCTACGCCACGCCCAACCCGAACGCGCAGGCCAACGTCATCGCGCAGGCGCTGGCCCAGGCCGGCGTGCCGGCGCGCAGCATCGGTTTCATCGAAGGCCACGGCACCGGCACGCGAATGGGCGACAGCCTGGAAGTCGCCGCCATCGCTCAAGCCTTCGCACAGCAGACCGCCGACACCGGGTTCTGCGCGCTGGCGTCGTTGAAGGCCAACATCGGCCATGCCGAGTCTGCGACCAGCATTGCCGGCATCGCCAAGATCCTGATGCAGTTCAAGCACCGGCAGATCGCGCCCAGCATCCATGCGGAGGTCGTGAATCCGGATATCGACTTCGCACGCTCGCCGTGCGTTCTGCAAAAGCGCCTGAGCGCGTGGGAGGCTCCGGCGGGCGTCCCGCGCCGGGCGCTGATCAACGCGTTCGGCGCCGGCGGCGTCAACGCCTGCGCGGTGTTGGAGGAGTATCCGGCTGAGGAATCCGCGGCGTCCGCGCAAGCCGGCGCCCCCGTCGCCGAGGCCGCAGGATATCTGTTCGTGCTTTCGGCCATGAACGTAGAACGTCTGCACGAATACGCTTACCGGCACGTCGATTTCCTCGCGCTCAATCCTGACGGCGATCTCGCGGCGCTGTGTCGCACGATGCAGATAGGACGCGAGGCGATGCCGCAGCGGCTGGCACTGATCGTCGACAGCCCGCTGCAACTCCGGCAAACCCTGCAGCGCTGGCTCGACGCCGATCCGAACCTCGTCGTCACGGCGCGTCTGTGGCAGGGCGGTCCCGAGGCCCAGGCCGGAGCCGGCCGCACCGCGCGCGAGCAGCGCGAACGCATGCAGGCGCTGTGCGCCGAAGCCGATCTCGCTGGGTTGGCGGAGTTCTGGACGCAGGGCGGCAAGGTCGATTGGCCGCTGTTGCGCGACGCATCGGGCCCGCAAGGCGCGCCGCTGCGACCGGTCGCCGGCGCGCCGGTCTATCCGTTCGCGCGCAACCGTCATTGGGCGGTCGACTTAGCCGCGATGGAGGCCGCGCCGCAGAGTGCGCCGTCGCGCCTGCATCCGCTCATCTCGCACAATGCCTCGACGCTGGAGCGGGTGTCCTTCGATGCCGCTCTCGTTGCGGACCAGTACTACGCACGGGACCACAGTATCCAGGGCCAAGCCGTGTTTCCGGGCGCGGGTTTCATCGAAATGGCCTGCGTCGCGGCGACCGTCGCCGGAACAAGACGCGTACGCCGGCTCAAGGACATCTATTGGGTCCAACCGCTGGCGCTGACCGATCCGCAACGGGATCTCAAAATCGGGCTGCACAATGCGACCGGCGACGGCGTCGAATTCGCCGTGACCACGGTCGACGACGACCACGAGAACGTCCTGCATTGCGAGGGCCGCGCGCTCTTCGACGATCGCGCAGCGCCAGAGTCGACGCCGCGCGAGTCGCTGCCGCACTGGCGCCAGCGCTGTGGCGAAAGCCACGGCGGCGAACGTTACTACGAACTCTTCCGGCGTCTCGGTTTCGACTACGGCCCGACGTTCCGGGCGATCGACGAGGTCGCGATCGGCAACGGCTGCGCCTTAGCCAAACTGGTTCTGGATTCGTCGCTAACTAAGGATTTCGAGCAGTACGTACTGCATCCGAGCCTGATCGACGGCGCGTTGCAGACGGTGGTCGCGCTTCTGGCCGCCGATGAGGGCGGCGTGCCGCACCTGCCGTTCGCGATCGACGAGATCGAGATCGTCGGCAACCTGACGCCGCGCTGCATCGTGCTGGCGGAGCGGTCCGGCGACAGCGCCGGCGCGAGCGCGGGCGTCCTGATGTTCAACGTGCACATCCTCAGCGAAAGCGGCGAGACGCTGGTGAAGATCACCAATTTCTACGTGCGCGCCCTGACGCCGCCGTCGGGCCTCGCGACGGACGAACGCGCGCGTCTTTCGATGGAGATGAGCTCATGAAGGCCTCGGCATCGATGAGCGCGAACAACGACTATCCCATCGGCGAGTTCCGCTCGGTGTTCGACGGCGCCGAACCGTTCCTTGCCGATCACATCATCCAGGGACAGAAGATCCTTCCGGGCATGGCCTATCTCGAGATCGCCCGAGCGGCGGTCGCGGCATCGGCGCCTCCGGGCGACGACGCCATGCTCGTGCTGAGCGACAGCGTGTTCGTCAATGCATTGACGGTGAAAGGCAAGCGAACGGTCGTCGTACGCGTGTATCCGGGCGCCGCCGGCCAGTTCGGCGTCGAAGTGAGCACCGAGCAAGGCGTGCATTTCCAGAGCCGCGTCTCGGTGCAGAAGACGTCGGAGTGCCTGGCCGTCAAGGGCTATACCCCGGTGCTGGATATCGCCGGACTGCGCGCGCGGATCGCGCGTCCCGGCCCGACGAAATCCGCGTTCTACCAGACCTTCAGGAATCGCGGCGTCGAGCTGGGCCCGTCCCATCGCGGCGTCGAGGAGATCTTCCTCGACGGCAAGGGCGAGGGTCTGGCCACGATCCGCCTGCCGGGTTCGTCCACGCGCGGCATGGCGATGGACGCGGGCGCGCTCGACAGCATCATCCAGAGCGGTCTGGCGCTGGTCGACAATCCTGAGGCGGACGTCGTGCCGTTCGCGGTACTCAACACCCTGGTCGTCGGCCCGCTGACCGACACCATGATCGTCCATATCCGTCAGCGCCCCGACGGCATGCATTACGTCGCCGCCGATGAGCGCGGCAATGTCCGGGTGATCATCGAAGGGTTCCAGACCCGCGAAATCGATCTGAACGCCAAGCAGGATCGCTTGAGCTTCCGTCGGCCGGTCTGGAAGAGCGTGACGCCGTCCGACGGCGACGACGCGACGGTGCATGTGGTGGAGGCCGGCGACGACTATGTCGCGACGACCAAAGCCGTGCTGGCCGCGGCGCAATCGCTGGCCACGGACAAACACGCTCGCTCGGCGCTCGAACTTCACGTGACCGGGCGCGACCATCTCGCGCGCGGGCTGTGGGCGGCGCTGAAGACGGTTTCGACCGAGCATTCGCAGATCGACGTCCGACTCAAGACCGCAGACGGGTACGAGGCGCTGGCCTATGAGGATGCGGACGCCGATATCGCCGGCGAGTTCGCGTGGCGCAATGGCACCGTCGCGCTGATAAGCGGCGGGCTTGGCGCCTTGGGCTTGCTGGTGGCTCAGGACATCGCCGAACGCACGACGGACAGCACCCTGATCCTGCTGAGCCGACGCGCGCCGAATGAGGCGCAGACGGCCCGCATCGAGGCGCTGCGGGCGTTGGGCGCGAACGTGATTCACCGCGGCTGCGACATCGCGCGGCTCGATGAGGTCGAACAGATTGTCGCCGATCAGCCCGAAATCAATGTCGTGGTGCACGCGGCGGGGCTCATCGACGATGCCTTGCTCATCCACAAGACCGCCGATGCCGTCGACGCAGTGCTCGCGCCGAAGGTGCAGGGCATCGAAAACCTCGACCGCGCCACGGCCGGCTGCCCGCTCGAGCTGTTCGTCGCCTTTTCGTCCGTCGCCGGCGCGCTCGGCAATGCCGGGCAGTTCGATTACGCAGCCGCGAACGGATACATGGACGCGTATATCGAAGCGCGCTCGGCGCGCGTGCGTGCGCGGCAGGCGCAAGGGCGTTCGCTCGCCGTCAACTGGCCGCTCTGGGAAGAGGGGGCGATGCGCATCGACGACGCCAGCCGCGAGACGCTCGCCAGGACTTATTCGATCAAGCCGCTGCCGAGCGCGGAAGGCCTGAGGGCGCTGCGCCTGGCGATCGCCTCGCCGCACGCCAATCTGCTGCCGCTTTACGGCCAGAAGAACGCTCATGCGGCCCTGTTCGCTCCTGCGAAGGTCGCAGCGGCGGACGCGCGGCCGCAGCCGTCCTCGGTCGAACTCGACAAGCTGCAGCGCGAGATCCTGCAAGAAATGCGGCTGCAAGCGGCGCAGCATCTGAAAATGAAGCCCCATCAGATCAACGAGACCGAAGATTGGACCAACTTCGGCTTCGATTCGATCCTGATCTCGAGCTTCGTCTCGCATCTGAACAACGTCTACGACCTGAATCTGATGCCGACGGCGATGTTCGAGGCCTCGAACCTGCTGCGCTTCAGCCAATTCCTCGCCGAGAATCACGCGGCGCAGATGATCAAGAAGTTCGCGGCGAATGGAGAGCGGGCCACCGCCCCCGCGGCGAATATTCCGGCGAACACCCCGGTACAGCCGGCGCCGCGCGAACCGGCGGTTTCGGGCGGCGCCAACGTGTCGCAGTTCGCGCGACGGTTCCGCGAAGCCTACCGGAACCGGTCCAGCTATCGCGATGAAGACGTCGCCGTGGTCGGCATGAGCTGCCGCATCGCAGGCGCGAACAACCCCGACGAATTCTGGCGGATGCTCGACCAGGGGCGCGACATGATCAGCGAGATCCCCGCGGACCGCTGGGATTGGCGCGACTACGCGGGCGTCAGCCGCTGGGGGTCTTTCATCGACGGCATCAAGGAGTTCGACCCGCTGTTCTTCGGCATCTCGCCGGCGGAAGCGATGTATATGAGCCCGGAACAGCGGCTGATGATGCAATCGGTCTGGGAATGCATCGAGGACGCGGGCTACGGCGGCGACAGCCTCAAGGGCACCGACACCGGCATCTACGTCGGCTGCGGCCCGAGCAGCTACACCACGATGATGAGCCACCTTCCCGTCGAAGCCTACTCGGTGACCGGCACCTTGTCCTCGGTCGGTCCGAACCGGATCAGCTACCACATGGACTGGCACGGCCCCAGCAATCCCATCGATACCGCTTGCAGCAGCTCGCTCGTGGCGGTGCATCGCGCGATCGAGGCCATCCGCGCAGGGCACTGTGCGGTGGCGATCGTCGGCGGCGTGAACGCGTTGCTCTCGCCGGACGTGTACATCAGTTTCACCAAGTCCGGCATGTTGTGCGCGGACGGTCGCTGCAAGACCTTCTCCGACAAGGCCAACGGCTATGTACGCGGCGAAGGCGTCGGCATGCTGATGCTGAAGTCGCTCCGGGCCGCTCAGCGCGATGGCGACGACATTTACGCCGTGATCAAGGGCGCGGCCGAGAATCACGGCGGACGCACGACCTCGCTGACCGCGCCGAATCCCAACGCGCAGGCGGCCGTGATCCTGCGCGCCATCGAGGACGCCGGGGTCGACTTCCATCGCGTCGGCTACATCGAATGCCACGGCACCGGCACCGAACTCGGCGATCCGGTCGAGATCAGCGGGTTGAAGACCGTCGCCAAGGAACTCCTCGGCGCCGAGGCCGCCAGCGAAAAACAGATCGCCGCGCCGTGTTACCTGGGCAGCATCAAATCCAACATCGGCCACCTCGAGTACGGCGCGGGCGTCGTCGGCATGATCAAGCTCATCCTGCAGATCCGCCACCGCAAGATCGCGAAGAGCCTGCATTGCGACACGGTCAGTCCGCTGATCGACCTCAGGCGCACGCCGTACAAGGTCGCGCAGCAAGCGGTCGAATGGGAGGTTGCGGCCGGGCAGACGCGCATCGGCGGGGTCAGCAGCTTCGGATTCGGCGGTGTGAACGCGCACGTGATCATCGAGGAGTACGTCGACGCCGCGTCCGGTCACGACTCGGAAAACGCCGACGCCGCGCAGTTGCTGGTGTTCTCGGCGCGCAACGCGGAGACCCTGCACGCGACCCTGCAGGCCTATCCCGAATTCCTCGCCAGGACCGACCGCAGCGCGCAGACGCTGCGGCGCATCGCCCACACCCTGCAAACCGGCCGGACCGGCATGCAGGAGCGGGTGGCCTTCGTCGCCCGTTCGATCGACGAGTTCGACGAGCTGCTGCGGGGATTCTTGGAGGAGAAGGACGATTTCTACCATCGCAAGGTCTACCGCGGATCCAGCAAAGCGGGCACGGGCGACAAGCTCGATATCGGCGATACCCAGGCGGGTCAGGAGTTCATGCGCCGGCTGGTCGAGACCGGCGAGCTCGGAAAGATCGCCGAGCTCTGGGTCACCGGCGCGAAGCTGGACTGGCGAATCCTGCGCTCTTAGCGGCGGCCGGCAGCGGGCGCGGCGACACGAGACAACATTCGGTTCTTGGAGAGGAACAGCATGAAAGCAGTGGGTATTGAAGCAATGAACGTGTTCGCCGGCACGGCCTTCCTGGACGTCAGGAAGCTGGCCGAGCATCGCGGGCTCGACACCACCCGGTTCGAGAACCTGCTGATGAAGGAGAAGACGGTCGCGCTGCCGTACGAAGATCCGATCACCTTCGCGGTCAACGCCGCGAAGCCCATCGTCGATGCGCTGAGCCCCGAGGAGCGCGACCGCATCGAGATGGTGATCACCTGCACCGAGTCGGCCTTCGACTTCGGCAAGTCGATGAGCACCTACTGCCATTCGCTGTTGGGGCTGAACCGCAACTGCCGTTTGTTCGAGATCAAGAACGCCTGCTATTCCGGTGCGGCCGGCATCCAGATGGCGGTGAACTTCGTGCTGTCGCAGGCCTCGCCGGGCGCGAAGGCGCTGGTGCTCGCCACCGACATCTCGCGCTTCATGGTCGAGGAGGGCGGCGACGCGCTGACCGCCGACTGGTCGTTCGCCGAGCCCAGCAACGGCTCCGGCGCGGTCGCCATGCTGATCAGCGACCAGCCGCACATCTTCCAGGTCGACGTCGGCGCGAACGGTTACTACGGCTACGAAGTCATGGACACCTGCCGTCCCACTGTCGACGGCGACGCCGGCGATTCGGACCTGTCGCTGCTTTCCTATCTGGACTGCTGCGAGAACGCCTTCCTCGAATACAAAAAGCGCGTCCCGGACGCGGATTTCGCCGGCACCTTCACCTATCTGGCCTATCACTGCCCGTTCGGCGGCATGATCAAGGGCGCGCACCGCAATATGATGCGCAAGATGGCGCGGGCCAAGCCCCAGGAGATCGAAGACGATTTCCAGCGCCGCGTCACGCCCGGCATGATCCATTGCCAGCGCGTCGCCAACATCATGGGCGCGACCACCGCGCTGGCGATCGCCAGCACCATCGACCACGGCGACTTCGAAACGCCCAAGCGCATCGGCGCCTTCTCCTACGGCTCCGGCTGTTGCTCGGAGTTCTTCAGCGGCGTAGTGCGCAAGGAGGGCCAGGACCGTCTGCGGGCGATGGGCATCCAGGCGCATCTCGACCGCCGCATCGAACTGACGATGGAGGAATACGACCGCCTTCTGGTCGGCAGCAATGCGGTACGGTTCGGAACGCGCAACGTCGCGCTCGATGGCGGCTTCATCGCCCGGGCCCGCAGCGCGATGGGCAAGCCGGTGCTGTTCCTGAAGGAAATCAAGGAATTCCATCGCGAATACGAGTGGGTCGGCTGATGGACGGCCGCTCGATCGACAGCGCCGGATTCACTGCGTTGCGCGTGCGTTTCGACGACGACATCGCGTATGTGCAAATCCACCGGCCGGAAGCGAACAACGCGATCAACGATCGTCTTATCGCCGAGTTCGCTTCGGCCCTGGATGTGTGCGAGACGCGCGCGAAGATCGTCGTGATCGAAGGCCTGCCCGAGGTCTTCTGCTTCGGCGCGGATTTCGCCGAGCTGCAAAAGAGCTTCGACTCCGGCGGCGTGCCGGAACAGGATCCCAAGCCGCTGTACGACGTCTGGCGGCGTCTGGCGACCGGGCCGTACGTATCCATCGCGCATGTCCGCGGCAAAGCCAACGCCGGCGGCATCGGTTTCGTCGCCGCCTGCGACATCGTGCTCGCCGATTCCGCGGCGGTGTTCAGCCTCTCGGAACTGCTGTTCGGATTGATGCCGGCCTGCGTGCTGCCGTTCCTGGTGCGTCGGATCGGTTTCGCGAAGGCCAATGCCATGACCCTGTCGACCCAGCCGGTCGGGGTGCAGGTCTCGCGCGAGTGGGGGCTGGTCGATGCCTTCGAGGACAACAGCGACAACCTGTTGCGCAAGCATCTGCTGCGGCTGCGCCGGCTCAACAAGGCCAGCGTTGCGCGCTACAAGCGCTACATGAGCGGAATCGAGGCGTCCATCGCCGCGGCCGAGCCGATGGCGCTGGCGGCGAATCGCGAAGTTTTCTCCGATGTCGAGAACTTGGAGAGGATCTCGCGCTACGTGAAGACCGGCCAGTTCCCGTGGGAGGGCGCGGCGTGAGCGCAGAGAAGGCCGTCGACCTGCAGTTCGTAGCTCCGCAGATCGTGCAGATCAAGATGCAGGACCGCGCGAGCAAGAATACGTTCTCCGAGGCGCTCACCGAGGGCCTGATGGATGCGTTCGCGCAGGTCGAGCGGCTGCCGGAGTGCAAAGTCGTGGTGCTGACCGGCTACGACAATTATTTCGCGAGCGGCGGGACCCAAGAGCAACTGATGAATCTGTCGCAGGGCCGCGGCGCATTCACCGACCGCGCGCTCTACGGCTTGCCGTTGCACTGTCCGGTGCCGGTGATCTCCGCGATGCAGGGGCACGGCATCGGCGGCGGATTCGTGCTGGGCATGTTCGCCGACCTGGTGGTGCTGGGGCGGGAGAACATCTACACCGCTAATTTCATGCGCTACGGCTTCACTCCGGGCATGGGCGCGACCTTCATCCTCCCGCAGAAACTGGGCTTGGGTCTGGCCACGGAAATGATGCTCTCGGCGAACAACTACCGCGGCGAAGAACTGCAGCAACGCGGGATCGCGTTTCCGGTGGTCCCGCGCGACCGGGTGGTAGCGCATGCGTTGGAACTCGCGCAGACGCTGGCCGAGAAGCCGCGCGTCTCGCTGGTCGCATTCAAAGACCATCTGAGCGCGCCGTTGCGGCAGGCGCTGCCCGCCACGATCGCCCAAGAAGTCGAAATGCACGCGGTGACCTTCGCCCAGCCCGAGGTGAAGGAGAAGATCGCCACGCTGTTCGGCGCGTGAACGCACAGGACCAATTCGCCGACGACCAACCGCTGCATCGAATACTCAAGCCGAATTTCGCCGTATCCCAGCCCTCAGATTCTTTCCGCCAACGTCTTCTCAACCACCGAGATCGCCATGACTCTTGAAGATGTCTTCACCGTCGTCGTCGGCCACACCCGAGAGGTCGTGCCCGGGCTGGACGACTACGCATTCCAGTTCACCGACTCCCTGCGCGCACTTGGCGCCAACTCGATCGACCGCTCCGAAGTGGTGATGCTGGCGCTCGAATCGCTGTCGCTGAAGGCGCCGATGATCGAGTTCGCGAAGGCCGAGAACATGGGCGAGCTGGCGACGCTGCTGCACGCCCGGCTCTGAACCTGCGCTCCACGAATGCGAAACGCTCCCAGGACCGAACGCTCCGACTATGCGCACTGCTGAGCCCACCCCCATCGTCGTCTCCGGAATCGGCGTTACCGCGTCGATCGGCCAAGGGCGTCGTGATTTCACCGATGCGCTGCTGGCCGGCGAGCACCGGTTCGCGGCGATGCGGCGCCCCGGCCGGCAGAAGCCGGCCGCCGACGACGACGCTGCGTTCATCGGTGCGGAGATCGCCGATCTGCGGGTTCCCGAGGCCATCGCCGCGGCGAGGCTGCGCAACCTGTCCTGGTCCGCGCAGGTCGCGCTTACGACGCTGCACGAGGCCTGGGAAGACGCCGGGCTCGATGCCGTCGATCCGCGCCGGATCGGCCTGATCGTCGGCGGGTCCAACATCCAGCAGCGCGAGCTGGCGCTGATCCAGGCCAAGTATCAGAACCAGGTGGAGTTCCTGCGTCCGACGCATGCGATGACGTTCATGGACACCGATCTGTGCGGCGTATGCAGCGAAGCCTTCGATATCCGCGGCCTCGCCATGACCGTCGGCGGCGCATCCGCGAGCGGGCAGTTGGCGGCGATACAAGCGATCGAAGCGGTCCGCTCCGGGCAAGTCGATGTCTGCATCGCGCTCGGCGCGCTGATGGATCTTTCGTTCTTCGAATGTCAGGCGTTCCGTTCCCTCGGCGCGATGGGCTCGGACCGCTACGCGCGCGAGCCCGAGCGGGCCTGCAGGCCGTTCGACCGCGACCGCGACGGTTTCATCTTCGGCGAGGCCTGCGGAGCGATCGTCGTGCGCCGCGCGTCCGACGCGACGCGCACGCCGTACGCCGAACTCAAGGGCTGGGCGATGGCCTGGGACGCCAACCGCAATCCCAATCCGTCGCTGGAAGGCGAAACCGCCGCGATCCGCGCCGCCTTGGCGATGGCTGGACTGCCCGCGGAGGCGATCGACTACGTCAATCCGCACGGCACCGCATCGATGGTCGGCGACGAGACCGAGCTGGCCGCGTTGCGCGCCTGCGGGTTGGATCGCGCCTACCTCAACACGACCAAATCGCTGGTGGGGCATGCGCTCAGCGCCGCCGGCATGGTCGAACTCATCGCGGTGATGCTGCAGATGCAGGCGGGACGCCTGCACCCGTCGCGCAATCTGGACAACCCCATAGACGCGGAGCTGCGCTGGGTGGGCGCGACCGCCATCGATCACGCCGTCGAGCGCGCGCTCAACATGAGCATGGGCTTCGGCGGCATCAATACCGCGATCTGCCTGCAACGCGGCTGATCGCCAACACTTTTGCACATGCGCTTCTTCCAGGAGGATTCGATGAAAACCTACATGTTCCCGGGGCAGGGCTCGCAGGCGCGCGGCATGGGCGGCGACCTGTTCGATGCGTTTCCGGAGCTGACCGCCAAGGCCGACGCGGTGCTCGGATACTCCATCAAGGAGCTGTGTCTCGAGGATCCGCGGCGCGAGCTGGGCAAGACCCAGTTCACCCAGCCGGCGCTGTACGTCGTCAATGCGCTGTCGTACTACAAGCGGGTCCAGGACACCGGCGAAACCCCCGATTACCTCGCCGGCCACAGCCTCGGCGAGTTCAACGCGCTGCTGGCGGCCGAGTGCTTCGACTTCGAAACCGGCCTGAAGCTGGTCAAGAAGCGCGGCGAGTTGATGAGCGAAATGGCCGACGGCGCGATGGCCGCCATCGTCAATGCTCCTCGCGAGCAGATCGAGGCTTTGCTCAAGGAGAAGGGCTTGGGCGATGTCGACATCGCCAACTACAACACGCCGTTGCAGATCGTTATCTCCGGGCCCAGCGCCGACATCGCCGCCTGCCAGGAGATCTTCCAGTTCGACCGGGTGATGTACGTTGCGCTCAACACCAGCGGCGCGTTCCATTCGCGGCTGATGATGCCGGCGAGGCGGAAATTCGAGGCGTTCCTCAAGAAGCGCAAATTCTCGAAGCCGAAGATTCCGGTGATCGCGAACCTGACCGCGAAGCCGTACCCGGACGCCGCCGTCGCCGAGTACCTGTCGAAGCAGATCTCCAGCACGGTGCTGTGGAGCGACACGATCCACCACCTCATGTCGCTGTCGGATGCGATGGAGTTCGTCGAGATCGGCCATGGCGACGTGCTCGCGAAAATGATCCTCAAGATCAGGCAGATCGCGGCGAAGGCCGCCGCCGAGCGGGCGCCCGCCAAGGAAAAACCCGTGGTCGCGAGCATCGAAGCCGCGAACGCCGCCGAGCATGCGGGCGGCGCGCTTGCGCAATCCCATGGCGGCGCGCACCACGACCGTTTGGCGCTCGCACAGCAGAAGGTCGCCGCCTGGAACAGCCGCCATCCCGTCGGCACCGGCGTGAAGTCGCTGATGGCCGAGCACGGCGCGCTGATCACGCGCACTCCGGCCGTGGTGCTGTTCGGCCATCGCGCGGCGGTCTACATGGAGGGCTTCAACGGCTACTTCGATCTAGACGAACTGTCGATCGACGAAGCTTCGGCGGCCTGACCGTCCATGCGCCTTCCTCTCGTCTTCATGTTTTCCGGGCAAGGCTCGCAGTACCATCAGATGGGACGCGAGCTCTACGACCGGCACCCCAGATTCCGTCTGTGGATGGAGCACTGCGACGAAATCGCGGCGCCGCTGATCGGCGGTTCGCTGTGCGATGTGCTGTACCGCGAAGGCGACAAAGGCCAGCCGTTCGACCGCTTGCTGCACACCAGTCCGGCGCTGGTCGCGTTCGAGTTCAGCCTGGCGCGGGTGCTGATCGAAGCGGGCGCCAAGCCAGACTATCTGCTCGGCTACAGCTTGGGCGAACTCGCCGCCGCGATCGTCGGCGAAGCGCTGACCATCGAGCAGGGCATCGGCTTCGCGGTCGAGTACGCCCGGCTGGTCGAAGCCGAGAGCCCGTCGGCGACGATGCTGGCGGTGGTCGGCGTGCCCGACATCGAAACGCACTATGCCGACCTGCTCGCGGGCTGCTGGGTGACCGCGCGCAATTTCGACCGGCATCTCGTCGTTACCGGCCCGGTGGAAGCGGTCGCGCCGCTGCGCGAAGCGCTGGCCCGCGACGGCGTGGTGCATCAGACGCTGGCCGTCAAGTACGGGTTCCACACCGGAATGCACTCGACCCTCGAAGCACCGTTCATGGCGCTGGCGGATAAGCTGGATTTCGCGCCGCTGCGCACGCCGATGGTGTCGTGCGTGGACGGCCGGGTGTACCGCGGCGACCGCGATCCGAGGGACTGGATGCGGCGGATGTGGACCACGTTCCGCCAGCCGGTCGAATTCGGCGCCACGGTGCGCAGCCTGCTCGACGAGGGAGACTTCCATTTTCTGGATGTCGGCCCCAGCGGAACGCTCGCGACGTTCGTCAAGTACCTGTTGCCGGCCGACAGCGCTTCGACATTCGGCGATGCGATCAATTCCTTCGGCAGGGACGAGCGGACCTACCGCAGCGCGCTGCAGCAGATCGGCGTGAACGACGCGGCCGGCGCCGCATACGCCTCGGGCGGCGCCTCATATTCCGCGGGGAGGGCCTCGCGTTGAGCGGATTCTTCCAAATGGGCCAGCAGGTGCTGGTGTCGCAGCCTTTCAGCCGGCTGCTGGGCACGGAACTGTGCGAGTTGTCCGAGGGCTACGCCGAACTGTCGCTGCAGATCCGCGAGGACTTCAAGCAAAGCTACGGGTTCGTGCACGGCGGCGTCGTCAGCTATCTGGCCGACAACTGCCTGACCTTCGCCGGCGCGACCGTGCTCGGCAACTGCGTGACCTCGGAGTTCAAGATCAATTACGTGATGCCGACCATCGGCGAGCTGCTGGTCGCCAAATCCACCGTGCTGTCTTTCGCGTTGAGGCAGGCGGTGTGCGAGTGCAAGGTCTACGTCATCCGCAATCGCGAGTCCATGCTGGTCGCGGTGGCTCAGGGCACGATCGTCAAGATCGAGACCGACATCAGGGCGAGCGCATGAAGGCCGTCGTCTACCACGAGTACGGCTCGCCCGATGTCTTGCAGTTCCGCGACGCGGAGATGCCGGCGCCGCGCCCGAACGAGCTGCGCATCCGCATGCGCGCCGCTTCGGTCAATCCTGCCGATCTCTATCTTGTGCGCGGAAGCCCCTTCATGCTGCGGTTTCAGATCGGTCTGAAACGACCGAAGAATCAGGGCATCGGCCTGGATTTCGCCGGGGTCGTCGACGCGGTCGGAGACGATGTCGCCGCTTTTCGCGTCGGCGACGAAGTCTTCGGGCAGATCGCCGACTTCTCCGCCGGGCGCACCCGCGCGCTCGCCGAATACCTGTGCGTCGACGCAGCGGTCGCGGCGAAGAAGCCGCAGAGCATCGGTTTCGCCGAAGCCGCCGCGATCCCGCTGGCCGGATGCACCGCGCTCTATGCAGTGCGCGACTACGGCCAAGTGACGTCCGGCCAGCATGTGCTGATCAACGGCGCGGGGGGCGGGGTAGGCGTGCACGCCGTGCAGCTCGCGAAGCACTTCGGCGCCACCGTCACCGCCGTGTGCAGCGAAGCCAAGCGGGCACTGATGCACGACCTCGGCGCCGATCACGTCATCGACTACCGGAAGCACGATTTCACCGCGGGATCCACCCGCTACGACACGATCATCGACACGGTCAGCAGCCAAACCCTGCGTCGCTGCCGGCGCGTGCTCGTGCCGCAGGGGCGGTTCGTCTGGGTGGGAGGAACCGGCACGAACCATTGGATCGGTCCGCTGCGGCTCGCGCTGAACGTATTGGCGATGCCGCTGGTCGACCGCGGACATCGTTGGCTTCTGGTGTCGAAAGCCGGCACCGCCGAGGATCTGGCGACGCTCGCCGGATTGCTTGAACAAAAGATGTTCCGCCCGATCATCGATCGGCGTTACTCGCTTGAGAACGCCGCCGATGCCATCCGTCATCTGGAGAAAGGTCATGCGTGCGGAAAGATCGTCATCGAGATCTGACCTTTGCCTGGAAGCCGTCGTGAGCGCCAGCGGCGACGCGGTCCGGATGCGGCGCGCCGAAGGTTTTGGATCGCGGATAAGCAACGAAACAACACGGGTTTCTTGGCTGACAGAGCCGTTATCCGATCTTCAGTTGGCTTTGATTCGACGTGGCGCCCAAAAGACCTGGCGCCGGGAACGCAACGCAATGGGTGCTGACCAATGATGGACCACGATACCCTGCAGGAGCGCACCGAGAACTATCTGAAGTCGCTGATCTGCGAGGCGGCGGATACGGCGCTGGTGTTCGACGCGGAAACGCCGTTCGGCGAGCTCGGCGTCAATTCGTTCCTGGTCCTGAAGATACTCAAGCGGCTGGAACAGGACTTCGGCACGTTGCCGAAGACGCTTTTGTTCGAGAACTTCAACGTTCGCGATCTCGCCCGATATTTCGTCAAGGCGCATGCGAGCGTGCTGATGCGCAAATTCCCGGAACTCGCGCCGTCGGAGTCCGTGCCGCAAGCGAAACCGACTCCATCGAACACCGCCGAGGCGCATGCGGCTCCGGCGCGGGCCGGAACAAGCCCCGCGGGCGAAGCGCGGCTGCCGGCGATGGTCGCGCTCAGGCATCTGCATCGCTATCCGCAGCTCGAACAGCGCCGGCTCGAGATCTTCGGCCGATACAAGAACGAATCCTCGGTGTCGCGCGGTACCGCGATGATCGCGCCGCTGCTGTTCTTCGGCGACGCGCAGCGAGGCTACTTCAACTGCGGCAAGGGCAGGGGCATCCTGCTGGCCTACGGCTATACCGGCCCGGAAGAGCATTTCCCGCAACTCGCCGAACAGTTGTACCGGTACTGCGACGCGCACGGCCTGCAGTTCAATCTGTTCGTGGAAGACCGGCTGCCCGAACTGTGCGGCAAGCGCTTTTCCGCGACGCCGTTCGGCGTGATGCAGCGCGTGACCGATCTGGCGTCCTTCACGCTGGAAGGCCAGAAGATGAAGCGTCTGCGCTATCTGGTGTCCAAGTTCGCGAGCGCCGGCGCTTGCCGTACCGAAGAATATGCCTGCGGCAGCGATGCGAAGACCGCCGAGGCGATCGCCGCCATCATCGACCGGTGGTGCGCGACGCGCACGATGGTCAATCCGCTGATCCACATCGTGAAGGCCGAGATCCTCGCCGGCACGCTCGACCGCGAGCACCGGCTGTTCCTGACCTACGTCGACGATGTCCTGCAGAACGCGATCCTGGTATCGCCGATGGCGGCCGGTGCCGGCTACCTGATGGATCTGGAGTTCTACGGGCCGGACATGCCGCTCGGCGGGCTGGAATACGGGATCGTCAACATCATCCGCACCTTGCGCGACGAAGGTTGCGCCGTCTTCAGCCTCGGCGGCACCTACGGCTGCAAGCTCGCCGATTCTCCCGACGCGGATCCGGCAATCGAAAGCGTCCTCGAGGACCTGCGCCAGCAGAATATCTTCAACGACGCGGGCAACCTCCAGTTCAAGAACAAGTTCCGCCCCGAGAGCAAGGACATCTTCCTGTGCCGGGCCGTGGACGCGGGCAGGGCGGACAACGTTCTCGACATCATTCTGATGATCGCCGATCCGTCGCTCACGGACAGCGACGAACCGCCGGCCGACGATGCCGCGCCTGTACCAGCGTTTGCTGCGGAAGCGAATGCGTCGCTTGCGCCGCCGACCTCGACGGCCGCCGCGACAGTAGCGGTCGACATCGCATCCAGCCCGCGCTGGACGGCGCTGGAAACGGCCGGGTTCAACCCGCAGAACATTCCCGCCGCGCAAGTCGACTTCGATCTAAAGACCGACTCCTGGGCGCAGCTGAGCCTGGCCGCCATCGACAAACAGATGGCGGCCCTGTTCGCCCAGATCCAGCGGCCTATCGACGTGAACGCCGGCTTGCGCCGCGTGTTTCCGTTCAAGCACTTCACGCTCGCCGAATCGGGCCGCGCCGCCGAAGCGCTGTTCTGTCAGGCGTGGGAGAACAAGGGGCAGGTGCCGCAGAACATCCTGTTCCCGAGCACAATCTACCACCAGATCGACAACGGGTTCTTCCCGTTGGAAATCCCGGTCGTCGATGCGTTCGACCTGCAGTCCGACGCGCCCTTCAAAGGCAATCTCGATCTGACCGCGCTGCAGGCCCAGATCGCGGATCGGGGCGCGGACATCGCTTTCGTCTGCATCGAACTGACCGACAACGCCACGGGCGGCGGAGCTGTGTCGCTGGCTCACCTCAAACAAGTAAAAGCGTTGCTGCGGGAGCGCCAGATACCGCTGGTCCTGGATGCCACGCGCGTCCTCGAGAATGCGCTGGCCATCATCGACAACGACCCCGAATGGCGCAACGCCTCGCCGTGGCAGGTCTCCGAGGCCCTGTTGTCGCAGGCCGACGCGGTCGTCGTCAGTCTGGCCAAGGATTTTTGCGTCAACAAGGGCGGCCTGATCGCCACCAACGATCAGGCGCTGCACGACCGGCTGCAGGCGTTGCAACAGCGTGCTGGCAAAGCCTTGGATGTCACCGAGAAGAAGTGCGTCGCGGCATCGCTGCAGAACCGCGGCTACATCGAGACCCAGGTCCGGCGCCGCGTCGATGCCGTGCGTTCGCTGGCGGCGCGTCTGGCGGAACACAAGTTGCCTGTCGCGCATCCGGCGACGGCCCACTGCGTGTTGATCGATGTCAAGCGGATTCCAGAATTTCGCGATCTCGCCGCGCCGGTAGCGTCGTTCTTGGCATGGCTCTATCTGGCCACGGGCATCCGCGCTGGCGCGCACAGCGTCGGCATGCAGCAGAACACCTCGCTCAATCATCTGGTCAGGCTGGCCATTCCCGCGGGGCTGGCGGCCGACGAGGTGAAGCGGCTGGGCGACCGCTTGGTGGATGCGTTCGCGCGCATCGTCAATATTCCCGACCTCAGCGCCGCAGAAGGCGTCGGGGATATCAACGCCCGGCTCGCGCTTTATCGGCTGCTGTCGCCTCAGAGCGGCGCGTTGGCCCCCTCGGACGATGCGCGCAGTCCCACCGTCCTGTATCCGCAAGGCGCAGCCACGCACGCCTCGGCGACGCACGCTTCGCAGCCGAGCGCGGCGGACAGCGAGCATGGCGCCGAAGCCGTTCCCTCGCGTGCGTCCGACGCACCGATGCCGGCCGATATGGACATCGCGATCGTCGGCATGGCCGCGCGTCTCCCGAAGGCCAGGAACGCCGACGAGCTTTGGGAGAATCTGACCCAGGGCCGCTGCTGCATCGGCGAGATTCCGCAGTCGCGCTTCGACCGCCGCCGCAATCGCGATGCGCTTGGTCGGTACCGCGGCGGTTTTATCGACGACCTCGACCGTTTCGATTCGCTGTTCTTCAACATCTCGCCGCGCGAAGCCGAGACGCTGGACCCGCAGGAGCGCTTGTTTCTGGAAGTCGCCTGGGAAACGTTGGAAGACGCCGGCTACTACCCCGAAGCCTTCCAGAGCGACGAACTGGGCGCGCGCCGGATCGGCGTATACGTCGGCGCGGTGTGGGCCATGTACCAGATGGTCGGCGCGGAGGAGCGTTTGGCCGGAAACCCGGTGATCGCCAACTCGTTCCTGTGGAGCGTCGCCAACCGCGTTTCCTATTTCATGAACTTCACCGGCCCCAGCATCGCGGTGGACACCGCGTGTTCGGCCAGCCTGACCGCGATCCATCTCGCCTGCGATGCCATCCGGCGCGGCGAATGCGCTGCCGCGCTGGTCGGCGGCGTCAATCTCGACGTGCACCAGTGCAAGCAGGAAATCACCGTCGCCGGCGGCTTGCTGTCGGAAGAAGGCCTGTGCCGCGCCTTCGGTCGCGGCGCCAGCGGCTACGTGCCGGGCGAGGGCGTCGGCGCGCTGCTGCTCAAGCCGCTGTCGCAGGCGCGGCGCGACCGCGACAACATCTATGCGGTGATCAAGGGCTCCGCGGTCAGTCACGGCGGACGCAACAGCGGTTATGCCGTGCCGAACTCGAAGGCGCAGTGCGACGTCGTCACCATGGCGCTGAAGAAGGCCAACGTGGACGCGCGCAGCATCGGCTACATCGAAGCCCACGGCACCGGCACCGAACTGGGCGATCCGATCGAGATCGCCGGCCTCAATCAGGCGTTCGAGCAAGACCGAGTCGCTCTGCAGAGCTGCGCGATCGGCTCGATCAAGACCAATATCGGCCATCTGGAAGCGGCCGCGGGCATCGCGGGCGTGTGCAAGACCCTTCTGCAGATGCGTCACCGCACCCTGGTGCCGTCGCTGCATTCCGCGCAACTCAACGAGTTCATCGACTTCGCGCAGTCGCCGTTCGTGGTCCAGCAAGCGCTGGCGCCTTGGCAAGCGAAAGAGATCGACGGCGTACCGCAGCCGCTGCGCGCCGGCATCAGCTCCTTCGGCGCGGGCGGCTCCAACGCGCACGTGATTCTCGAAGCGATCGAGGACGCCGCGCTAACCGCCGACCGCGTGCCGACGGAGCGCGGACTGCGGATCTTCCCGCTGTCCGCGCGCAACGAGGAACAGTTGCGGCAGGTCGCGACGCGGCTTAACTCCTTCCTCGAAAAACACCGCGACGGCGCATCCGCTCCCAGCCTCGACGAGATCGCCTTCACCCTGCAGCTCGGCCGCAAGTCGTTCGATCACCGGGTTGCCATTCTTGCGGACAGCCATGAGCGGCTGGCCGACAGGCTGCAGTCCTTCCTGGCGGGTACGCGCGACGAGCACATCCTCGTCGGCCATGTGAAGAATGCGGAAGGCATCACCAAGATCCTCAACCGCAGGGAAAAGGACGCCTTCGTCGATCTGCTCGCGAAATCGCGCGATCCGATGAAGCTGGCGCAGCTGTGGATCGACGGCCTGGTGTCCGAATGGCAGGGCATGCAGGCCGGCGGGCAGGGCAGGCGCATTTCGCTGCCGACGTACCCGTTCGCCGACAAGCGCCACTGGCTCGAACCCGCCGAGGGCCGCGCGATCGGCCCGGCGGCGACCGCCCACGTCGCGGGCCTGCATCCGCTGATCGACAGCAACGAATCCACGTTCGAGCGCCAGGTGTTCCGCAAAGTATTCACCGACCGCGAGTTCTTCATTTACGACCATCTGGTTTCCGACATCCCGACGCTTCCGGGCGTGGCCTATCTCGATCTGGCGCGCAAGGCGGGCGAGATCGCCGCGGGGCGCAAGGTCCGCAGGATCAGGAACATCCTCTGGGTCAGCCCGCTGACGGTGCGCGACGCGATTCCCAACGAAGTGCTGATCGAACTAAAACCCGCCGGCGACTCGGTCGTGTTCGAGGTCTTCAGCGAACGCGACGGCGGCAAAAAACAGCTCTATTGCCAGGGCAAACTTTTCTACGCCACGACCCAGGACGAGGCGGCGGAAGACGAGTACGTCGACCTGTCGGCGATCCGCGGACGCTGCGAAAAGGTCATGGACGGCGAACGCGCCTACCCGCTGTTCAAGACGCTCGGCCTGGGCCTGGGGCCCAGCTTCCAGGCGCTGACCGAAGTCCGCCGCAATCCGCAGGCCGCGTTCGAGGTGCTGGGCGCGCTGAAGATGCCGGCGCTGGATGGCACCCGCTTCGACGAGTTCGTGCTGCATCCCTCGCTGGTCGATTCCTCGTTCCAGGCGGCGATGGCCGCGCGGCTCGCGGACGCGGGCGGCGAGATGTTCGTGCCGTATTCGTTGGGCGAAGTGGAAATCCTGCATCCGCTCACGCAGGTCTGCTACAGCTACGTGACCGAGACGAAGGACGCGAAGAAATCGTCCAACGTGTCGAAGATGGACGTGCTCATCGTCGACGAGCGGGGCAGGGTGCTGGTGAAGGTGCGCGATTCCGTTGGCGTGCCGCTGCTCGACGTGCACGAAAAGCCGGGCTCCGCGTCCGCGGCGCCGTCCGCGAGCGATGCCGACGCCGCGTTCCCGACGCTGTACTACCGCACCGATTGGCAATCGTCGCCGCTGCCCGACCCTACGAGCGAGCCCTCGCGGCAGACCGTCGTGCTGTTCGCCCCCGACGAAGCCAGCCACGACGCTTATCGGGCCGCACTGGCGGCGTCGGGCGGCGATCCCAGCATGCTGATCGCGGTGTTGCCCGGCGACGGTTTCGCCCGCATCGACGCCCATCGCTATCGCATCGATGCCGGCAAGCGCGAGGATTTCGACACGCTGCTTTCGGTCCTGCGCGGACGGTCCGATGCCGCGCTGCACGTGTGCTTCGCGTGGTCCGCGCTGCCCGACACAGACGCCGGCGATCTTCCGGCCGAAGACGTCACGCTGCGGGCGCTAGACCGCGGCGTCTACGCTTTCCTGTACCTCACCCAGGCGGTCATCGCTCAGAAATGCGAGGCCGATGTCCGCCTGCAGTATCTGTACTTCAGCGCGCCCGACGCGACGCAACCGCACAACGAGGCGATTCAGGGATTCGCGACGATCCTGCGCGCGGAGTGCCCGAAACTCGCCTGCAAGGTCGTGGAAATCGTCGGCGCGGATTCGGGCGTCGAACCCGGCTTCGACCCGGCGTCGGTGGCCGCGATCGCGGCGGAGTTCGGCGAGGATACCAAGGCTCTCGCGGTGCGCCACCGCGAAGGCGTGCGCTATTTGCGCCGTATCCAGGGCTGTCCGGAGCCCACCGCTCCGACGCCCGATTCGGCCCCGATCCGGCATCGCGGCGTCTACCTCATCACCGGCGGCGCGGGCGGTCTGGGCCTGATCTTCGCCGAGCATCTGGCGAAACAGTTCCAGGCGCGGATGGTGCTGAGCGGCCGCGGCGCGCTCAAGCCCGAAACCGAAGCGGCGCTCGAATCCATGCGCGCCGCCGGCGCCGAAGTGGCGTACGTGGCGGCCGACGTATCCAAGCGTGAGGGTGTCGAAAGGCTCGTGCGCGCGTGCAAAGACCGTTATGGCGAACTGCACGGCATCATCCACAGCGCCGGCGTTCTGCGCGATGCTTATCTGCGCAACAAGCAGCGCGAAGACATGGAGGCCGTGTTTGCGCCCAAGATCCTCGGCTCGGTGTTGCTGGACGACGCGACGCGCGACGAACCGTTGGACTTCTTCGCGATGTTCTCGTCGCTGGCCGCGCTGGCGGGCAATGCCGGCCAGAGCGACTACTCGTTCGCGAACCACTTCATGGATGCGTTCGCCGCGCAGCGCAATGCGCGCACGAGCGCCGGACAGCGGCGCGGCAAGGCGCTCAGCCTCAATTGGTCGATCTGGGCCGAGGGCGGTATGCAGCTGGACGAGCAGACCGCGCTGTTCTTCGAGCGCAATCTCGGCATCCGGCCGTTGCGGCGCGAGGTCGGCATCCAGGCCTTGATGCGGGGCCTGCACAGCGATCTGCCGCAGCTCGCGGTGCTGCAGGGTGTGAAGGACAAGGTCGAGCGCGCGTGGGGCATCGGCGCGGCCGAGGCGCCCAAGCCTGCCACAACGACGTCCGCGGCTGCGCCTGCGGCAGCGGCCGGCGAAGACGGCGATCTCGCGATCCTGGTCCAGGACGCGCTGTCGCGGATCGTCATGGATTTCCTCAAGATCGACGCCGACGATGTAGATCTCGACACGATCCTACTGGACCTGGGCTTCGATTCGATCGGGCTCACCTCGTTCAGCAACATGGTCAACGACAAATACGGTCTGGACATCACGCCGGTCCTGTTCTTCGAATATCCGAACATCCGCGAAATCGCCAAACATCTGGCCCACGATCACCGCGAAGAGATGCTTCGCGTGCATGCGCAGGCGGGCGCGCCGTCGCCGGCCGTCAACGCCGCATCCATCGGCCCGGCCCAGGCGGTTCCGGATCAACCGCTGTTCGCGCCCAAGAACGCCCTCACGCTGCGCGACGCATCGCCCCCCGCGGATACGGGCCGCTTCTCGCCCGAGCGTCGCTTCACCGAACGGCCGATCGCCATCGTCGGAATGAGCGGCGTGATGCCGCAAGCCGACACGCTGGACGAGTACTGGGACAAGCTGAGCAAGGCCGAAAACAACATGGTCACGCTGGTCCCGAAGGACCGCTGGGACTGGGAAGCGTATTACGGCGACCCGATGGCCGAGAAGAACAAAACCCGCTCGAAGTGGGGCGGCTTCATGCGCGAGGTCGACAAGTTCGATCCGCTGTTCTGGGGCATTTCGCCGCGCGAAGCGGAAATGATGGATCCGCAGCAGCGGATTTTCCTGGAGAGCGTGTGGGGCGCGATCGAGGATTCCGGTCATCGCGTTTCCGATCTGGCGGGCACCAAGACCGGCCTGTTCGTCGGCGCGGCGACCCGCGACTACATCGACCTGATGGCGACGAGCCAGGCCGAGCTCGACGGCTATTCCGCCTCGGGCACCTCGCACGCGATCTTGGTCAATCGCGTGTCGTTCCTGCTCAACCTTCACGGGCCCAGCGCGCCGCTAGACACCGCGTGTTCGAGTTCGCTGGTGGCGCTGCACCGCGCGATCGAATCGATCCACACCGGCAGCTGCGACATGGCGATCGTCGGCGGCGTGCAGGTCATGCTCACACCCGCGGGCCACATCTCCTTCGGCGCGGCGGGCATGCTGGCCGACGACGGCAAGTGCAAGACCTTCGATTCGCGCGCGAACGGCTACGTCCGCGGCGAAGGTTCCGGCGCGATCCTGATCAAGCCGCTGGAAAACGCCATCGCCGACGGCGACCATATCTACGCGGTGGTCAAATCCACCGCCGAGAACCACGGCGGCAAGGTCACGATGCTGACCGCTCCGAATCCCAACGCGCAAGCGGATTTGCTGGTCGAAGCCTATGAAAAGGCCGAAATCGATCCGCGCAGCGTCGGCTATCTCGAATGCCACGGCACCGGCACCAGCCTGGGCGATCCGATCGAGATCCAAGCCATGAAGAAAGCGTTCTCGGAGCTGTACCGCAAGCATCAGCTCCCGCCGGCGGAAACGCCGCACATCGGGCTCACCTCCGCCAAGACCAACATCGGCCATCTGGAAACCGCGGCCGGCATCGCCGGCATCCTGAAGGTGCTGCTGTCCATCAAGCACAAGCAGATTCCCGCGCTGCTGCACTTCGAGAAGCTCAATCCCTACATCAATCTGGACAACACGCCTTTCTATCCGGTGGAGAAGACCCAGGCGTGGGAGCCGGCGGCCGACGGACAAGGTCGTGCGTATCCGCGCCGCGCCGGCATCAGCTCCTTCGGTTTCGGCGGCGCCAATGTGCACGTGGTGCTGGAGGAATATCTCGCGGACCAGACGACGCCGCGCGCACGTCCGAGCGGCCCTTATCTCATCGTACTCTCGGCCAAGAACGCGGAGCGTTTGCGCGCCAACGCCACGCGTCTGCTGGCGCATCTGCGCGGCCATCCGCAGGAAGACATCGCCGATGTGGCGTACACGCTGCAGGTCGGGCGCGATGTCATGTCCGAACGCATGGCGCTCGTCGTGGCAAGCGCGCAGGAGCTGGTCGAACGGCTGCAGGCCTATGTCGAAGGCGACGCCGCTACGGCCGGGGCGCGCCAATCCAGCGTGCGCCGCAAGGCGGACATCGTCGCCACCGACGCGGAAACCGTGGCGCAGTGGCTGCGCGAGGGCGATCTGACGGCGCTGCTCGATGTATGGCTCAAGGGACACGAACCCGACTGGAAGGCGCTGTACGCCGGTTACTCCATGCGCCGCTGCGCGCTGCCGACCTACGCCTTCGCGCGTGAGCGGTACTGGTTCGGCATCTCACCCGAGCAGAAGAAGGCGGGCGACCAAGCCGTCGTGCATCCGCTGCTGCATCGCAATGTCTCGGTGTTCGGGCGGCAGTCGTTCGCGTCGGACAGTGCGGTACTCGAAAAATCGCTGCGCGGAACGGCTCTGCGCCCCCAAGCCGGACTGCCGGACTTGTTGCCGCTCGAAATGGCGCGGCTGGCGGTGCGCGAGTCCCTCGGCGACCGGGGACACAAGGCGCGCATCGAGTTGCGTTCTCTGGCATGGGCGGACTGCGAGCCCGCGACACAGGGCGGCACCGTGTCCGCGGATCTGTACGCTACCGGCGACAGCGAGTTCGACTTCGACGTGAAGACTTCGGGCGCGGACGGCGAGTCGGTGCTGTGCGAAGGCAGCGGCCGCTACGAGACGGGCAAAGATCCGGAGCGCATCGATCTGTCTCAGTTGCGCGCGTTGTTCCGCGGCGAAGTCCACTCCGCCGCGAACGTCTATGGCGCCTTGGTCGATGCTGGCATGGTCCGCGACCGCCTGCCGGACGGCGTTGTCGCCTGTCTTCGCGGCGAACGACAGCAGCTGCTCGAGTTTCGCTTGCCGGCGCGGCCCGATGGCGCAGCGGATTCGGCCGCCGCCGACGCGCTGGACATGTTCGCGTTGCTCTCGCTCTCGCATCTGGCCTGCCTCGACCATCTGAACGGCACCGGCGTCCCGCCCTCGGCAACGGTCCTGCTCGCGCTGGAACGCGTCGCTTTCGCCCCGGGCGGTGCCGGCGAAGGCTCGATCTGGGTTCGCGCGGCGCGCGGCGGCGGCCGCCACGACGGCCGCGCCGTGGTCGACATCGATGCGATCGATACCGAAGGCCGCGTGCTGATCAAGATCAAAGGCCTGACGATCGGCTACCCGGCGACGCCGGACAGCGAACGCGCGCACGACGAAGAGTTCGCCTCGATGCTCGAGTCGCTCTACGCCCCAGGCCGCGACCCGACGCCCGACCGCACTGCGCAGGGCGTCGCGAGCCTCGAATTCGAGGACGCGCTCGACGCGATCTTCGAGACGGGCGCGACCGGATGAGCATCGCATCCATGCCACTCGATCCAAGACGCGATGCGCCTTGTAACGCCCGCGCAGCGGCGCACAGGCATCGTTCCCGCCGTCGATTCGACACCGCTGGGCCGGGCAATCGGCTGATCCACCCGCGTTGCGGGTTTTCGAAGATGGAGCGTTGAATGCACAATCTCACGGAACTAATCGAGGCTTGGGCCGAACACGCCGGGCGCACAGCCGTCGTCTGCGACGGTGCGGCGCTCGACTACGCTCAATTGCACGACAGGATTCGTCACTGGCGGAAGCAACTGCAAGCGACGGACATCGCGCCGGGTGCATGCATCGCACTGCGCGGCAGGGTCTCCGGCGACATGATCGGACTGCTGTTCGCGCTGGTCGAGAACGCGAACGTCGTGGTTCCCTTTCTGTCCGCCAGCGACTTCGAGGTGGAGGACGCGCTCGCGACCGCATGCGTCGACGGCGTCTTCGAGTTTTCCAGCGACGGCGGCAGCCGGTACACGCGCTGCGACTACGGCTGCAGCCACGCGCTGCTCGATCGCCTGCGCGGCGAGTCCAAACAGGCCGGGCTCATCCTGTTCACTTCCGGATCGACGGGGAAGAACAAGGCTTCGGTGCATCGCTTCTCGCGGCTGATCGCGCATGTTTTGCAGAAGCCAGGGGCCGCCTATCGCACCCTGATCTTCCTGATGTTCGACCATATCGGCGGCATCAACACGTTGCTGCATGTGCTGTTCAACGGCGGCACCGCGGTTTTCGTCGCCGATCGTTCGGTACCCGCGGTGTGCCATGCGATCGAGTCGCAACGCGTCCAGCTGCTGCCGACGACGCCGACCTTCCTCAACATGCTGCTCATTTCGGACCAGCGCCAGTCCTACGACCTGTCGTCGTTGGAATTGGTCACCTACGGCACCGAGCCGATGTCGTTGGCGACGCTCAAGGCATTGAACCAGGCGTTGCCGGGCGTGCGCTGCAAACAGACGTATGGACTCACCGAAGTCGGCATCCTGCCGACCCGGTCCGAGGATGCGGGCTCGACCTGGATGAAGGTCGGCGGGCAACACCACGAGACCCGCATCGTCGACGGCATCCTCTGGATCCGCACCGACGCGGCGATGATCGGATACCTCAACGCGCCGTCGCCTTTCGACCAGGACGGCTGGCTCAACACCGGCGACAAGGTCGAGGAGCGCGACGGCTACCTGCGCATCCTCGGGCGCGAGTCGGAAATCATCAACGTCGGCGGCGAGAAGGTTTATCCGAGCGAGATCGAGAACCTGATCCTGCAGCTGGAGAACATCAGCGACGTCGTCGTCAGCGGCAAGGCGAGCGCGCTGACCGGCCAACTGGTCGTCGCGACGGTGCAACTGGTCGTCCCCGAGCCGGCCGCGCAGGTCGAGCGCCGCGTGCGCGCTCACTGCCGCGAGCATTTGCCGCCGTTCAAGGTGCCGGTCGGGGTAGCCGTCAGCGCGGAACCGATGTTCGGAGCGCGCTTCAAGAAGATCCGCCGCCCGGCGCGCGCGGCGCAGGGCGAAGTCGTCAATGCCGAAAGGGAGCAAGAAAGTGTCGAGTGACAAGCGAGTGGTCGTCATCAGCGGCGGCAGCCGCGGACTGGGGCAGGCATTGGTGCAGGATCGGCTCGACGCGGGCGACATCGTCGCCACCTTCAGCCGCTCCAGCAACAGCTTCATCGAACAACTGCGCGAGGCCGACCCGAACGGCGAGCGCTTCCACTGGGAAGCGATCGAGGGCACCGATTTCGACGGAGTCCGGGGCTTCGCCATGACCGTCTTGCGCCGCTACAAGCGCATCGACGCCTTGATCAACAACGCCGGCGTCGGCATCGAGGGCCTGCTGACGATGACCTCGGAGCGCGATATCCATCAGGCGCTGACCTTGAATCTGGAATCGGTGATCGTGCTGACGCGCGCCTGCCTCAAGGCCATGATCGCCGAGCGGCGCGGAAGCATCGTCAACATCTCCTCGGTCAACGCCTTGCGCGGCCATAAGGGTCTGGCGGTCTACAGCGCCACCAAAGCGGCGCTGCTGGGGTTCACCCGCAGCCTCGCGAGCGAAGTCGGGCCGCAGGGCGTTACCGTCAACGCGATCGCGCCCGGCTTTTTCGAAAGCGACATGGTCGGCCATCTGACCGACGCCCAGCGCGCCCGCATCATCCGGCGCACGCCGATGCGTGCGATGTGCACCACCCAGGACATCGTCGACAGCGTGCGTTTCCTGCTGTCCACGCGCGCCATCACCGGCCAGACCCTGGCGGTCGATGGCGGTTTCACGTGCTAACGCCCAGCCCCGTCGCTGCCCCTTCCGTTCAACCCGATTCCAGGAACGCCATGAGCGAACACCAGCAGATCATCTACGACACCCTTCGTCGCGTCGCCGAGGAGGAGGGGCTGCAACTCGGCGCGATCAGCGATTCCAGCGCGCTCATCGACAGTCTCGGATTCCGCTCGCTGCATATCGCCCGCATTCTCGCGATATTGGAAATCCAGTTCTCCTACGATCCGTTCGCCAGCGGCGACGTGCCGATCACCGGCCTGCGCACGGTCGGCGATCTTTGCGCCGCCTACGAGCGCTGATCCGGCGGTTTCCCTCCGACACAAACGATCCCGGGACCGACCACGGTGCGTGGCCGACCCGATGGCATCCATTGCGACAGGATTCGGTATGGAAAGGGCGCATAGCGACATCGCGATCATCGGAATGGCCGGAAGATTCCCCGGCTCGGCCTCGACGCACGAGTTCTGGGCCAATCTGTGCGCCGGCCGCTCGGGCATCGTCGCGCTTTCCGCCGAAGAACTGTCGGCCCATGGGGTGTCGGCCGAAGCGCTGGCCGATCCGAATTATGTGAAAGCGGCGCCGCTGCTCGCGGATCACGACTGCTTCGACTCGGAGTTCTTCTGGATTCCGCCGCGCGATGCGGAAGTCATGGATCCGCAGCATCGGGTGTTGCTGGAATGCGCGTGGTCGGCCATGGAGGATGCCGGCTATCCGCCCGATACCCAATCGGGTCGGGTCGGCGTGTTCGCAGGATCCGGCGGCATCGTTTCCAGCCAGCTGCTGTCGTGCACCGGACACTACGCGGAGGTCGTCGGCAAGACCGGGGGCCATTGGCATGTCGGCAACGACAAGGACTTCGCCCCGACGCGCTTGTCGTACAAGCTGAATCTGCGCGGCCCGAGCGTCGCGGTGCAGACCGCATGCTCGACCTCGCTGGTCGCGGTGCATATGGCCTGCCAAAGCATCCGCACGAGCGAGTGCGACATGGCCCTGGCGGGCGCGGTCAGCGTGCGCACGCCGCACGTGGCCGGCTATGTGTACGAGAGCGGCAACATCCTGTCCGCCGACGGGCAGGTCCGCGCCTTCGATGCCGACGCGCGGGGCGTCGTATTCGGCAGCGGCGTCGGCATGGTCTTGCTCAAGCCACTGGACCGGGCGCTGGCCGACGGCGACTGCATTCATGCCGTGATCAAGGGATCGGCGATCAACAACGACGGCGGCCAGAAGATGAGCTTCTTGGCCACCAAGGTCGAAGGCCAGCTCGAGTGCATGCGGTCCGCGCTGGACAACGCCGGCGTGTCCGCCGACAGCCTCGGCTATATCGAGGCGCACGGCACGGGCACGGCGATGGGCGATCCGATCGAGATCCTCGCGCTGAGCCGCCTGTTCCGCAGCGAGACCGAGCGCCGCCAGTTCTGCGCGATCGGATCGGTCAAGAACAACATCGGCCATCTGGATATCGCGGCCGGCATGGCGAGCCTGATGAAAGTCGCGATGACGCTGAAATACCAGCGGATCCCGCCGTGCATCAACTTCGTCAAGCCTAATCCGAAGATCGATTTCGAAAGCAGCCCGTTCCACGTCAACACCGATGCGATCGAGTGGCCGCAAGCGGATGCGCCGCGCCGCGCCGCGATCAACTGTCTCGGCATCGGCGGCACCAACGCCTTCATGGTCCTGGAAGAGCCACCGCAGCGTCCGCAGCCGACACGCGCGGCGGCGATGCCGCGCATCGTGGCCTTGTCGGCGAAGACCGAGGCCGCGCTTTGGCGCAAGGTCGCCGATCTTGCCGCCTGGCTCGATGCCGGCGAAGGCGAACATCTCGACGACATCGCCTTCACGCTCGCCGCGGGCCGAAGCGCGTTCGCGAACCGCTGCGTAGTGGTGGCGAACGATGCCGGCGATCTGATCGCCAAGCTCGGGCGCCTGAACCGGCATCGGCGCGCGCCGGATTGCTTCGTCGGCCTCGATGTCGAGCCATCCGGCAAAGCGACGCCGGGCCTGGACGAGTTCGCGCAGTTTCTGACGCAGCAGGTTCTCGACGGTTTGCCGGCCGAAGAAGCGCACAGCAAGCTGCTCGCGCTCGCCGATCTGTACTGCCGCGGAGCGAAGCTGCCGCTCGAGACCTTGTGCGCGGGGTCGGGAGCGCGACGCATCGCGCTGCCCACCTATCCCTTCGAGAAACGGCGCTTCGCCATACCGCAGCGGCTCGAAGACGCCCGGCCGGAACCCATCGCAGCGGCGGCGGCGTCGGTCTTGCATCCCTTGCTGCACGCCAACGTATCCGATCTGTCCGGTCCGATCTTCGCGACCCGGTTCGATGGCGAGGAATTCTTCCTGCGCGACCACGTGGTGCTCGAGCGTCGCGTGCTGCCCGGCGTGGCCTATATCGAAATGGTGCGCGCCGCGGTGGCGCAGGCGCTGCCGGGCGAACCGGCGCGAACCCTCGAGTTCAGGGATCACGCCTGGATCCAACCGGTGGTGGTCGACGATGCGTTCGCGCTGAGGGTGACGCTGCACGACCTCGGCGAAGATGAGAACGGCGGACGCTGGCTCGAGTACGAGGTCCTTTCCGAAAGCGCAGGCGATACGCCCCATGCCCGCGGAACGGTCCGCTGCAGCGCGCAGGCCATCGACGCCGAGCCGATGGATATCGCCGCGCTCGGCGAGGCCATCGAGGGCGAGGGCCGCGACCGCGATGCGCTTTACGCGCGTTTCGGATCGCTGGGCCTGCGCTATGGGCCGACGATGCAGGGCATCGCCGGGCTGCGCAGCCAGGACGAGCAGGTGATCGCGCGCCTGCGGTTGCCGGAGGCGGCGGACTCGCGCTTCGGCCTGCACCCCGCGATGATGGATTCGGCGATGCAGTGCACGATCTGCCTGCTCGCGGGCCTGGACGGCCAAGGCGGCGCCGCGGTGATGCCGTTCGCCTTCGACGAGATGATCGTCCACGGCGACACCACCGACGAGATGTGGGTCTGGATCCGCCGCGCAGCGGGCGCTGCCGTCGCGGGCATGCCGTCGCTGGATATCGATCTGGTCGACGGCCAGGGCCTGCCGCGGGTGAGCATCCGCGGTCTCGTCTCGCGCACGGTGGCATCGGCGCCCGTCGTCGCGCCGGTGCGCGGCGTCGAGGCCGCGCCGACGCTCGCAAGGCCGGCCGCGATCGCGTCGTCCGGGCCCGCTCTGCACGCGCTGGTCCCGATCTGGAGCCCGGTCCGCTTCGGACGCGACACGGTCACGCCCGCGCCGGGCGAGCGCTATTTGCTGCTCGGCGGAGACGAGGCGTTGTTCGCTTGGCTGAGCGCGGCTGCGATCGAGCTGCAACATCAGCCGATCGTCGCCGGCGATTCGGTCGAACGGATCGAGCGCCTGCTGTCCGAGCGCGAGTTCGACCACCTGCTGTGGTTCGCCCCGGAGGCGGACGTCGGCGACCACGATGCGGTCGTCCCCAGCCAAGAGGCGGGCGTGCTCTCGTTGTTCCGCATCCTCAAAGCCTTGAGCCGGCTCGACCGGTTCGAGCGCGAGCTCAAGTTCACGGTCGTCACCCGCCACGCGCTGCAGGTCTTCGACGACGAACCGGTGTCGCCGCATCACGCCGGCGTGCACGGGATGGTCGGCAGCGTCGCCAAGGAACTGCCGCAGTGGCGCTTCCGGCTGCTCGACATCGAATCGACCGTCGACCTCGACCCGCTGGAAATTCTGGCCTTGCCCTGGGACGAGCAGGGCAGGGGGGTGGCGTTGCGCTGCGACGAATGGTTCCGCCAGGAGTTCGCCGATGCCGGCCGCATGCCGTCGGCGCGCGTGGCCTATCGCCAGAACGGCGTGTATGTCGTGATCGGCGGCGCCGGCGGATTGGGCGAGGTATGGACGCGGCATATGGTCGCGCGCTACGACGCGCAGGTGATCTGGGTCGGCCGCCGGGCGCTGGATGCCGACATCGAGGCCAAGCTCGATGCGATCGCGGGCTTGGGTCGACGGCCGCACTATTTCTCCGCGGATGCCACCGACGCCGCGGCGTTAGCGGCGGCGGTCGCGGCCATCCGCGCGCGCTTCCCGCGAATCGATGGCGTGGTCCATTCCGCGTTGGTCCTGCGGGATCAGACGGTGCGCGCGATGGACGAGGCCGTCTTCCGCCAAAGCCTCGCGGCCAAGGTCGACGTCAGCGTCAATATCGAGCGCGCCTTCGCCGGCCAGGATCTGGATTTCATGCTGTTCTTCTCGTCGGTGGCGTCGTTCCACCGCGACCCAGGACAGTCGAATTACTGCGCCGGCTGCACCTTCAAGGACAGCTTCGCCCAGGCCATGCGCGCGCGCTGTGCGTACCCGGTCAAGATCGTCAATTGGGCCTATTGGGGCAGCGTCGGCGTCGTCACCGACGCGTTCTACCGCAAGCGCATGGAAAGCCTGGGGATCGGCTCGATCGAGCCGGAGGAAGCCATGTGCGAGCTGGAAGCGTTCGTCGCCTCCGACCTGGATCAGGTGGCGCTGATCAAGGTCATCTCCCAGCGCGCGCTCGACGATCTGTGGGTGTCGGAGGAGGTTCGCTATTACCGGGATCGCGACGCAGCGAGCGGATATGGCGACGAGGCGGTGATCGCATCGTGAATCGAACGCATATGAACTTATTGGATAGGGAATCGCCTTCGCGTCGTTCCGCTTACGCGATCTCGCCGCAAGGCGGAAGGTCGCATGCGCCTCTGGGTGTCGAACTCGGAAATTTTTCGGATGAGATCTACAAGGCGCACGAGACCTGAATGAAGATCGTGTTTCTCCCATTCGCGCGCGTCCGCGAACCGCGCTGTCGTCCGAACCCGCTGCAGGCGCGATCGATGAAGCCGATTGCGGTTTCCCTGCTGGCTCTCGGGGTGGCCTTCGGTGCCTGCGCGCAGACGCCGAAGACCGAGCCTGCGCCCGATCCGGGCGACGATTTCCTGAAGGGCGTCGTGATCGATCCGCCCGCCGAGACGCAGGCGATCCCGCCGAACGCGCACGGCGGCGCAGTCGCCAGCGCGCCGCCGCCGGAGCAAAGCGACGACACGGCTGCCAACCTCGACGACCTGAAAATCGAGATCGATACGAACGCGGACGGCGATAGCGGCGGTGCCCCAGGCGCGCCGGCGTCGCGCATCGATGGCAAGCCACCGGCCGACGACGCGGATCCCGTCGGTGAGGCGGCAGGCGCGCCGGTATCGGCGACCGGCAGCGATGAGGACCCGGCCGGGCGCCCGACGGACGACAACAGCACGCTCGCGGCCTGGCTGGATCCGTTGCGCGTCAGCTTGAAGCACGAGAACTCGTACAAGTTCGCTGCGCCGAAGCGGCTGGTGAACAACCGCTCGTCCGTGCGGCTGGAGTACTCGAAGCCCTTGACCAGCAATCTGTATCTGCGCCTGGACACCAAGCTCAATCTGTACTGGAGCAACGACCACCGCGCCAAGGCCAAGGACGAGGATTTCTTTCGCGAACTGGTCACGCGCGAGGCTTACCTCCAGAGCAGCTTCGGCAATACCAGCTTCCGCATCGGCTACCAGATCCTGCCCTGGGGCGTTTCCGAGGGCGGCGCGATCACGGATGAAGTCAGTCCGCGCAACAGCTCCGAGTTCTTCTTCATCTCGCTGGAGGAGTCGCGGATCGGGCAGCCGATGGCGACGATGGACCATTTCGGCGCGACAGGGCAGTGGAGCGCGTTCTTCGTGCCCAAGCCGGGCTACAACAAGTATCCGGACCGCGGCTCCGAGTACGACATTCCGGGCTCCTTCGACAAGAAGAAACCCAACGACAGTTGGAACCAAACCGACAAGTACGAGTACGGCCTGCGCTGGAAGCGCACCTTCGGCAAAAGCGACCTGAGCCTGATGCTGGCGTCGCTGATCGACAACGATTACCTGGTGCGCCAGCAACGCTTCCAGATGTACGGCTTCGCCGCGAACATCGCCAAGGACAACTTCCTGTTCCGCACCGAAGTCGCGCTGAAAAGCCCGCGCGCCTACTTCGCGCGCCCGGCCGGCAGCAGCGACCTTTCGATCGTCGAAAGCGACCAGTTCGATTCCAGCTTCGGTTTCGACTATTCGCCGGGCGGGCGGCCGCTCACCTACAGCGCCGAAGTGGTCTGGAGCCGTTTGCTCGACTGGCGCAGCGACATCGTCGGCCGCGAGCGCGACGAGTACCAGTTGATCGGCTCGATCACCAACCGCTTCTTCAGCGACGACCTGACCCTGACTTGGCTCGCCATTTATGCCAAGCCGTACACCAGCCTCCAGCAGAAGTTCCTCAGCTCCTACGCGATCGACGACAACTCCACGGTCTATTTCGAATTGTTCCTCGCCGACGAGCGGGACAAGCGCAGTGGGACCTGGCCGTATCGCGACCAGAAGCAGTTCGTCGTCCGATATCAATATCAGTTCTAACGACCGCGAGATGGATCACGCCATGCAGACGACCGTTGAAGACGTATCGAAGAAAATCCTGTCGAAGCAGATCGGCAAGCAGGACGCCATGCGCCTGTTCCAGTCGCTGGACAAGGAGTCGCAGTCGCAGGTGCTGGCGATCGTTCGCCGCGCGGACGGCATCGCACCGTCGCGGGGGGACAAGGGCGCCGCGCGGCCCTTGAAAGCGCTCGACCAGCGCGACCTCAATGACGAGCACCGTGCCTGGATCGCCGCGCTCGTCGAGAAGTACGACCGCTTCGTGCCGAAGTCCAAGGCCAATGTCCTCGAGCATCAGGTCCACTTCGTCGATCAGCGCCGCGCCTTCCACCTGATCAAGGATCTGAAGAAGCTCCACTTCCAGATCACGTATACGAAAGCCGAAGGCGCCTACGTCCACGACGCCGACGGCAACAAGTACATCGACATCTCCGGCGACATGGGCGTGAATCTGTTCGGGCACCGCGCGCCGTTCCTGATCGAGGCGATCAAGCACAGCCTGGACCAGGGCATCCCGCTGGTCGGCTATTCCGACATGATCTTCCGGGCCTGCCAGTTGTTCTGCGAGATCACCGGCCACGAACGCGCGCTGTTCACGCAGTCGGGTACCGAGGCGGTGATGTTCGCGGTGCGCATCGCGCGCGCGGCGACGGGCCGCAAGAAAATCGTGCTGTTCGACGGCGCCTATCACGGCTTGTCGGACGCGGTGGCAGCCACCCGGGATCTCGCTGGCAACAGCTTCCCGTTGGCGCCGGGCATTCTGCAGGAGTTCGCCGACCAGATCATCGTGTTGGACTACGGCGACATGGCCTCGCTCGATACCATCGAGCGACTCGCCGGCGAGATCGCCACTGTGCTGGTCGAGCCGGTGCAGTCCCGTCATCCGTACAAGAAGCCGGTCGAGTTCCTCAAGGCGCTGCGCCAGCTGACCATCGAGAAAGACATCCCGCTGATCTTCGACGAGATGATCACCGGCTTCCGGGTCTGCCATCGCGGCGCGCAGGGGCTGTTCGGCATCCAGGCGGACATGGCGACTTACGGCAAGATTCCCGGCGGCGGGCTGCCGACCGGGGTCATCGCCGGCGCGGCGAAGTACATGGATCTGGTCGACGGCGGCACCTGGCGCTTCGACGACGACAGCATGCCCAGTTCCAAGCGCACCGGCATGGCCGGCACGCATTCGCAGAACCCGCTGAAGATCGCCGCCGCGCTCGCGGTGCTGAGCGAAATCAAGAAGCGCAGCGCCGAGACGGCGCCCGACGGCACCTGCGCTTGCTTCCAGCAGGGGCTCAACCGGAAGACCACCGATCTCGCCGACACGCTCAATGCGTTCTTCCGCGAAGAGCGCCTGCCGGTGGTCATCGATACCTTCGGCTCGCTGTTCCGCTTCCGCTTCGTCGACAGCTACTGGGGCGTGACCGAAGCGTTGTTCTTCATCCTGCTGCGCATGCAAGGCGTGGAGACCAACATCCAGGGCAATTGCTTCCTGACCACCGCCCACAGCGACGCGGATATCGAAGCGGTGATCGCCGGCGTGAAGGCGAGCATGTCGACGCTGAAGGCCAGCGGCTTCTTCCGCGAACCCGATGAGGAACCGACGCAGGACGCCGCGCCGCCGCCCGAAGCCGCGGCGGTCGCGCCCGCGCGGCCCGGCAATGCGTCGCCGCGCAACGAAATGGAGCGACTGAGAGCGCTGCTTACCGCCGACCTCGCGTTGGCAGAAGAATCCGGGGACCTGACATGAGCGCTGTCGCGGAACTGCCGTTGTTGGACACGATCGCGAGAACGGTCGCGTCCACGCTGAAAATCCCGGTCGATCGGTTGGATGTCGACGCCGACTTCGATTCGTTCGGCATGGACTCGATCATCGCGATCGAGTTGATGACGAACCTGAGCAAGCAGCTCAAGGTGTCGATCACGCCGGCGCAGCTGACGGCGGTCAAGTCGATCAGCGAGCTGGCCGGCGCCCTCGGCGGCATGATGAGCGAGGCCCCGGCCGCGTCGACGCCGAAGGCGCAGGCGGCCGTCGCCGCGCAGCCCGCGCCCGTCGTCGCGGCCAAGGCAGCGGCGAGGCCGCTCGAACGGGACGCTGTCCCGCGCCGCCGCGCGCAGGCGCAGCGGCCGCCCAGCGCCGACGGGGCGGGGGGGCTCGGCCGCATGCTGGCTTTCGTCCGCGACGAATACGGCCTGGACCTGCGCGGCGAGCGCTTCGCCTCCAAGCAAGCGCTGATCGACCATCTGCTGGAACACCACAGCGACGCGCTTTCGCATTACTTCGGCCTGTCCGCCGACGAGCGCGCCGCCGAGCCCGCCGAACTGCCGGCGGTCGCGCTGCCGACCGGCAACCTCGGCATCGCGGTCGTCGGCATGGCCTGTCGGTTCGCGGATGCCGCGACACCGGGAGCGCTCTGGCACAACCTGATGGATCAGCGCTCGTTGATCGCGCGGCTGACAGGAAATCGTTGGGGCAGCGCTCCAAGTGCCGACGCCGCGCCGCGCTGGGGCGCGCTGATCGAGGAGGTCGATCGCTTCGACCCCGCCTTCTTCGGCCTCAGCGAAGACGACGCCCGCTTGTGCGACCCGCAGGAGCGCCTGGCGACGCAGGCGTTGTACCACGCGCTGCAGAACGCCGGTCTGCGCGCGGACCTGCTGCGGGGCACGCGCACGGGACTCTTCCTCGGTTATGAGTACGCCGAGTACGAGCATCACCTGCGCAGCAATCTGCATCGCGTCCCGAACGCTCCGGCGCTCAGCTCGTCCAGTCCGATCTACTACCTCGCCAACCGCATCTCGTTCCTGTACGACTTCAAGGGGCCGAGCGAGGTGGTCAACGCGAGTTGCGCCTCGTCCGGGCTCGCGATCCACCGAGCCTGTCAATCCTTGGCGCAGGGCGAGTGCGACGTGGCCATCTGCGGCGGCGTATCGCTCAATCTGTTCGAAGGCGACTACGCGGCCATCGCGCGCTACGGCCTGCTGTCGCCCGACGGCAGCTGCGGCGTGTTCGACGACGCCGCCAACGGCTTCACCCGCGGCGAAGGCGTCGGCCTGCTGGTGCTGACGCGGCTGGACGACGCAGAGCGCGACAACCGCCGCATCTTCGCCAAGGTCGTCGCGACCCATCAGAACAACCGCGGCCGCGCCGGCTTCATCTCCGAGATCAAGCACGAAGCCATCACCGACGTGATCGCCGAATGCTACGAGAAGCACGGCATCGCGCCGAACTCGGTGCGCTACATCGAAGTCGACGGCTACGCCACCAAGTGGGGCGATTCCTTCGAGTTCGAAGGCATCAAGAACGCGTTCAACGCGCCGACGCCGGGCGACAAGCACTGCGCGCTCGGCAGCATCAAGGGCAACATCGGCCATGTCGAGCCGGCCAGCGGCGTGGCCAGCGCGATCAAGGTCGCGCTGTCGCTGCACCACAAGCAGTTTCCCGCCACGATCACCAAGAAGACGCTCAACAGCTTCATCGACATCGAATCGCCGGCGCATCCGCTGTATATCGCCGACCACCCGCTGCCGTTCGACACGCTGCGCCGCGGCGACGAGCCGATCCGCGCGGGCGTCAACTCGTTCTCGGACAGCGGCGTCAACGTGCATCTGCTGTTCGAGGAATACCGCACCGGCCACGGCCCCGCGCGCACGGAGCAGGGCGGCAGCCAGCTGTTCGTCTTCTCGGCGCGAACGCGCGAATCCCTGCAGGAATCGTTGACCCTCGCGCGCGAGTCCCTGCAGGAATCGCTGGCCCTCTATGCCAGCCGTTCGCTGCTGGAGGACATCGCCTACACCCTGCAGCTGGCGACCGTGCCGATGGAGCACCGGATCGCTATCGTCGCCGCCAGCCACAAGGAGCTGACCGAAGCGTTGACGCGCGCCGCCAAGCATCTGGCCGCGGACAAGCCGGCGGAGGGCAGCGGACCGATCTTCATCGGCGGCCCGCAGGCGCGCGACAACAGCCGCGTCTTCAGCATGATCAAGTCGCAGATCGGCGAGGACAAGCTGCTCGAGAACCTGCGCGAAGGCCTGTTGAAGGACATCGCGACGCTGTGGGTGGCCGGCATCGATATGCCCTGGGAGCGTTACTGGCGCGAGGTGGCGCTGACCCGTCGCCGCAACGCCCAAGCGCTGCCGCAGCTGGTCGACATTCCGCTGTATCCGTTCGCTAAGAACCGCTACTGGCTGGATTTCGACGACGCCGACGCGCCGAAGCGGGTAGAGATCCCCACCGTAGCGAGGCCGCAGAAAGCCAAGACAGAGATCGACGGCGGCTGCACGCGCGATGCCGAGCGCAAGTTGCGTTTCGTCGATGCGCTTGCCGACGGCGAACAGGCGCAAACGCTTGACGCCGCGGACAAGATCGCGCTGTTCCTGACGCAGGAAGCCGCCGCGGTGCTCGGCGTGCCGCGCACGGACGTCGATGTCGGCCTGGATTTTCTCGATCTCGGCTTCGATTCGGTCGGAATGGCCTCGGTGATCCAAAAACTCATCGGATTGCTCGGCGAAAACCTTTCTCCCAGCGTCGTTTTCAATTATCCGAACATCGAGCGCCTCGCTGCTCATCTGGCCGAAACCTATCCGGCCAAGATCGATCGCATCCACGTCGTCGGACAGGCCGCCGCGCCTGCCGCGCCGGCCGTGGCCTCGCGCTCGAAGCTGCTGCGCATCGCCGCGTCGGCGAAAACCGACCTCGAAACCTGGTTCGTAAGCCGCGATGCGGTCGCCGACGACCTGGTGCCGATGCAGACCAACGGGTCGGGAACGCCGGTCTTCGCCGTTCCGGGCGCCGACGGCAGCGTTTTGTCGCTGCGGACTTTGAGCCGCGCGATGAACGGCATCCGTCCGATGTTCGGAATCCAGTCGGTCGGCCTGGACGGCAAGCGCGAACCGCTCGACTCGATACGCGCGATGGCCGAAGCCAATATCGCCACCCTGGCGGCGTTGCGCGACTGCGACAAGCTGAGCCTGCTCGGCTATTCCAACGGCGCCGTCGCCGCCTTCGAGATGGCCCATCAGCTGATGAAGAAGAACATCGCGGTCGAGCGGCTGGTGCTGGTGGATTGCCGCTGCCCGGGGCCGTCGATGCGGAGCCTCTCGGACGAGATTTTCGAGTCCTTCGCCAATCTGATCCGTTCGCTCGGCGGCAAGTGGGAAATGAGCGCCGACGAGTTCCGCGAAGTCCCCGAGGATCGGTGGGCCGACTATCTCTTCGATCTGGTCCAGCGAAACGGATTCTGGATGCCCAGAGAGAATTTCATGCTCGCGTATCGGATTTCGCTCGCCAACGAGAAGGCATGCCGCAGCTATCGCCCGAAAAAGCTGCCGGAAGCCTGCGAGACGGTGATCGTGCGGGCGACGCGAAGCAACGGCGATCAGTCGCCGACGCTCGGCTGGAGCAAGTTCCTGGCCAAGCCCGCTTCCTGCATCGATATCGACGCGGACCATATTTCCGTCGTCGGCGCGGATGGAAGCGCGGCGATCGCGAGGATCTTCCTATGAGCCGCCGGCCCGGCGCGACCGGTAGCGCGGGCAGGGCCCGCGACGCATCGCCGTATTGACCCCTCAATCAGCCTGTGTCCGCGCCGGTGTCGAACCTGCGCGGGGCAATCACCATGACCAACAGGAAGTGCCTTCATGTCCGTTAGAGATCGACTCGTAAACCGATTGTCCGAGCACTTCGAAAACGTACCGGATGCGTTGCGCAAGAGACGCCTGCTGGTCGGCATCGTGTTCCTCGCCTTGCTCGCCGCGAGCGTCTTCGGCATCGGCAAGCTGCGCATGGACATGACCATCGAGGGGTGGTTCAGCAAGGACGACCCGACGCTGATCGCGTTCAACCGCTATCACGCGCAGTTCGGCAGCGAAGACGGCGTCTATATCGTCTACAAGCCGAAGGATGGGGACGTGTTCTCGCCGGCTTCGCTGGAAGCCGCGCGCGGCATCCAGAACGATCTGATCAACTTCCGCGCCAAGCTCAAGGAAGGCGAGAAGTCCGCGCTGGAACACATCGTCAAGGTCGACACCTTGGTGAACGCCCCGGTGCTGACGGTCGACGGCGACGTGCTGGCCTCCAGGCAGTTGGTCGGCGACACCGTGCCCACCTCGCCCGAAGCCATCGCCCAGATCAAGGCGATCGCCGAATCCGAGAAGCAGCTTCCGCTGCAGTTCTTCTCGCGCGATCACAAGTACGGCGGCATTTACATCGAAACCGACTTCGGCACCGTCCCGGTCGACGCGGAGGCCGTTACCGAGGACACGGTCCTGTCGCTCGAGCAGGCTGCCCCGGCCGACGGGGACAAGCCGGTCGAGTTCAAGCCCACCGATCAGGCCGACTACCTGAAGCTGTTCGAGGAGATCAAGAAGATCCTCGGTAAGCCCGAGTACGCCAAGCAGTTCGACTTCTACGCGGTCGGCAACACCGCGGCCGCCGAACACGATGTGAAGATGTCCGAAGAGATGGGCATTCTCTATCTGGCCGCGTTCGCGATCATCGTGGTGCTGCTGTGGTTCCTGTTCCGTTCCGCGTCGGCCGTGGTGTGGTCGATGCTGATCGTCATCCTGAGCACGGTTTTCACCCTCGGCGCCGCCGGGTTGCTCGGACTCACCGTCACCGGTTTCTTGATTCTCACCATCTTGTTGATTCTCACCGTCGGCGTCGCCGATACGGTGCACACGCTGACCGGCTACACCCACCAGCGCACCTCCGGCGTCGACCATCGCGAGGCGCTGCGCCATACCTATAAGTTCGCCGGCGTAGCGCTGCTCCTGACCGGTCTCACCAACATGACCGGCACCATGGCGCTGAACATCACGCCGGTGGTTCCGATCCAGAGCTTCGCGATCATGTCGACCCTCGGCATCCTGTTCGCGCTGCTGCTGACCTTCTACTTGCTGCCGGTACTGATCGACTTGTGGCCGACGGTCTCGAAGAAGGCGACCGTCGTCGCCACGCCGGAGAAAAAGCGGTTTCTGGATGTGCTTCCGCATTTGAAGTCGGCCTTGGAGAAGGTCTTTCCGCTCGTTGAGAAGCGTCCGGTCGCGTTCATCGTTCCCTTCATGCTGATGCTGGCGGTGTCCCTCTACGGCGCGACCCAGGTCAAGATCGACTCGCAGATTCTGGACCAGTACCCGAAGGACTCGACCTTCACCCAGAGCGTGAAAGTCGCCGACGAGCACATGATGGGCGCCTACGCGATGGTGCTGTACCTCGACTTCAAGGAGGACTTCGCCCTGCAGGACCCGGACGTTCTGAAGGCGATGGACGAGCTGCAGAAGAAGTTCGAGGCCAAGTACAAGAAGTACGTGGTGATGACCAACTCCATCGCCGATGTGGCGAAGGACGCCAACCGCAAACTCAACGGCAACGCGCCGCAGTACGAGCGGATTCCCGAAACGCGCGAAACGCTGGCGCAAACGCTGTTCATGTTCAACAGCGCGAATCCGAGCGAGCGCCAGCGTCTGGTCGACGATAACTACCGCAAGGCCAACATCAAGATCTCGCTGCACAGCTACGGATCGTACGAATACCAAGCGGTCTTCGAGCAAATGCGCGCCGACATCGACGAGATGATGGCGAAGCTGAAGACGAAGTACCCCAAGGCCGAGGTATCCATCACCGGCGTCTTCGCCCTGGCGATGCAGGCGGCCCAGTACATCACCGAGAACGAGGCCATCACCTTCGGCATCGCCCTGGTGGTGGTGAGCGTGATCCTGCTGCTGGTGTTCGGTTCGTTCAAGGTCGGACTGATCGCGCTGATTCCCAACCTGATCCCCGCGCTGCTCGCGCTGGGCTTGCTCGGCATCTCGGGAATCCCGCTGGATTTCTTCACCATGATGCTCGCGCCAATCATCATCGGCATCTCGATCGACGACACCGTGCACTTCATTTCGCACTACCAGCAGAAGCTAGCCAAGAACGGCGACGTCAACGCCGCGTTGCGGGAAACCATCAGCGAAGCCGGCCCGGGCGTGGTGTTCACCGCGCTGATCCTGGGCCTGGGCTTCGGAATCATGGCAGTCGCCTCGGCGGCGGGCACGTCCAACATGGGCAAGTTCGGCGCGCTCGCGATCTTCATCGGCCTGCTCAACGACCTGTTCCTGCTGCCTGCCTTGTTGTTGGCATTCAAACCGAAGTTCAAAAAGGAGACCGTTGAATGAATACCGCCAGCCGTATTTTGCTCGCGGCGCTGTTCCTGGCCGCGCCGACGGCATCCCTCGCGCAGGATGCCCGGGAGATCATGATCAAGGTGGACGATGCGACGAATCACAGCTTTTCGTCCTCGGCCCGCCAGTTGAAGTATTCGACCTGCCGTTACCAGGTCGGCGGCGGAAAGCTGTCCTGCGCCGAGAAGCCGCGCGTCGTGGTCGTCGAGTCGTTCAGCAGGACGCGCACCACGCCGGGCGCGCCGGGAGAGCGCGATCTGGAATTCAAGGCGCTCGACGTCATCATCCAACCGATCAGCGACAAGAACACGGCGACGCTGTCCTGGGGCTACCCCGCGGACAAGGCGTCCGACTTCTGGGTCTATCTGCCGGTGTTGAGCAAGGTCAAGCGCATCGTGTCGGTCGCCGACAGCAGCGAGAGCGGCGCCTTGTTCGGTTCGGAGGTCTCGGCCGAGGACGCGGACGTCAGAAAGGTCCGAGATTACACCTACAAGCTGCTGGGCGAGGACACCTTCCGCGACCGCCCGGTCTGGAAGATCGAGCTGACCCCGACCCAGAGCCGCCTCAAGCGCTCCTACTACGGCCGCATCGTCTCCTATATCGACAAGGAGCGTTTCATCGCGCTGAAAGAGGACCTCTACGACCGCAGCGGCAGGCAATACAAGCAGTACTCGGCGATGGAAGTTAAGCAGTTCGGCAAGGTTTGGCTGGTCACGAAGGCCGTGATGAACAACCTCACCAAGCGCCGCATCACCAATTGGGAGCACACCGATGTCGCGCTCAACGTCGACATCGACGAAGAGTTCCTCAGCCAGCGCTCGCTGACCGATTTCGCTTTTCGCGAGCGTCACATACAGCTCTACCGCAAGTACCTGACTCAGGGCAACGGCGGGGCACAGCAGGAGTCGAACAAGTCATGAGCATGTCCACCGACAACGAAACCTACGATTGCATCGTGGTCGGCTCCGGCACCGCCGGCGCCGTGATCGCGCGCGAACTCAGCCGTAGCGGGCAGAAGGTGCTGATCCTGGAGCGCGGGCCGTATATCCCGCTCAAGGAGACGCTCTGGACGCTCGGGTCGATGTTCAACGAGGTCCCCGTGGCCGACAAGCTCAAGGACGCCCGGGTGTACGCCGCGGGCGGATCGAGCGCGATGTTCATGGCGGTCATGGACGAACCGCCGATCGCCGCCTATCGCGCGCTCGGCATCGACCTGCAGCCCGCCTACGATGCGATGCGCCTGCAGGTCCCGCTCGCCGAGATGGCCGACGAGCTCATGAGCCCGCAGGCGCACAAGGTGCGCGAAGCCGCCCTCGCGCTGGGTTACGACTGGAAGAAGAAGCTGATGCTGATCGACCAGTCCAAGTGCAGCGGCGTTTACTCGTACGAGGCCAAGTGGAAGGCGCTGACCTTCGTCGACGAAGCCGTGCGCCTGGGCGCGGTGCTGAAGTGCCAGGCGCTCACCGAACGGGTGCTGATCGAGAACGGGCGCGCGGTCGGCGTGGAATGCCGGATCAAGAAAGAAGCGGTGCAGTTCCGCGCGGAGCGGGTCGTGGTCTGCGCGGGCTCGCTGGCGACGCCGGTGCTGCTGCGCGGCAGCGGGCTGGACCATGTCGCCGCCGGCGGCTACTACATCGATCCGGCCGTTACCCTGTTCGGGCGCGTCCCGGGCCTTCGCGGCGTCGACAGTTTCTGCGGCACGATGGAAACCACGCTGGAAGAGGGCATCGCGCTGAAGGACGCGAACGTGCACAAGCTGCCGTTCCGCATGTTCATGCTGCAGTACATGCAGATTTCGCGCATGTTCGCCTATCCCGAGAGCATCGGCGTCACGGTGATGGCCCACGACGAAGTCGGCGGCGGGCTCTCCGCCGACGGCCGCTACAACAAGACGCTCGATGCCGCGGTGTTCGACAAGCTCGCGCGCGGCGAGCAGGCGGCGCGCGCGATCCTCGAACGCGCCGGCGCCCGCGACATCTTCAAGGCGCCGATGTTCTCCGGCGGCGCGCTCGGCACGCTGCGGGTAGGCAGCGACGTCGATACGCGACTCGAAACCAGCGTGCGCGATCTCTACGTCTGCGACGGCTCGCTGATCCCGGAGAACGGACGGGTCGCGCCGACGCTGACCCTGCTGTGCCTGGCGAAGTATCTCGCCGACCTTCTCACTCAAACCCATCGCGCGCCCGCCGAAGCCGAAGCGGTTCCGGCCTGACCGCCGCGCCTCGCGAGCGGCGCTTGTGTTCCATCACCTAATCCATCGCGACATCAGGGAGACAGCATGAACGAAGCATCGAATACCGCGGCCAAGGACAAGGCCACCGTTGCCAAGAAGGTCAAGGATCCGCTCTGGAAAAGAATCTATTTCGCTTTCAGCCTGTTCGTGATGGCGGTGATCGTCGCGCATTTCACCTGGCTGGCCTGCGGCTCGGCCCAATGGAAGCTGGCCAAGGACGAGGACGGCATCAAGGTCTATGTGATGAAGGCGCCGGGCGACGCGATGCTGAAGATGCGCACGGTGATGGAAGGCGACTACACGCTGAACCAGCTGGTCTCGCAGCACATCGGCGTCGGCGACAACCTGCAGGTGTGCAAGGAATGGATTCCCGGCTGCAAGGACTTCAAGCGGATCATGGACTTCAACCCGCAACGGGGCTACGACCGCGATCTGTGGCGCGTGGAAGTGCCCGGGCCGTTCGACGATCGGGAACTGTTGATCTCGACGATCTTCCATCAGGACAAAGCGACCAAGACGGTGACGCTCGATGTGGTGGGCATGCCCAACAGCTTGCCGCATACGCCCGGCGTGGTTCGCTTGGAACGCATCCACAACCAGTGGACCTACAAGCCGCTGCCCAGCGGCAAGATCGAAGTCGCGCTGATCCAGGATGTCGGTTTCTCGGATGTCGGCTTCTTGCCGTATCCCCTGTTGAACCTGACGCTCGTCGACGACAGCCATAAGTTCTTTGCGACCACGCTGCGGTCGAGCTTGCTGGAAGACAAGTACGTCCACGCCAAGGTGGACCTCGTCGACCTCGAGGACATCCGCTGACCGAATCGTCGCGGGCGACTCGGCGCGCGGCCCGCCACCGCCGATCGACGCGTTGGGGTGGGACGCCTGCTGGACACTCGAACCTCCGGCGTCCCATCGGCTCGCACGGGCCGTCCGCCCGTAAGAACGCCGAAACCTCGCGGCTAGTTTTCTTGCGAACAGGTTCGATGCGAACCGAACCCAATCATGACCGAGAGTGGGAGACACCAGACTATGAGCGTGACCACCGAAGACATCGAGGCGCCCCAGAAAACCGGAGAGGCCTTGGAACTGTTCAACCCGTTCTCGCCGGGGTTCGACGAGAACCCGTACGAGCACTACCGCACGCTGCGCGACACCCACCCGGTGCAGGAGCACCCGATGGGGTTCTGGTTCGTGTCGCGGCACGCCGACGTTTCCACGCTACTGCGCGACGCCCGGCTGTCCGTGGCCGACAACAACCTCGGCGCCGGCCCGATGCGCGACCAGTACGAGAAACTCATCGCCAACGCGCCCGTCAAGCTGGTGACCTTATTGGACAGCGACCCGCCGGACCACACCCGGTTGCGGTCGCTGGTGGGCAAGGTGTTCACGCCGCGCTCGATCGCCGCGTTGGAACCGATGGTGACCGAGCTGGTCGACGAGTCGCTGGACCGCATCGCCGAAGCCGGCTCGGTCAACCTGATCGATGCGCTCGCGTTCCCGCTGCCGTTCGCGGTGATCTCCACGATGCTCGGCATGCCGGACATCGCCGATCCCAAGCGGCTGCTCGAACTGACCGAGACGCTGGTCATCGCGCTGGAGCCGGTCGCCGATTCCGATGTGATGACGGCCATCGTCGACGCCGAGGTCGAGCTGTCGGGCATGATGCGCGAGGTCATCGCGTGGAAGCGCAACAACCCGGCCGACGACCTGCTGACCGCGCTCATCCAGGCGGACCATAACGGCGACTTTCTCTCCAACGACGAGCTGGTGGCGCAGATCCTGCTGCTCTTCATCGCCGGCCACCATACGACCGTCAACCTGATCGGCAACGGCGTCGCCGCGCTGTTGCGCCATCCCGACCAGCTGGCGCTGCTGCGGTCGAACCCGGACCTCATCGGCAACGCCGTCGAGGAATTCCTGCGCTACGACAGTCCCACCCACCAGACCCGCCGGATCACCCTGGCCCCGTATCAGGTCGGCGGCCGCGAGATCCCGCCCGGCGCGATGATGATCGCCTGCCTCGGCTCGGCCAACCGGGACGAGCGGATGTTCGGTCCGGACGCCGACGTGCTGCGGATCGACCGCGAACAGGCCCGCCACCACGTGTCGTTCAGCGTCGGCACGCACCACTGCCTCGGCTCCGCGCTCGCCCGGCTGGAGGGGAGGGTGGCGATCAGCCGGCTGGTGAACCGGTTCCCGCAACTGGCCTTGTCCGGCCGGGTGCGCTGGAACGGCCGCATCAACCTGCGCGGCGCGACGGACGTGCCGATCAGCGTGTAACCGCGCGCCGCGGCCGAGCGCGCGGGGCGAGCGCCGCGCGATCCGCGGCATCGGGCGCACGCGGTTGAAATCGCCGAGCCTCTGCTCGCCGCCGGCTTGCGCCAGCGACGGCGAGCCGGCGCCGGCCGCACGCCCTCGTCCCCTGAGAGCGGCGCGCCGGCGCTGCGAGGCTTGCCGCGTCGCCGGACGCGAGGCGCCCGTCGCCGCCGCCATCGCGCCGAAGCGCGCTCGCGCCGCTATCCGCCAAGGCCGCGTTCGCCGCCGCGGCGATACCGCGCGACCGCAGTTCGCGCCTGTCGCGAGCGAACGCCCGGAGCGTAGTGATTACCGTCACGAAAGCCAACTTGCTTGCAGCTTCGCCGCAAACATTCCGTACAGTTTCGGTGCCGTACGGAACGTATACTTTTGCTGTCGTTGGGGCCGTTGGTTAGTTGCAGGGGACGTTATGACCGACGCTCGCGCGCGGGGAGAAACCGGTCGCCCGCCCACGTTGGCGGTCGTGGAAGACGACAGCGTCTTCCGAGAAGAAGTGCTTTTGCCGGTGCTCAACCAGTCGGGATTCGCCGCGGTCGGCATGCCCCGGGCGCTCGATCTGTACCGGGCGATGACGCTCCAAGCCTACGATCTGGTGTTGCTGGACATCCATCTGCCCGACGAGGACGGTTTCAGCATCGCAAGCCATTTGCGCCGGCTGTCGCCGCGCGTGGGCATCGTGATGCTGACCGGATACGCCTCCAGCGAAGACCGGATGCGCGGCCTGCGCGCGGGCGCGGACGCCTATCTGCCCAAGCCGGCCGACATGGAAGAGGTCGTGGCGACCTTGCGCAATCTCTCGCGCTGGGTCGTCAACGACACCGAGCCCGCGCCGCCGCGGATGAAGTGGCGCCTGGACGAGCGCGGATGGAGCATCCTGACCCCGCGCGGACGCGAGGTCGAAATGAGCTTGGCCGAGCGCCAGGTGATGGCCGTGCTGGCGGCGACGCCCGGCGTTCCGGTACAGCGCGAGACCTTGATCGCCAAGCTGGTCCGCAACGCCTACGACTTCGATCCGCACCGGCTGGAAATGCTGGTCCACCGCTTGCGCAAGAAATGCCAGCAGTCCACCGAGGAAGAACTGCCGCTGCGTTCGGTGCGCGGCATCGGGTATGTCCTCAATTGGTGAAGCGCTCGCGCACCGGCGTCCGCCGCGACGGCAACCAAGTGAAAGGATTCGCGGGCTGGCTGCGGGCGGCGCTCGGCCTCCTCGCCGGGTTGGTCTTGAGCCACGCCGTCTCGGCCTCGGCGCCGCTGCGGCATCCGGACTACCGGGTCGGCGTGCACGCCTACGGCACCGACGACGGATTGCCGCCGTCGGGCGTGAACGCGATCGTCCAGACCCGCGACGGCTATCTGTGGATCGGCACGTTCGGCGGGCTGGCGCGGTTCGATGGGCTGACCTTCACCACCTTCCGCAACCGGCCCGCGCTGGATGCGCGCGGCGCGCGTTCGAGCGCGCAGGCCGGTCCGGTCAGCGACCGGATCTCGGCCCTGCTGGAGGATCGGCAACGGCGCCTGTGGATCGGAACCCAGGACGCCGGGCTCAGCGTGTACGCGCACGGCCGGTTCCGGCCCGTGCCGGTCTGCGGCGGCACCTGCCAGATCAACACCCTGTTCGAGATGCCCGGCGGCGAATTGTGGATCGCCAGCAGCGCGGGCCTGTTCGTGCTCGATCCGGCCAGCGAGAAAGCGCGCTGGATCGATCCCGGCCGCTATGGGCGCGCCCACATCGCCCGCGATGGACGCGGGCGCGTCTACGTCGCCGGCGCCGACGGACTCTTCGCCGTGACGGACGGGCGGCTGCGCCCGATTCCGCTGCCGGCCGGCGACGCATGGGTGCGGATGCTGAAACGCAGCGGCGACGAGTTGCTGATCGGCACCGATCGCGCGCTGTATCGCTACGAACCCGGCGCCGGGCGCTGGCGGCCGTTGGGCATCGCCCAGCCCACCGACGCCTTGCAGGCGGCCGACGGCCGCTGGTGGGTGGCCACCGCCTCGGGGCAGCTGCTGCGCGAACGCGGTCCGGGCCGGTGGAGCGAAGTGCGCGAGCTGTCCGGCGTCGGCGTGACCCGGCTGGGACGGGACGACGAAGGCAATCTGTGGATCGGCAGCGGCAACCGCGGCTTGTTGCGCGTACGCAGCCCCTTGTTCGGTCTGCTGCCCGTGCCCAGGGCGGGACTGAACATCGCCGGGCGCGCGATCCTCGCCGACGGGCGAGGCGGGCTGTGGTTGGGGTCGGCCTGCGGCGGGCTGCGCCATTGGCGCGAGGGCGGGCCGATGCCGTTGCAGCCGCTGCGGCCGGGCGAGGACGACGATTGCGTGACCAATCTGGCGGCCGGCCGCGACGGCGCGCTGCTGGTCGGAACCGCCGAGGGCAATCTGTTCCGCGTCGTCGCCGGCGAATCGACCCGGGTCGGGAACTGGTCCGAGCGCGGCGCGCTCAATGTGTGGGCGTACGGCGACCGCTTCTTGATCGGCCTGCGCGGCTCGACCCTCGAAATCGGCGTGGACGGCGCAGGACGGCCGACCGGCGAACGGCGCATCGAGGCGCTGCGCGGGCTGAGCATCAACAATCTGGTCGCGGCCCGGCGCGGAGGCTACTGGTTCGTCGGCGACGGCGGCGCGTGGCGCGTGCTCGACGGCCGGATCGTCGAACAATGGACGCCGCGCGAAGGCCTGTCGTCGCGGTTCGCGCGGGCGCTGTACGAAGACCCGAACGACGGCACGCTGTGGATCGGCACCTACGGCGGCGGCTTGAACCGCATCCGCGATGGCCGCCTGAGCCGCTACGACAGCCGCAACGGCCTGATCGACGACACCGTCTCGTGCATTCTTCCCGACCACCGCGGCCGCCTGTGGCTGGCGGGCAATCGCGGCGTGACTTTGCTGCCGGATCCCGCGGCCGCGGCGGCGGATATCGAATCCATCGGTTACGGCGCCGAAGACGGCTTGATTCCTGCGGAAGTCAACGGCGGCCATTCGACCTCCTGCCATCGCGACTCGCAGGGCCGGTTATGGTTTTCCATGGTCGAGGGGTACGCGACGATCGATCCGAGGCAAGTTCCCGGCGTGCGTCCCTTGACGATCCGTTCGCGCATCGAAGGCGCGACGGTCGGCGGACGCGAGCAGAACATCGCCGGAGCGGCGTTGACCTTGCCCCCTTTCGCCCAGAATCTGGAAATCCGCTACACCGGCATCAACCTGAGCCGGCCGCGCGATACCTATTTCCGCTTCCGCTTGCTCGGTTTCGACCACGACTGGGTCGAGGCGGGCAAAAGCCGCAGCGTCCTGTACGCGTCCGTGCCTTGGGGCGAACACGTGTTCGAAGTGCAGGCGCGCACGCTCGGCGGACGCTGGTCGCCGTTGGCCGCGAGCTTGCGCATCTCCAATCCGCAGCCGTGGTATTTGCGCCCGTGGATCCTGATCCTGGCGACCGCGCTGGGCTTGGTGATCCTGGTCGGCGCGACTCAGATCGGCGCGGGCCAGGACAAGGCCTGGCCGCGGAAGGACGACTGAGCCCAGGGCTCGCGCTAGCCGGGCGAGGTTTCGTGCGCGGCGACGCTTCGGCGCCGGGGCGCGGCTAGGCTAGCGATCCGGCCCCGGCGCGGCCGTCGCTGTCGCCCGCGTCGGCGGCCGCCGGCAACGACGGATCCTCGCCGGCGCCCGACGGGCTTGCGCCCGGATCGCGTACGCGCGGCAGCCGGATGCGGATCCGCGTGCCCTGGCCCGGCGCGCTGTCGACGGCGATGTCGCCGTCGTGATCGGCGACGAAGCGGTGCACCGTGGTCATGCCGATGCCGGTGCCCTTGTCCTTGGGCTTGGTGGTGAAGAACGGTTCGAACAGCCGCGCGCGCACCTGCGCGCTCATGCCGGCGCCCGAATCCTCCAGGCGCAGACAGGCATGCTCCGCCTCGGCTTCGACCGCGAGCGCGAAACGGCCGCCGTCGGGCATCGCGTCGCAAGCGTTGCTGGCGATGTTCAACAACGCCAGCACCAGTTCGTCGCGATCGGCCTCGATCAGCACGCCGGACATCGAGGTGTCCAGCTCGACCACGATCGCGCGCGGAAACATCGGCAGGATCAGCGGCCGCACTTCCTCGATCGCTTCGGCCAGATCGAACCGCGACAGCTGTCTGGCGTCCGGACGGCTGAGACTGAGCAGGCGGCGGGTGAGGGTGGCGCCGCGCCGCGCGGCCTGCTGGATGCCGGGCAGCACCGCGTCCGCCGAACCCTTGAGCAACTTGACCGAGGTCGCGTGTCCGAGGATCACGCTCAGAATCGCGTTGAAGTCGTGGGCGATACCGGTGGACAAGCGGCCGATGATCTCCATCTTCTGGCTCTGCAGCAGGCGCTCATAGGCGCGCTCTTTCTCTTCCACTTGCCGCTGCAGTTCCTGGCACAGCTCGTTGAGTTCCTCGCTGCGGTGGATCGCCTTGCGGGTCGACAGCACCAGCCGGTCCAGAATCACCACCAGGGTCAGGAAGTTCGTCCCGGCCAGCAACAGATTCGACAGCGTGTCGGCCGCCTGCGTCGGCCCGGGCGCCAGCCGCAGGTCGGCCAGCGCGCCGATGGCCAGCACGACGACATTGGCCAGCGCGGTCCACCACGCCGCCGACCGTCCCAGGAACAGGCCGGCGATCAGCAAGGGCAACAAGTGCACGATCTGCAGGCCCGAGTGCGCGCGCAGGCCGTAGCTCAGATAGCTCATCGCCATCAGGACCAGCCCGCCGACGACGACCAACCGGGTCGCCAAGCGGAACAAGCCGCCGCGCAACAGGCTCAGGCACAAGCAGGCGTAGACGCTGACGATCAGCATCAGAGCCGTTTCCGCGGTCGCGCCGTTCGCCGCCCACGGCACCAGCGCCATCGCCAGGGTCGCCGCGGCGATCGCCGCCAGCATCGCCGCCAGCGTGCGCGCGTTGCGCCGGTCTTGCGGATCGCGGGCGCTGGCCGGCTCGACCCGAGCGAGGAAGCCGAGCCAGGAGGGCGGAAACAATTTGGGCACGGTCATCGGCGCATGCGGACGGTAAGGGCGGAGAGGCCGATCCGCGTCGCCGGATCGCGCCGCGGCCGGGACCGGTGGCTGTCCGCGGCCGTTTGCGCGGCGGACGAGCGCAGATCCGGAGGCGATCCCTTGCCTGGATGACTATCGGTGGACAGCTTAGCAGCGAGGTTCGGGACTGGAATTGCGCAGTCTGCTCTGCGTATCGATTCGTGATTTTCATCACCGTGCTTGCAGTCGAAATCCACAAAAACAACCTGCGGCCGCCTCGGCATTTCTCACCTAGCGTGAGGCAAGGGGAGGTCGCGCACGCACTATTCGCGCCGCGCGACCGCCGCGGCCGCGACTCGCGGCCGGCATGCGCATGAGGCCGTTGGCGAGCGCGCGGTTTCGCGCCCCGTGTTTTTCCGCTTTCTGCGGGCTTGCGCAAGCGCGAGCGCCGCATAACCGCACCGTCGCGACACGCGCGCGGCGGCGGCCCGGGCCGGCAAGAAATCGTGAAACGCGGTGCGTGTAATGGAATTTTTCGCTCGCTAGTGTTCGCGACGAGTCGCCGGGCGCGGTTTTCGAACGACACCGGACGTTCGCGCCGCGCCGGATCGACCCGTCGGATCGACCTGCCTCGGACCTCGACCGCCGCGTGCCTGCGCGGGCGGCGCGAGCGACCCCAGCCGCGGCATGCGCCGGCCCGACATCGCGCACGGCGCGGCAACGGCCATCGCAGCGCCGCGGCCGCTCCGAACGCAGACGCAGACCGCACCGGGACGGGCCTCCGACCCGGGCCGGCCCGCGCCCGGAATCGCCACGAAAGACCGCGCGCGCCGGTTTCGCCCGACGCCGCGGCCGCCGTCGCGCCCCGATTACGCGCCACTACGCCGCCGACCGCATCCGCCCGCGCTCGCGGCTCCACGAGAGGACACCAGTGATGAACAAGATCTACAGCGTTGTGTGGAGCCGCTCGCTCAACCGATTCGTGGTCGCCTCGGAGTTGGCGGCGGCGCAGGGCAAGTCGTCCGGCCACGGCGCGAAGCCGGCCGCGACCGCGCGCGCGCTGCACGCCGCGATCGTCGCGACCTTGCTGACGGCGGGTCTCACCGGTTGGGCGCCGTCGGCCTGGGCGCAGGCGGTGGATTGCAACGCGGCGCCCTACAACCTCTACAACAGCACCGCCTCGTGCATGGGCTTAGGCGCCAAGGCGTCCGGCATCGGCGCGACCGCGTTGGGCTCGATCGCCAACGCCGACGTGCTCGGCGGCCTGGCGGTCGGCTACGCCGCGCACAGCGCCGCGCAGAACTCGATTTCCGTGGGCTTCCAGGCCTATTCGAACGCGATCAATTCGATCTATCTGGGCGCGCGCTCGGCGGCGGGCACCGGCGCGCTGAGCGGCGGCGCCATCGCCATCGGCACCGACGTGACCGCCTCGGCCGGCAACACCGCGGCGATCGGCAGCTTCGCCCGCGCCACCAGCAATTACGCCACCGCGTTCGGCGCGGAATCCAACGCCGCCGGCCTGCGCAGCATCGCCGTCGGCTACCGCGCCAACGCCGCCATGCTCGACGCGGTCGCGCAGGGCACCAGCGCCGCCGCCAGCGCGCAGAACGCCGTCGCGATCGGCTTCCAGACCATCGCTTCGGAACTCAACTCGGTCTACATCGGCTCGCGCACCGTCGCCGGCACCGGCGCCACGGCCCCCGGCGCGATCGCCATCGGCACCGACGTGACCGCCTCGCAACTGCACGCGACCGCGATCGGGATCAAGAGCGCGGCCACCGGGCAAGCCGCGATCGCGCTCGGCCAGAACGCGGCGGCCTCGGCCACGCAGGCGATGGCGCTGGGCGCCGGCGCCATCGCCGACGCCGCCGACGCGGTCGCCATCGGCACCGGTTCGACCGCGACCGGCGGCCGCGCGGTCGCGGTCGGCGCGGGCAATCGCGCCAGCGGCAACGGCGCGGTCGCCATCGGCGATCCGAACACCGCCACCGGCAACGGCGCGATCGCGCAAGGGTTGGACAACACCGCGACCGGCAACGGCTCGGTGGCGATGGGCAATACCAATATGGTCGGCGGCGGCGGGCAGGCGGTCGGCACGGCCGGCACGGCGGCGCAGGGCGCGGTCGGCATCGGCTATCAGAATCAGGCGAGCGGGCAGGGCGCGGTGGCGTTGGGCAGCACCAGCCGCGCGCTCGCGGCCGGCGCGCTGGCCTTCGGCGACACGGCCACGGCCAACACCGACCAAAGCATCGCGCTCGGCTCCAACGCCAGCGCGACCGGTGGCAGCGCCATCGCCATCGGCCGCATCAGCAGCGCCAACGGGACCAACGCCACCGCCCTCGGCGCTGGCGCGGCCGCCAACGCCAACACCGCGCTCGCGCTGGGCAATTCGGCCGCCGCCAACAACGTTGGCGACGTGGCGCTCGGCGCGGGCTCGACCACCGCTGCGGCGGTCGCCACGCCGAGCGTCACCATCGGCGGCACCACCTACAACTTCGCCGGCATCGCCCCGACCAGCACCGTCAGCGTCGGCAGCGGCAGCAATCAGCGCACCGTCACCAACGTCGCCGCGGGCCGCCTCGACGGCGCGTCCACCGATGCCGTCAACGGCTCGCAGTTGTTCGCCACCAATCAAGCCGTCGCCGCCATCGCCGCGAGCACGCCGACGCACTACTACAGCGTGAACGACTCCGGCGCACCGACCGGCAACTACAACAACGACGGCGCGACCGGCATCAACGCCCTGGCCGCGGGCGTGCAGAGCGTGGCGACCGGCAACAACTCCGCCGCGGTCGGCGTGACCTCCTCGGCGCTCGCCGACGGCGCGTTCGTGTTCGGCAACAACTCCACCGCGTCGGGCGTCAATTCGCTCTCGCTCGGCACCAGCGCGGTCGCCAACGCGGTCAACGCCATCGCCGTCGGCACCCAGACCTTGGCCTCGGGCATCGGCGCCACGGCGCTGGGCACGCTGGCCCAGGCCAGCGGCAACCTCGGCGTCGCGGTCGGCACTCAGGCCGAAGCGAGCGGGCCGGAAGGCGTGGCCGTCGGCAACCAGACCCGGGCCAGCGCCGCCAACGCCACCGCGCTCGGCAACCAGATCACCGCGGCGGCCGAGGGCAGCGTGGCGATCGGCGCGAACACCGGGCTCGCGGTCGACGCGGCCTCGATCAACGGCGTCGCCATCGGCACGTCGGCGAAGGTCGCCAACGCGCCGTCCGGCATCGCCCTGGGCGATTCGGCCAACGCGTCCGCGGCCAATGCGGTGGCGATCGGCCGCGGCTCCGCGGCCGCGGCGGCCGACGCGCTCGCCATCGGCCGCGACACCCGCGCCGATGCCGCCGAAGCGGTCGCGATCGGCACGGCGAGCGTCGCCACCGGCGGCCGCGCGGTCGCCATCGGTTCCGGCAACGTCGCCAACGGCGACGGCGCGGTCGCCATCGGCGATCCGAACACCGCAACCGGCAACGGCGCGATCGCGCAAGGTTTGGACAACACCGCGACCGGCAACGGCTCGGTGGCGATGGGCAACACCAATCGGGTCGGCGGCGGCGGGCAGGCGGTCGGCACGCCCGGCACCGCGGCGGCCGGCGCGGTCGGCATCGGTTTCCAGAACACCGTGGTCGGGCAGGGCAGCGTCGCGCTCGGCCACACCAGCCGCGCGTTGGCGGCCGGCGCGGTCGCGTTCGGCGACAGCGCGGCGGCCAACAACGCGCGCGATGTTGCGCTGGGTTCGGGCTCGACCACCGAAGCCGCGGTCGCCACCACCGGCGCGACCATCGCCGGCACCGCCTACACCTTCGCCGGCACCACGCCGGCCAGTACGGTCGGCGTGGGCACGGCGGGCGCGGAGCGCACCATCACCCATGTCGCGGCCGGCCGGATTTCCGATACCTCGACCGATGCGATCAACGGTTCGCAGCTGTACGCGACCCACCGCGCGGTCGATGCGGTCGCCGCCACCGCCAACGCCGGCTGGAACCTCAGCGCGCAAGGCGCCAACGCCAGCAACGTCGCGCCCGGCGAGGCGGTCGATCTCAACAACACCGACGGCAACATCGTGGTGAGCAAGACCGCGGCGAGCGACAACGTCAGTTTCGATCTGGCCAACGACATCGCCGTCGACAGCGTCACCGCCGGCAACACGGTGGTGAACACCAACGGCCTCACCATCAACGGCGGGCCGAGCGTCACCGTCGGCGGGATCGATGCCGGCGGCCTGGTCATCCGCAACCTCGCCCCGGGCGTGGCGCCGACCGACGCGGTCAACGTCAGCCAGCTCACCGACGCGACCAACGCGGTGCGCACGCATTACTACAGCGTCAACGACAACGGCGTCGCCAGCGGCAACTACGCCAACGACGGCGCCAGCGGCCTCAATGCGCTGGCGGCGGGCACCAACGCCAGTGCCACGGTCGCCGGCGGCACCGCGGTGGGCAACGGCGCGGTCGCCGGCGCCCAAGCCGGCGATGTCGCGCTCGGCGCGGGTTCGGTCACCTCGACCGTGGTCGCCACCGCCGGCGACACCATCGACGGGGTGAACTACGGCTACGCCGGCATCGCGCCGACCAGCACGGTCAGCATCGGCGCGGCCGGCGCCGAACGCACGCTCACCCATGTCGCGGCGGGGCGCGTGTCCGATACCTCGACCGATGCGATCAACGGCTCGCAGTTGTTCGCCACCAACCGCGCGGTCGGCGCGCTCGGCGTCAACCTGGACCAGCTCGGCGCCAGCGCCGCGGCTTCGCTGGGCGGCACCTCGGTCTACAACCCCGTCACGCATACGCTGACCGCCGGCCTGTCGGTGGGAGGCAACACCTACACCAACGTCCAGGACGCGCTGACTCAGGTCAACAACAGCGCCAACGCCGGTTGGAACATCGCCGCCGGCGGCGCCGGTGGCAACATCGCGCCGGGCGAAACCCTGACCGTGGCCGCCGGCAGCAACGCCACCGTCGCCTACGACGACGCCAGCGGCACTCTGACCGTCGGCGTGGTGCCGAACCCGAGCTTCAACAGCGTGGTGGTCGGCAACACCACCATCACCAACAACGGACTGAGCATCGTCGGCGGCCCCAGCATCACCAACGTCGGCATCAACGCGGGCGGCACCACCATCACCAACGTCGCCGCCGGCGTCAACGGCGGCGACGCGGTCAACGTGGATCAGTTGAATCAGGCGATCTCGTCGGGCACCGCGCATTACTACAGCGTCAACGACGGCGGCGTTCAAGGCGGCAACTACGCCAACAACGGCGCCACCGCGACCGGCGCGATCGCCTCGGGCGTGAACGCCAGCGCCACCGCCGGCAACGCGGTCGCCATCGGCGCCGGCGCCACCGCGGGCGACGCCAACAGCGTCGCGCTGGGCGCGGGTTCGACCACCGCTGCGGCGGTCGGCACCGCCAGCGCCACCATCGCCGGCACCACCTACAACTTCGCCGGCGCCGCGCCGGTCGGGACGGTGAGCGTGGGCAGCGTGGGCGCCGAGCGCACCCTCACCAACGTCGCCGCGGGCCGCCTGTCGGACACCTCGACCGACGCGGTCAACGGCTCGCAGCTGCACGCCACCAATCAGGCTGTGAACGTCCTCGACGGCCGCGTGACCAAGGTCGAGGGCGACCTCAGCAATCTGAGCACCACCATCGGCGGCTTCGACGGCCGCATCACCCAGGTCGAAGGCAACGTCGCCAACCTGACCACTACGGTCAACAGCTTCGACGGCCGCATCAGCAACGTGCAGAACGGCGGCGACGGCATGTTCCAGGTCAGCCAGGAAGGCCCGATCGCCAAGCCCAAGCCGACCGGTACGAATTCCTCGGCCGGCGGCAACGGCGCCAGCGCCGGCGGCAACAACGCGCTGGCGGTCGGCAACCAGAGCAACGCCAGCGGCAACGGCAGCACCGCGCTCGGCACCGGCGCCACCGCGACCCACGCCAACAGCGTGGCGCTGGGAACCAACTCCACGACGACGGTCGGCGCGCAAAGCAATTACAACGCCGCCTTCGTCGGCAACAGCACGTCCAGCGGCGAGGTCAACGTCGGCGGCCGCACCGTCACCGGCGTGGCGCCCGGCATCGCCGGCACCGACGCGGTCAACGTCAGCCAGCTCAATTCGGGCGTGAACTACGCCATCGATCAGTCCAAGGCCTATACCGACGCGCGCTTCCAGAAGTTCGACAACGACGTGTGGACGCTGCGCCGCGACATGCGCGCGGGCACCTCGTCGGCGATGGCGATGGCCGGTTTGCCGCAGGCGTATCTGCCGGGCAAGAGCATGCTCGCCATCGCCGCCGGCGGCTATCAGGGCGAATACGGCATGGCCGTGGGCCTGTCGGGCATCACCGAAAACGGCCGTTGGGTCTACAAGGCGCAGGCCAGCGGCAATACGGCGCGCGATTGGGGCTTCTCGGTCGGCGCCGGCATTCAGTGGTGAGGCGGCGCGCGGCTCAGCGAATCCATTGTGGTCCCGCGGCGCCGTCGCGCGCGCCGGCGGCGGCGGACGTCAGTCAAAGCGAGGAATCTTCGATGCAAGCCAAACGGTTCGGCGCAACGGCGCTGGTGTGCGGGGTCGCGGTGGGGCTGCTGGCCGCCTGCGGCACCCGCCATGTCAGTCGCGATATTTCTCCCGACGGCGTGGCCGCGGAAGTGATCTTCCCGGCCCCGGAACGCGCGGTCCTCAAGGAAGGCACGTTTCCGAATCTGGACAACCTGCGCCAGGTCGGCGCCGGGGTCAGCAAGGAGCAGTTGTATCACTTGCTGGGGCGCCCGCATTTCCGCGAGGGCTACGCCGGGGTGCGCGAGTGGGACTACCTCTTCCACTTCCGCGACGCGGGCGGCGTGACCACCTGCCAGTACAAGGCGATCTTCGACCGGAACTATCTGGCGCAAAGCTTCCATTGGCAGCCGCAAGCCTGCGCCGAACGCTTGCGCGAGCCGGCGGCGAACGCCGCGCCGGCGCCGACGCCCAGCGCGGCGCCGCGTCGTTTCGCGATTTCGGCCGACGCGCTGTTCGCGTTCGCCCGCGCCGACGCCGAGGACCTGCAGCCCGCGGGGCGCGCGGACATCGCCCGGATCGCGGGCGAGCTGCGCGATCCGGGCGACTTGCGCAGGGTGCGGGTGATCGGCCACACCGACCGCCTGGGCAACGAATCGGACAACCGGGCGCTGTCGCAGCGCCGCGCCGAAACGGTGCGGCAGTTGCTGATCGAACAAGGCGTGCCCGCGCAGCGCGTCGTGGCGGAAGGACGCGGCGCCGCGGAACCCGTCGCTGGCCCTTGTCAGGCCCAGCAACGTGCGGCGCTGATCGCTTGCCTGCAGCCCGACCGGCGTGTGGAGATCGTGGCCGAAGTCGAACGGTGAGCTACTGCGCGTCCGTCGCTCCGGCGCGCCGAGGCCGCGCCGGTTCCTTTGCGTTTCCGTCAGGATCCAGAACATCATGAAGCGTTTCGTTACCACCGCCGTGCTGGCTTTGTGCGCCGCATCCGCGCCCGCGATCGCGCAGGTTCCGGCGCAGGCGCGCCCGGCGCCGCTTGCTCAGTCAGCCCCGGTGGCCACGCGCGATGTCGACCCCAACGCCTTGGCCAACGCCGCGCTGCAGATGCTGCAGGTCATCGACCGCGGACAAGCCGGCGCGCTGTGGGACAACGCCTCGGCCGTCGCCCAACGCGCGACCGGACGCGCCGATTTCGTCGGCCACCTCGGCAAGACCCGCGCGCCGCTCGGCGCCGCCGCGTCGCGCAGCTGGATGTCGGTGCGGCGCGAATCGGTACCCGCGGGCGGCCGGGTTCCGCCGGGGCATTACGCCAACATCGAGTTCGCCAGCCAGTTCCAGGGCCAGCGCACGGCGAAGGAACTGATCTCGCTGCGCCGCGACGAAGACGGGCAGTGGCGGTTCAGCGGTTACGTCATCGAGTGAGTGCGCCCGCGTCGCCGCTGCGGCGCGGTTATCGGGGCCGCGCGCCGCGGCCCGCCGGTCGCACCCGGCGAGAACGGCGTGGGCGTCGGATCAGTACGTAACGCTCGTCCACTGCGCTGGCGTCGGGGCGATCCCGCCGGCGCCTATCAACCGCCGCGGCGCCGCCAGCTCGTCTACACGATGCAGGCTCGTCGATAAGACGGCGGTCCGTTGCGCCCAACGAACGGCGCCCGCTTGCGTCGGCCCCAGCGTGCTGCCGACGGCGCCGTTGTCGCCTTGCCGACTCCCCCAGACGATGCCGCGGTCGACGAAGCCCCTTGGTTGCGAGGCAGGCGATATGAGGGCCGCGTCGCTGACGTAAACGAGGCGAATGTCGGACGCGCGGATCGCGACGGCGCATTCGATCGGGTCTGATCCGGCCATCGAACCGAAGTCGGGCAGGGCGCGATCGCGCCTCCTGTTCCACGACTTGCCTGGATCATCGGCACGCTCTCGCGACCCACCGCGCGCGGATATTTATTTCGGAAACCGAAATCTTCCGCAACAAGCGGCGTTTGGATTATTCGGCGACCCCGGGGTGCGCCCCATATCTCCACCGAATCGTCGGCCACGCAGTTACTGCCGCGTCGCGATGGATTTCGAGCGCAGCGTCGCATCGCAGCCGAACGGCGAATATCCAAGCACGAACACACGCAAGCCATGACCCTTGCCGCGTTTCAGCGACGGGCGGAATTCGGCCTGCCGCGAATTTTTTCCGCTGCGCGCATCGGTTTTCATTGCGCGAACAAGCAGTCACGCCGTTCGGATGATTGAAGTCAGATAACGACAGAATGCCGCCAGCTGGCGAATGAACTCCGGAACGCGAGCGCATCGCCATCGCGAATCCGGCGAACGAGCGCGGGCCGGTCCGCGCGTTGCTTGCGCGAGCTCCGTCTTCTGGATGCGGTCACGATCCATGAGTGAGGAGCGTCGAAACGATGGCGAGGAATTCGATCTTCGTTGCGGAAATTCACCGACGCAGCATTGCTTGTCATGTTGCGAACTCTTAAATGCATCGAATTCGAGTGTTCGCCGATATCGAATTCAATCGTTCCTTGATAGGAGTCACGCATGAGAAATGCCAGAGGAATGGCAAGCCTGAGAGGCATCACACAAAGGATCGCGCTGCGCCACTACTATTTAATTCAACGAAGAACGTCGCTCGTCGCAGAATCGCTCCGCTTCGGGCAGACGCATTTCGCGAAGGTTTCGTAGTCATGACACCGGCTCGACCGCAAACGCGAAGGGTCGACCGGCGCAAGACCGATGCGGCGCTCCGCGTGGCGGCGAAACACAAGCGCCGCGATGGTCGGATGCATGAAGGCGAGCCTGCGCCGCTGTGCGAACAGGCCCGGCGGACGCATCGACGAAACAGTGAACGTTCTGAAAACCCGGCGCATGTGTCTGCGGTATCAGGGGGCGCCTTCCATATCCACGACGCGAACGGCCGGACGGGCTGCGGTTGGCCTTGCCCTGCGCTCGCGTCGCCACGGCCCGCAAGGCGGCGGAACCTTCGGTCCGTCGCCATCGCCAAAGGACTGAGGAGCTGATTTGAATGAAACCCGATGCAACGAGTCCCGGACCCTGCGTCCGATGAGATGACGTAAGCCGCGCCAGCGCGAACGACGGCAAACGCGAGAGGACTGGCCTTCGCCGGCCGCCTTCGCAAGTTCGCTGGCTGAAATCCCGCTTCCGGATTCGGGCGACGGACATCGCCCGCGTTCGTACGCGCGAAAGTTTTCGCGATTTTCCGTCGCCCCGGCCGCTCGCTTTCGGCTGGTCGCCGGCGGCTGCGCGGACTCGCGGAAATACGCTCGCCGCAAACGGCTGCGCTACAGAGCGCGGCAGAACTGTGCGCGACGTTTTCCCATAGCGCGAACTCATCGGAAGCGGCTTCGGCGATGCCGTGCGAATGCGTGCGGCGCGGCGCGCTCAAACAAGGATCAACACCGTTCGCGCCGCTGAACCGGCGCGGATTCGAATCATCGAAAGGTCATGCAGGTCCCGGGCGGCCATCGGTCGGTCGACAACGCCACTGCGAGGCGATGCGGCGCAGGCGTTCCACGACGACCCACGAGGCCCCGGCGATCGCGCCGACCCAGAACGAGGTCCAGATACATGAACAAGTACGATGCCGGTACCGAACAAGCGTTGTCGAAGAAATCCGACTCGGGGACCTTGCAGGACCTCGCTCCCGACGCCGGCTCGGCGGACCAGCGGGAATTCCACGCCCAGTTGGCCGCGTGGAACGACACGCGCCAAGACTGGGAAGACGCCGAACGCGGCCTGCATCAGCTCTTCGAACGCCAGGCCGCGGCCACGCCGCAGGCGATCGCGCTGCAGTGCGCGGGCCGGCAACTGAGCTATCGGGCGCTCAACGAACGAGCGAACCGGCTCGCGCGCCACCTGCGCCAACTCGGCGTCGGCCGCGATGAGCGCGTAGGACTGTGCTTGCGCCGCGACGCGGACATGGTGACGGCGATGCTCGCGGTGTTGAAGGCCGGCGGCGCCTACGTGCCGCTGGATCCCTCGTATCCGCGCGAACGCCTGGACTACATGCTGCGAGACAGCCAGCCGCGGGTGGTGCTGACCCAGGCGGCCCTGGCGATCGCCGACGGCGTCGATGCCGCAACCCAGGTCGTCGTGCTGGACGGCGCGCTGCGTCCGTGGGAGGCCTTGCCCGCCGCGGACCTGGACGCGGACGAGGTCGGGCTCGGTCCGGACGGTCTGGCCTACGTGATTTACACCTCCGGTTCCACCGGGCGTCCCAAGGGCGTGATGATCGAACACGGCAACGCCGTGAACTTCATCCGTTGGGCGAGGCTCTCGTTCTCGGCCGAGGAATTGCGCCATACGCTGTTCTCGACGTCGCTGAACTTCGATCTGGCGGTGTTCGAGTGCTTCGCGCCGTTGAGCTGCGGCGGCTGCGTCCACCTCGTCGACAATATTCTTGCGCTGGATGCGGACTCGCCGGTCACGCTGATCAACACCGTGCCGTCGGCGTTGCGCGCGATCGTGGACCAGGGCGCGGTGCCGGCGAGCGTCAGCGTCGTCAACGTCGCCGGCGAGCCGCTCAAGCGCGCGTTGGTCGAGGAGGCGTTCGCGAGCACCGGCGTCGCCAGCGTCTGCAATCTTTACGGCCCTTCGGAAACCACCACGTATTCGACCTGGATCCGGATGCCGCGCGAACGCGGCTTCGATTCGACGGTCGGCCGTCCGGTGGCGAACACCACGGTGCATCTGCTCGACGAGCGCGGCCAACGAGTGGCGCCGGGCGAGATCGGCGAGATCTTCATCGGCGGCGCCGGCGTGGCGCGCGGTTACCTCAACCAACCCGAGCTCACCCGCGAGCGGTTCCTGGCCGATCCGTTCGCGGTGCAGCCCGGCGCGCGCATGTACAAGACCGGCGACGTGGGGCGCTGGAGCGCGGACGGGACCTTGGAGTACCTCGGCCGCAACGACCATCAGGTCAAGATCCGCGGCTTCCGCATCGAACTGGGCGAGATCGAGTTCAAGCTGCTGGCCCAGCCGGGCGTGCGCGAAGCGCTGGTGATGGCGCGCGAGGACGTGCCGGGCGAGAAATACCTGACCGCCTATGTCGTCGGCGCGGACGCCGCCGAACCCGACCCGCAAGCGCTGCGGGCGGCGCTGGCGCAAGCCTTGCCGGCCTACATGGTGCCGACCGCCTGGGTGCGGCTGGCGGCGTTTCCGTTGACGCCGAACGGCAAGATCGACCGCAACGCCTTGCCGGCGCCGGATAGCGCCGGACTCGCGCCGCGCGCTTACGCGCCGCCGCAGGGCGAAACCGAGACCGCGCTCGCGCAGATCTGGAGCGAATTGCTGCGCGTGGCCCGGGTCGGTCGCGACGATCATTTCCTCGAATTGGGCGGGCACTCGCTGCTCGCGGTACAGCTGAGCTCGCGGGTGCGCCAGCGCCTGGGCGTGGAAGTCGGGATGCCGACCCTGTTCGCCCATCCGGTGCTGCGCGACTTCGCCGCGGCCGTGGCGGGGCAGGCACCGGCGCAGCCGTTGCCCACGCTCGTCGCCACGCCGCGGCCGCAGACGCTGCCGCTGTCCTTCGCCCAGCAACGCCTGTGGTTCATCGCGCGCATGGGCGCGCAGGCCAGCGCCGCCTACAACCTGTCCTACGCGCTGAATCTGCGCGGCGCGCTGAACGAAACCGCGCTGCAAGCGGCGCTCGACCGCATCGTGCAGCGCCATGAAGCCTTGCGCACCGGCTTCGCGCTGATCGACGGCCAGGCGGTGCAACGGATCGAACCGGCCGCTGGATTCGCGTTGATACGGCACGATCTGAGCGAGGATCGCCGGTCCGCGACGGACGCCGTCGACGACTGGCGCCGCGTCGAGAGCCGCACGCCGTTCGATCTCGAACGCGGGCCGCCGATCCGCGGCCGCTTGCTGCGTGTGGCGCCGCAGGAACACGTCTTGCTGCTGACGATGCACCACATCGTCTCCGACGGCTGGTCGCTGGAGGTGTTGGCGCGCGAGCTGGCGGAGCTCTACCGGGCTTATGCGTCGCAAGCGTCCGACCTCGGCGCCGATCCGTTGCCGGCCCTGCCGGTGCAGTACGCGGACTATGCGCTGTGGCAACGCGATTGGCTGAGCGGCGAGGTACAGGAGCGGCAGTTGGCGTTCTGGCGCGGGCAACTGGCCGACGCGCCGGCGGTCGTGGCCTTGCCGACCGACAAGCCGCGCCCGGCGGTGCAGGACTTCAGCGGCCAGAGCCTGGCCATCGAGTTCGATCGCGATCTCACCGCGGCGCTCAAGGCGCTGTCGCAACGCCACGGCGCGACCTTGTACATGACCTTGCTCGCGGCCTGGAGCGCGGTGGTCGCGCGGCTGGCCGGGCAGGACGAAGTGGTGATCGGCACGCCGGCGGCCAACCGCGCCTGCGTCGAAGTGGAGCCGCTGATCGGCTTCTTCGTCAACACGCTGGCGCTGCGCCTGGACTTCGGCGACCGCCCGAGCGTGGCGCAATTGCTGGCGCAGGTGCGCGAGCGCGCGTTGCTCGCGCAAAGCCACCAGGACGTGCCGTTCGAGCAGGTGGTCGAAGCGCTCAAGCCCGAGCGCAGCCCAGCCTACAGCCCGGTCTTCCAATTGATGTTCGCCTGGCAGAACGTCCCGCAAACCGCGTTCGCGCTCGACGGCCTGGATCTGACCGCGCTGGCGCCGCAAGCGGCGGACGCGAAGTTCGATCTGACCTTGGAACTGGAGGAAGCGCACGGCCGCATCGTCGGCACGCTCAACTTCGCCAGCGCCTTGTTCGAGCCGGCGACGATGCGGCGCCATCTGGGCTACCTCGAGGCCATGCTGCGCGGCATGGTGCGCGACGAGGCGCAAGCGGTGGATGCGATCGGCCTCGTCGGCGAAGCCGAGCGCCTGCAGGTGCTGACCGCGTGGAACGACACCGACCGCGCCTATCCGCAAGATGCGTCTGTGCACGAACTGTTCGAACGGCAGGCGGCGCTGGCGCCGCAGGCGATCGCGATCGAGCACGAAGGCCGGCGCCTGAGCTACGGCGCGCTGGACGAAGCGGCCGAGCGGCTGGCGCAGCGCTTGCGCGACGCGGGCGTGCGGGCCGAACAGCGCGTCGCGCTGTGCCTGCGCCGCGGCGCCGATCTGGTGACGGCGATGCTGGCCGTGCTCAAGGCCGGCGGCGCCTATGTGCCGCTGGATCCGGCCGCGCCGGCGGAGCGCTTGCGCGACCTGCTCGGCGACTGCGCGCCGCGCGCGCTGCTGACCCACGCCGATCTGGCCGCGGACCGCGACCTGTCCGGCGATTGGGATCTGATCGAATTGGATGCCGCATCGCCCGAGCCGGGCACGCAGCCCGTCCGCGCACGGCCCGCCGACGCTGCCGGCGCCGACCCCAGCCGGTTGGCCTACGTGATCTATACCTCCGGCTCGACCGGCCGTCCCAACGGCGTGATGGTCGAGCATCGCCAGTTGCTCAATCTAATCGGCTGGCACAGCGAGCGCTTCGCGTTGGCGCCGGGCGAGCGTAGCTCCAGCACCGCCGGCGTCGCCTTCGACGCCTGCACCTGGGAGGTGTGGCCGACGCTGTGTCAGGGCGCGACCTTGGTGCTTCCGCCGTCGGCGACGGCGGGCGATCCGGCGGCCTTGCTGGCGTGGTGGGAAGAACAGGATTTGCAGACCAGCTTCCTGGTTACTGCGCTGGCCGACGCGGCCTTGGCGCGCGGGCAGGGCGGACGGCGCGGCCTGCGTTCGCTGCTGACCGGCGGCGACCGCTTGAGCCGCTTGCCGTCGGCGGAACTTCCGTTCGAGCTGGTCAACAACTACGGCCCGACCGAAGCCACGGTGGTGGCGACCTCGGGCGTGGTCCGCCACGACGATACGGTCGTCCATATCGGTGGGCCGATCGCGAACACGCGGATTTATCTGCTCGACCGTCATCGCCAGCCGGTGCCGGCGGGCGCACCGGGCGAGATCTACGTCGGCGGCGCGCAAGTGGCGCGCGGCTATCTGAATCGTCCGGAGCTGACGCAGGAGCGTTTCCACGACGATCCGTTCGCGGCGCAGTCCGGCGCCCGCATGTACAAGACCGGCGACCTGGGACGTTGGCGCTCCGACGGCACGCTGGAGTACCTCGGCCGCAACGACCATCAGGTCAAGATCCGCGGGCTGCGCATCGAGCCGGGCGAGATCGAAGCGCAACTGGCCGCGCAGCCGGGCGTGCGCGAAGCCGCGGTGCTGGCGCGCGAAGACGTGCCGGGCGAAACGCGCTTGGTGGCCTACGTGATCGCGGCCGACGAAACCAAGCCCGAGCCGCAGGCCCTGCGCGCGGCGCTTGCGCAAATCCTGCCGGAGTACATGGTGCCGGCCGCCTACGTCGTGCTCGATGCCTTGCCGCTGACGCCCAACGGCAAGCTCGACCGCCGCGCCTTGCCGGCGCCGGACAGCGCGGCGTTCGCTCAGCGCGCGTACGAAGCGCCGCAAAACGAAGCCGAAACGACGCTGGCGCGGATCTGGAGCGAGTTGCTGCAGGTCGACCGCGTCGGCCGCCACGACCATTTCTTCGAACTCGGCGGCCATTCGCTGCTCGCCGTGCAGTTGATGGAACGGCTGCGGCGCGAAGGGCTGCAAGCCGACATCGTGACGCTGTTCGCGCGGCCGACCCTGGCGGCGCTGGCTCAGGCCGTGGCCGACGCCTCGCGCGCCGATTCGCGCGCGCCGACGGCGCCGCCCAACGCGATTCCGCCCGGCTGCGATGCGATCGAACCGCAGATGCTGCCGCTGATCGATCTGGACCCGCAACAGATCGTGCGCATCGTCGGCGCGGTGCCCGGCGGCGCGGCCAACGTGCAGGACATCTATCCGCTCGCGCCGCTGCAGGAAGGCATCTTGTTCCACCATCTGCTGCAGCGGGAGAGCGATCCCTACCTGTTGTCGATGACCCTCGGCTTCGACGCGCGCGCGTCGCTCGACCGCTTCGTGCACGCCCTGCAGCGGGTCATCGACCGCCACGACGCCTTGCGCACCGCGGTGGTGTGGGAAGGACTGGACGCGCCGGCGCAGGTGGTCTGGCGCGAGGCGCGGCTGCAAGTGAGCACGCTCGAGGCGGCCGGCGACGACGCCGAGGCCGCGCTCGCCGATTGCGCGGGTTCGCAGCGGCTCGACCTGGGCGAGGCGCCGCTGATGCGCGGGTTCGCCGCGTTCGATCCGCGCGGCCAGCGCTGGCTGCTGCGGCTGGTCCATCACCACCTGGTGCTGGATCACACCGCCTTGGACGCGATGCTGGAAGAGATCGGGCTGATCCTGTCCGGCCGCGCCGCGGAACTGGCCGAGCCGGTGCCGTTCCGAGATTTCGTCGCGCACGCGCGCCAAGGCGCAGGCGCGCAGGAACACGAAGCGTTCTTCCGCCGCATGCTCGGCGACATCGACGAGCCGACCGCGCCGTTCGGCTTGCTGCAAGTGCATGGCGGCGGCGACCACGCCGAGGAAGCCGAAACGCTGCTGCCGTCCGCGCTGTCGCAGCGCTTGCGCCGGCAGGCGCGCGGCCTCGGCGTGAGCGCGGCGAGCCTGTTCCATTGGGCCTGGGCGCAAGTGCTGGCCAAGACCACCGGCCGCGACGACGTGGTGTTCGGCACGGTGCTGTTCGGCCGCCTGCAGGGCGTCGCCGGCGCCGACCGGGCGATGGGGCTGTTCATCAACACCTTGCCGCTGCGCGTGCGGCTCGGCGAGGTCGGCGTCGGCGACGGCGTCCGCCAGACCCACGCGGCCTTGTCGGCTCTGGTCGGCCACGAGCACGCCTCGCTGGCGCTGGCGCAGCGCTGCAGCGCGGTGCCGGCCAACGCGCCGCTGTTCACCTCGATGCTGAACTACCGCCACAGCGCCGACGAGAAGGATCCGTCGCAGTGGGTGCCCGGCGCGACGCTGGTGTCGGTGAAAGAGCGCTCCAGCTATCCCATCGACCTGTCGGTGGACGACCTGGGCGACGACTTCAAGCTGACCGCGCAGGCGGTGGCGCCGGTCGGGCCCCAGCGCGTGTGCGCTTACATGCTCAACGCCCTGGCGCAGCTGGCCGACGCGCTGGAACAGGCGCCGCAGACGCCGTCCTGGCGCATCGACGTGCTCGGTCAGGACGAGCGCCATCGCGTGCTGACGGCCTTCAACGACACCCAGCCGCTGCCCGCGCTGGCCGATGCCTGCGTGCACGAACTGTTCGAACGCCGGGCGCAGGCCGCGCCGTCGGCGATCGCGCTGGAGCACGGCGACGAGCGGCTGAGTTACGCCGAGCTCGACCGGCGCGCCGACCGTCTGGCCGCGCACCTGCGCGGCCTGGGCGTCGCGCGCGACGTGCGCGTGGCGATCTGTCTGCGCCGCGGCGCCGACATGCTGGTGGCGATCCTCGCCGTGCTCAAGGCCGGCGGCGCCTACGTCCCGCTGGATCCCGCGTATCCGCGCGAACGGCTCGACTACATGCTCGGCGACAGCCGGCCGCGGGTGGTGCTGACCCAGGCCGGACTGGATATCGCGCACCATCCCAACCTTGCCGCGACGGTGATCGAGCTCGACGCCGCGCACCGGCCTTGGGAAGAGCTGCCGGACACGCGGATCGCACCGGCCGGCGCCGGCCCGGGCGCGGACGATCTCGCCTATGTGATCTACACCTCCGGTTCCACCGGCCAGCCCAAGGGCGTGGCGGTCGAACACGGCGCGCTGAGCCGCCGCATCCAGTCTCTGACCCAGCGCTACGGCTTGCTTCCGTCCGACCGGATGCTGCAGTTCGCGTCGATCAATTTCGATGTGTCGATCGAGGAGATCATGGGCGCGCTGAGCGTCGGCGCGACCCTGGTGTTGCGCGATCCGCGCTGGCAGGACGGCGCCGCGCAGTTCTGGCGGTCCTGCGCCGATGCGCGCATCAGCATCGCCGAGCTGCCGACCAAGTTCTGGCAGTACGCGACCGAAGATCACACCATCGCGCTGCCCGACAGCCTGCGCATCGCGATCATCGGCAGCGAAGCGGTCGAAGCGCGGGCGATCGCGCACTGGGCGGCCCGCCCGGGCCACCGGCCGCGCCTGTTCAACGCCTACGGCCCGACCGAGGCGGTGATCACGGCGACCCTGCAGGAAGTCGAATCCGCGCAGGACGTGCACATCGGACGGCCTGTGCCCGATATCGCGGTGTATCTGCTGGACCGCCGCGGCCAGCCGGTGCCGATGGGCATCGCCGGCGAGATCCATCTCGGCGGCGCGGGACTGGCGCGCGGCTACCTCGACCGGCCGCAGTTGACTCGGGAGCGGTTCCTCGCCGATCCGTTCTCGGCGCAGGCCGGCGCGCGCATGTACAAGACCGGCGATCTCGGCCGCTGGCTCGCGGACGGGACGCTGGAGTACCTGGGCCGCAACGACGAACAGGTCAAGATCCGCGGCTTCCGCATCGAGCTGGGCGAGATCCAGGCGCAGCTCGAGCGCCAGCCCGGCGTGGCCGAGGCGGTGGTGCTGGCGCGCGCGGACGCGCCGGGCGAGCTCAAGCTCGTCGCCTATCTGGTGGCGGCCGCGGACGCGGCGCTCGACCCGCAAGCGCTGCGCCAGGGGCTGGCGCGGACCTTGCCCGACCACATGGTGCCGGCCGCGTACGTGATGCTGGACGCGCTGCCGATGACGCCGAACGGCAAGCTCGACCGGCGCGCGCTGCCGGCGCCGGACGCCGACGCGTTCGCCCAGCGCGCGTACGAAGCGCCGCAAGGCGAAACCGAAACCGCGCTGGCGAAGATCTGGAGCGAACTGCTGCGGGTCGAGACGATCGGCCGCAACGATAACTTCTTCGAGCTCGGCGGCCATTCGCTGCTGGCGGTGCAGTTGATGGAGCGGCTGCGGCGGGAAGGCTTGCACGCCGACATCCGCGCCTTGTTCGCGCAACCCACGCTGGCCGTGCTCGCGCAGGCCGTGGGCGACGCCGAACGCGCCGGCTGGCGCGGGGTGACGGTGCCCGTCAACGCCATTCCCGCCGGCTGCGAGGCGATCGTGCCGCAGATGCTGCCGCTGGTGCGGCTCGAGCAGGCGCACATCGATCGCATCGTCGCCGCGGTTCCGGGCGGCGCGGCCAACGTGCAAGACATCTATCCGCTGGCGCCGCTGCAGGACGGCATCTTGTTCCACCACCTGCTGCAGACCCGCGGCGATCCCTATCTGCTGTCGACGCTGCTGTCGTTCCAGTCGCGCGAAGCGCTCGACGACTTCGTGCAGGCCTTGCAGCAAGTGGTCGACCGCCACGACGTGCTGCGCACGGCGATGCTCTGGGACGGCTTGCCCGAACCGGTGCAGGTGGTGTGGCGCCGGGCGCGGCTGGAAGTGGAGACGCTGGAACCCGACGGCGGCGACGCCGCCGCGCGTCTGGCCGCGCTGGCCGATCCGCGCGACGCGCGCATGGACGTGCGCCTGGCGCCGCTGATGCGCGGCACGGCGGTGTTCGACGCGCGCAGCCAGCGCTGGCTGCTGTTGCTGCTGCAGCATCACCTGGCGATGGATCACGTCGCGGTCGAACTGATCTACGAGGAAATCGGCCTGATCCGCACCGGCCGCGCGCACGAGCTGACCGAACCGGTGCCGTTCCGCAACTTCGTCGCGCAGACGCGGCTGGGCGTGAGTGCGCAAGAGCACGAGGCGTTCTTCCGCGACATGCTCGGCGATGTGGACGAACCCACGGCGCCGTTCGGGATGCTGCAGGTGCACGGCGACGGCGAGAACGTGCACGAGGCCGAACTGACCCTGCCGCGCGCCTTGTCGCAGCGCTTGCGGCAGCAGTCGCGGGCGCTGGGCGTGAGCACGGCGAGCCTGTTCCATTGGGCCTGGGCCCAGGTGCTGGCGAAGACCGCCGGGCGCGAGGACGTGGTGTTCGGCACCGTGCTGTTCGGCCGCCTGCAGGGCGGGGCCGGCGCGGATCGCGCGGCGGGACTGTTCATGAACTCCCTGCCGATGCGCGTGCGCCTGGGCGAGCTCAGCGTGCTGGACGGCATCCGCCGCACCCACGCGACCTTGTCGGGACTGGTCGGCCACGAGCACGCGCCGCTGGCGCTCGCGCAGCGCTGCAGCGCGCTGGCCGCCAACACCCCGTTGTTCTCGTCCTTGTTGAACTACCGCCACACCGCGCCGGCCGGCGATAGCGCGCCGGCCTGGTCGCAGGGCGCGGAAATGCTGTCGGTGCGCGAACGCACCAATTACTCGTTCACGCTGTCGGTGGACGATCTGGGCGAGGACTTCGAACTGCGCGCGCAGATCGAAGAGCCGGTCGAGCCGCAGCGGGTGTGCGCGTTCATGCACAACGCGCTGGCCGGGCTGGTCGAGGCGCTCGAACGCGCGCCGCAGACGCCGTCCTGGCAGATCGAGGTGCTCGACGATTCCGAGCGCACGCGCCTGTGCCGGGAGTTCAACGCGACCGAACGCGCCTACCCGCAGGCCAGCGTGCACACGCAATTCCGCGCGCAGGCGGCGCGCACGCCCGACGCGCCGGCGCTGCGCTTCGAGGAGCGCACGCTGAGCTATGCCCAGCTCGACGCCAAGGCCGAGCGCTTGGCGCATTACCTGATCGAAGCGGGCGTCGCGCCCGGCGCGCGGGTCGGCCTCTATTTGTCGCGCTCGCCGGAACTGCTGATCGCCGTGCTCGGCGTGCTCAAGGCCGGCGCGGCCTACGTGCCGCTGGAACCGAAACTGCCGAAGGACCGTCTGGCCTACATGGTGGAAGACGCCGGCATCTCCTGGGCGCTGTTGGAAGCGGCCGGCATGGACGAGTTGCCTTTGCGCGAAGTGGACGTGGTGCTGATGGACGGCGCGGCCGACGACGAGGAGTGGCTGGCCGATTACGCCCAAGGCGAGCTGCCGGACGTGACGCCGGACGATCTCGCCTATGTGATGTACACCTCTGGCTCGACCGGCCAACCCAAGGGCGTGATGGTCGAACACCGCGGGCTGTCCAACTATCTGGCGCACGCGGTGGAGTCGTACTTGCCGGACGTGGCCGGTTCGGTAGTCAGTTCGCCGCTATGCTTTGACGCGACGCTGACCACGCTGCTGCCGCCGCTGTTGGTCGGCAAGCCCGTGTGGCTGCTGCCCGACGAAACCCATACGCAGACGCTGGCGCGCCTGTCCGAGCGCCTGTTCGCACCGGGCGAGGGCTGGCTGTTCAAGATCACCCCGGCGCACCTGGACGCGTTGTCGTACCTGGAGCGCGATGTCGCCGCCGGCGCGGCGCCGCACTGCATCGTGGTCGGCGGCGAGCAACTGCCGTCGGCGACGCTGCGGCGCTGGAAGGGCGAGCTTCTGCCGAACGCGAGCTTCGTCAACGAATACGGCCCGACCGAAACCGTGGTCGGCTGCAGCGTGTGGACGCTGAAGCACGCGGTGCAACTGGAGGCACTGACCGGATCGGCGGCGACCCCGATCGGTCGACCGATCGGCAATACCGAGCTGTACGTACTCGATGCGCACCGGCAACTACAGCCGGCCGGCAGCATCGGCGAGCTGTACATCGGCGGCGCCGGCGTGGCGCGCGGTTATTTGAACCGCGACGCGTTGACCGAAGAGCGCTTCGTCGTCCATCCGTTCGGCGACGGCCGCTTGTACAAGACCGGCGATCTGGTGCGTTATCTCGCCGACGGCGAACTGGAATTCCTCGGCCGCATCGACGATCAGGTCAAAATCCGCGGTTTCCGCATCGAACTGGGCGAAATCGAAGCGCAGCTGCTGCGTCAGCCCAGCGTGCGCGAAGCCGCGGTGGTGGCGCGCGAGGACGAGCCCGGCGACAAGCGCTTGGTCGCCTACGTAGTCGCCGACAGCGACAGCGCATTCGACACGCAGGCCGTGCGCGAAGCATTGGCTCGACAGCTGCCCGATTACATGGTGCCGTCCGCTTACGTGAGCTTGGCGGCGTTGCCGCTGACCGGCAATGGCAAGCTCGACCGGCGCGCCTTGCCGGCGCCCGGCGGCGCGAGTTCGGCGCGGCGCGACTATGCCGCGCCGCAGGGCCCCGTGGAGACCGCCATCGCCGGCTTGTGGAGCGAGATCCTGCAGGCCGGGCGGGTAGGGCGCCACGACAGCTTCTTCGAGCTCGGCGGGCAATCCTTGCTGGTGGTGCGGATGATCTCGCGCCTGCGCCAGACGCTCGGCCTGCACGTGGCCTTGTCGACCGTGTTCGCCCATCCGGTGCTGCACGACTTCGCGCGGGTGGCCGGCCAGACCCAAGCCGCGGCGCTGCCGGCGCTGACGCCCGGCGAGCGTCCCGACGACATGCCGCTGTCGTTCGCGCAACAGCGGCTGTGGCTGGCCGCGCAGTTCGGCGAGGACGCCAGCGCCGCGTACCACATGCCGATGGCGCTGCGCTTGCGCGGACGCCTGGACCGTCCGGCGCTGCAGGCCGCGCTGGACCGCATCGTGCTTCGCCACGAAGCGCTGCGCACCCGCTTCGAAATCGTCGACGACCGGCCGGCGCAACGCATCGCCGCGGCGGCGCCCTTCGCGCTGGCGTACCAAGACCTCGACCTCGGCGCGGACCAACGCGAAGCCGCGATCGAACACTGGAGCGGGGCGGAGGCGCGCGAGCCCTTCGACCTGTCCCGCGGGCCGCTGTTCCGCGGCCGGCTGCTGCGCTTGGACGATCGCGACCATGTGCTGCTGCTGACCTTGCATCACATCGTGTCCGACGGCTGGTCGCTGGGCGTGCTCGCCGAGGAACTCAGCGCCCTCTATCGCGCTTATGCGGTCGATGCGCTCGCGCATTCCTTCGACCCGCTGCCGCCGCTGCCGGTGCAGTACGCGGACTATGCGCTGTGGCAACGACGCTGCCTGGACGCCGATGCGCAGGAACACCTGCTGCGCTATTGGCGCGGCCAGCTCGCCGGCAGCCCGCCGCTTTCGAGCTTGCCGACCGATCATCCGCGTCCGCCGACCAAGGGCTTCGTCGGCGGCATGGTCCACGCGCAGGTGCCGCAGGCGACCACGGCCGCGCTCAACGAACTGGCCGCACGCCATTCGAGCACTTTGTTCATGGTGCTGATGGCGGCATTCAACGTCGTGCTCTCGCGCTACAACGGGCAGAACGACCTCAATGTCGGCACCGTGGTCGCCAACCGCAGCCGCGGCGAAGTCGAGCCGCTGATCGGCCTGTTCCTGGACACGCAGGCGATACGCACGCGCCTGGACCCGGTGCAGAGCTTCGAATCGCTGCTGCAGCAGGTGCGCGCCACCCTGATCCAGGCCTACCTGCACCAGGACCTGCCGTTCGACAAGCTGCTCGAAGAGCTCAAGCCGGCGCGGCGCCCCGGCGTTCCGCCGCTGTTCCAGGTGATGGTGCAGATGCAGAGCGTGGCCGATCCGGTCGTGCGCCTGCCCGAACTGAGCATCGAGGATCTGCCGCTGACCGAGCACACGGTCAAGTTCGACCTCACGCTGTACGTGAACGAACGCGACGGCGCGATCGAAGTGGCCTACGAGTACGACGCCGCCTTGTTCGAACCGGCGACCATCGAGCGGCTGGCCGCGCGCTACACCCGGCTGCTGGCTGCCGTCGCCGGTGCGCCGCACGCGCGCATCGACGAGTTGGGCCTGCCGGAGACGTTGCCTGCCGCCGCCGGCGCGATCGCCGCGCGGGGCCAGGACGCGGCGCCCGCGAGCCTCTCGCCGCATCAGCAGCGCCTGTGGGCCGAGGATGCCGCCGCGGCGCATCACCGCTTGCCGCTGTTGCTGGAGTTCGACGGCGCGGTTGCGGCCGACCGCCTCGAAACGGCGCTGAACCTCGTCGTGGCGCGCCACGATGCGCTGCGCACGCGGTTCGCCGACGACGGCGCCGCGGTCCGGCAGCAAGCGGACGCGGCGGCGGCGTTGCCGCTGGCGCGGATCGCGCTGGATCACGGACAAACGCCGCTGGCGCGAGCCTTGGCCGAGGTCGAACGCCCGCTGCATCCCGGCCAAGAGCGGCCGCTGCGCGCCGCCTTGCTCCACGACGGCGCGGATCGCGCGTGGCTGTGCCTCGTCGTCCACCGGCTCGTCGCCGACCGCCGTTCGCTGCAATTGCTGGCGCAGGAGATCGTCGAGGCCTATGCGGCGCTCGGCGCGGGCCGCACTCCGGTCCTGCCGGCGCTGCCGCTGCGCTTCGCCGATCACGCGCATTGGCAGTCGAACCTCGGCGCCGATGCGCTCGAACCCCTGCTGATGTACTGGCTGCCGCAACTGCGCGGCCGTTCGCAGACGCTGGAACTGCCGTCGAACCGGCCGCGCGCCGCGCGGCAGCGGTTCAGCGCCGGCCGCCACGGCTTCGCCGTCGATGCCGGGCTGGGCGAGCGCCTGCGCGCCTTCGCCGAACAACGCGCGACGGCGATCGACGACGTGCTGCTGACCGGCTTCGCGGCCATGCTGCATCGCTACAGCGGGCACGCGGAAGCGGTCGTCGGCACCCGCGCCGCGGGCCGCGACCGGCCGGGCCTGGAGGCGATGGTCGGCGCCTTGTCCAATCCGCTGGCGCTGCGCATCGCAGTGCGCGCCGAGGACGATTTCGCGACCTTGCTCGATGAGGTGGCGCGCACGCGCCGCCGCGCCGTCCAGCACGCCGACCTGCCGTTCGATCTGCTGACCGCCCGGCTCGGGCTCGATGGCGATGCGAACCGCGGCGCGCTGTTCGACGCCATGTTCGAGTACGACCCGCAGGGCGGCCAGGCGGTGAGCAGCGGCGAGGTGACGGTCCGGCCGATCGAAACCAACCTCGGCCACGGCAACCACGATCTGCAGCTGTGCCTGTTCCCGCAGGGCGATGGTTTCGAGGCGCGACTGGTCTACAACGCCGAGCTTTACGACGAATGGCTGGTAGCGCAGATGATGCGCCACTTCGTGCGCTTGCTCGACCGGATGACGGCGCAGCCGTCGGGCCGGATCGATCGCGCGGACTTGCTCGACGAGCCCGAACGCGCGCATCTGTGCCACGAACTCAACGCGACCGAACGCGCCTACCCGCAAGCCAGCGTGCACGCGCAGTTCCGCGCGCAAGCGGCGCGCACGCCCGGCGCGCCGGCGCTGCGCTTCGAGGAGCGCACGCTGAGCTATGCCCAGCTCGACGCCAAGGCCGAGCGCTTGGCGCATTACCTGATCGAAGCGGGCGTCGCGCCCGGCGCGCGGGTCGGCCTCTATTTGTCGCGCTCACCGGAACTGCTGATCGCCGTGCTCGGCGTGCTCAAGGCCGGCGCGGCCTACGTGCCGCTGGAACCGAAACTGCCGAAGGACCGTCTGGCCTACATGGTGGAAGACGCCGGCATCGGCTGGGCACTGCTGGAAGCGGCCGGCATGGACGAGTTGCCGTTGCGCGAAGTGGATGTGGTTCTGATGGACGGCGCGGCCGACGACGAGGAATGGTTGGCGGATTACGCGCACGGCGGGTTGCTGCCGGACGTGACGCCGGACGATCTCGCCTACGTGATGTACACCTCCGGCTCGACCGGCCAGCCCAAGGGCGTGATGGTCGAACACCGCGGGCTGTCGAACTATCTGGCGAACGCGGTGGAGTCGTACTTGCCGGACGTGGCCGGTTCGGTGGTCAGTTCGCCGCTGTGCTTCGACGCGACGCTGACCACGCTGTTGCCGCCGCTGTTGGTCGGAAAACCGGTGTGGCTGCTGCCCGACGAAACCCATACGCAGACGCTGGCGCGCTTGTCCGAGCGCCTGTTCGCACCGGGCGAGGGCTGGCTGTTCAAGATCACCCCGGCACACCTGGACGCGTTGTCGTACCTGGAGCGCGAGGTGACCGCTGGCGTGGCGCCGCACTGCATCGTGGTCGGCGGCGAGCAACTGCCGTCGGCGACGCTGCGGCGCTGGAAGGGCGAACTGTTGCCGAACGCAAGCTTCGTCAACGAGTACGGTCCGACCGAGACCGTGGTCGGCTGCAGCGTGTGGACGCTGCGGCACGCGGCGCAATTGGAGGCGCTGGCCGGATCGGCGGCGACGCCGATCGGCCGGCCGATCGGCAACACCGCCTTGTACGTGCTCGATGCGCACCGGCAACTGCAGCCGGCCGGCAGCATCGGCGAGCTGTACATCGGCGGCGCCGGCGTAGCACGCGGTTACTTGAACCGCGACGCGTTGACCGAAGAGCGCTTCGTCGCCCATCCGTTCGGCGACGGCCGCTTGTACAAGACCGGCGATCTGGTGCGTTATCTCGCTGACGGCGAACTGGAATTCCTGGGCCGCATCGACGATCAGGTCAAAATCCGCGGCTTCCGCATCGAACTGGGCGAGATCGAAGCGCAGCTGCTGCGTCAGCCCAGCGTGCGCGAAGCCGCAGTGGTGGCGCGCGAGGACGAGCCCGGCGACAAGCGTCTAGTCGCCTACGTGGTCGCCGACGGCGTCGAAGCGTTCGACACGCAGACCGTGCGCGAAGCATTGGCGCGACAGCTCCCCGATTACATGGTGCCGTCCGCTTACGTGACCTTGGCGGCGTTGCCGCTGACCGGCAACGGCAAGCTCGACCGGCGCGCCTTGCCGGCGCCCGGCGGCGCGGCGTTCGCGCAGCGCGATTTCGAAGCGCCGCAAGGCCCGATCGAGACCATGCTGGCCGCGATCTGGAGCGAACTGCTGGGCGTGGAGCGGGTGGGCCGGCACGACAACTTCTTCGAGCTCGGCGGCCACTCCCTGCTGGCCGTGCGCCTGATGGCCAGCCTGCGCCGCGAAGCGCTGCCCATCGACATCCGCGCCTTGTTCGCGCAGCCGACCCTGGCCGGGCTGGCCGAAGCGGTGGCCGGCGCGCGCGGTCGGGGCGCCGGCGACGTGGTCGTTCCGGCCAACGGCATCGCGCCGGGCTGCGCGGCCATCGCCCCGCACATGCTGCCGCTGATCGCGCTGGACGCGGCGCAGATCGAACGCATCGTCGCCGCGGTTCCGGGCGGCGCGGCCAATGTGCAGGACATCTATCCGCTGGCGCCGCTGCAGGAAGGCATCTTGTTCCATCACCTGCTGCAGACGCAGGGCGACGCCTACCTGTTGTCGACCACCTTGGCGTTCGACTCGCGCGCCCGGCTCGACGCGTTCGTGGCGGCCTTGCAGCAGGTCGTCGACCGCCACGACGTGCTGCGCACGGCGGTGCTGTGGGACGGCCTCGCCGAGCCGGTGCAGGTGGTGTGGCGCCAGGCCCGCTTCGAAGTGGCGACGCCGCGGCTGGCCGAAGGCGATGTCGCGACCCGCTTGGCCGAACTGGCCGACCCGCTGCACACCCGCATGGACGTGAACCAAGCGCCGCTGATGCGCGGTCTGGCGGCGTTCGACGACGTTGGCCAGCGTTGGCTGCTGCAGTTGCTGCATCACCATCTGGTGCTCGACCACACCGCGCTCGATGTGTTGCTGCACGAGGTCGGTCTGATCCTGACCGACCGCGCGCACGAGCTGCCCGAACCGGTGCCGTTCCGCAATTTCGTCGCCCAGGCGCGGCTGGGCGTGAGCGCGCAGGAGCACGAGGCGTACTTCAGCCGCATGCTCGGCGATGTCGAAGAGCCGACCGCGCCGTTCGGCCTGCTCAAGGTGCAAGGCGAGGGCGAGCACGTGCGCGAAGCCCGGCAGCCGTTGCCGCGCGCCTTGTCGCGGCGCCTGCGTCAGCAGGCGCGCAGCCTGGGCGTGAGCACGGCCAGCCTGTTCCATTGGGCCTGGGCGCAAGTGCTGGCCAAGACCACCGGCCGCGACGACGTGGTGTTCGGCACGGTGCTGTTCGGCCGTTTGCAGGGCGGCGCCGGCGCGGAACGCGCGATGGGCTTGTTCATCAACACCTTGCCGATCCGCGTGCGGCTCGGCGAGCTCGGCGTGCAGGACGGCGTGCGTGAGGCGCACGCGGCGCTGACCGACTTGCTCGGCCACGAGCACGCCTCGCTGGCCTTGGCGCAGCGCTGCAGCGCGATGGCGGCGAGCGCGCCCTTGTTCTCGGCGGTGATGAACTATCGCCACAGCGCCGACGACGGCGGCGACGCGCAGACGCCGGCCTGGGCGCAGGGCGTGGAAGTGCTGTCGGCGGTGGAACGCACCAACCACGTGCCCTTCATCATGGCCGTGGACGACCTGGGCGAAGACTTCGAGCTCAAGGCCCTGGTCGAGCGGCCGGTCGATCCGCAGCGGGTGTGCGCGTACATGCACCACGCGCTGGACGCGCTGACGCAGACGCTGGAACAAGCGCCGCAGACGCCGTCGTGGCGGCTGGAAGTGCTCGGCGAACGCGAGCGCGGGCAGGTGCTGTCGGCCTGGAACGACACCCGCCAAGCGTGGCCGCATGCCGACGGCGTCGTGCACGAGTCGTTCGAGCGGCAAGTACGCGCCGCGCCGCAGGCCATCGCGCTGGAGCACGGCGACGAACGGCTGAGCTATCGGGAGCTCAACGAGCGCGCCAACCGCATGGCGCGCCACTTGCAGGGGCTCGGCGTCAAGCCGGACGAGAAGGTGGCGATCTTCCTGCAGCGCAGCGTCGAGATGGTGGTCGCGATGCTGGCGGTGTTCAAGGCCGGCGGCGCTTACGTGCCGATGGACCCGGCGTATCCGCAGGCGCGGCTCGACTACATGCTGCGCGACAGCCGCCCGCGCGTGCTGGTGACCACGGCGGCCTTGCAGGACCAGTTGCCGGCCAGCCCCATCCTCTGGCGCACGCCGGTGGTGGACATGACCGAGGCCGCGCAGTGGCAGCACCTGCCGCATGAGGACATCGACCCGGCCGCGCTGGGCCTGGAGCCCTCGCATCTGGCTTACGTCATCTACACCTCCGGTTCGACCGGCGTGCCCAAGGGCGTCATGGCGACCCACCGCGGCCTGTGCAATCTGGCCCAGGCGCAGATCGCCGGCTTCGGCGTGGAGCGCGACAGCCGCGTGCTGCAGTTCGCGTCCTTCAGCTTCGACGCCTGCATTTCGGAAGTCGCCATGGCCTTGCTGTCCGGCGCCAGCCTGCACCTGCCGCCGCCGGGCGTTCTGGCGGGCATGGAGCTGACCCGCTGGCTCGACGCGCACCGCATCAGCCACGCCACGCTGCCGCCGGCCTTGCTGGCGACATTGCCCGCCGACGCCGCCTTGCCGCACCTGCGCACGCTGATCCTGGCCGGCGAGGCCGCCAGCGCCGCGCAGGTCAAACGCTGGGCGCCGGGACGCCGGCTGATCAACGCCTACGGCCCGACCGAAGCCACGGTCTGCGCGAGCATGCACGACTGCGATCCCGCCGCGAACGAAGCGCCGCCGATCGGCAAGCCGATCGCCAACGGCCGCCTCTACGTCCTCGATTCCCACGGCCTGCCGGCGCCGGTCGGCGTCGCCGGCGAATTGCACATCGCCGGCGTGCAGGTGGCGCGCGGCTATCTCAACAATCCGCAACTCACCCAGGAGCGTTTCCTCGCCGATCCGTTCGCGGCCGGCGCGGACGAGCGCATGTACCGCACCGGCGATCTGGCGCGCTGGCGCGACGACGGCACCATCGATTTCCTCGGCCGCAACGATCATCAACTCAAGCTGCGCGGCTTCCGCATCGAACCAGGCGAAATCGAAGCCAAGCTGCTGGCCCAGCCCGAGGTGCGCGAAGCGCTGGTGCTGGCGCGCGAGGACGCCGCCGGCGACAAGCAACTGGTCGCCTACGTGGCCGACGGCGCCGACGCCGAGCTCGATCCGCAGGCCTTGCGCCACGCGCTCGCGCAGGACTTGCCGGACTACATGGTGCCGGCCGCCTGGGTGGTGCTGCACCGCTTGCCGCTGACGCCCAACGGCAAGGTCGACCGCAAAGCGCTGCCGTTGCCGCTGGGTGCCGTCCAGGCGCACAGCGCCTACGAGGCGCCGGACGGCGAGACCGAGATCGCGCTGGCGCAAATCTGGAGCGAGCTGCTCGGCGTCGACGCGGTGGGGCGTCAAGACCACTTCTTCGAGCTCGGCGGCCATTCCTTGCTCGCCACCCGCCTGATTTCCAGGGTCCGCAGCGAGTGGGACATCGAAATCTCGCTGATCACGGTGTTCTCCAACGCTCGCCTGTGCGAGTTCGCCGAGGCCATCGTCGACTGTCAGCTGTCGCAATTCGACGCCGACGATCTCGAATCGATCGCGGCCGAACAGAAGGGGCTGATCCAATGAGCAACGCGACCGTGAAGAACATGACCCGCGCCGAGCGCGAAGCCCTGCTGCAGGCGGCCAAGGCCGCCCGCGTCAGGACCCGGCCGGCGCCGCAGGCGGCGGGCATCGCGCCGCGCGACGCCGAACGCGCGCACTGGCCGCTGTCGTTCGCCCAGCAGCGGCTGTGGTTCATCGCCCAGATGTGGCCCACCGCGCACTCGCTCGGCTTCGGCCTGAGCCTACGCGGGCCGCTCGACCGGGCCGCGCTGCAGGCCGCGCTGGACCGCATCGTGCAGCGCCACGAAGCGCTGCGCACGCGCTTCGATGTGGCCGGCGACCAACCGGTGCAGCGCATCGCGCCGGCGGCCGGGTTCAGCCTGCAGTACCACGACCTGAGCGCCCCCGGCGCCGCCGAGGCGGGCACGGTCGAGCACTGGCAGCGGGTGGAGGCGGACACGCCGATCGATCTGGAACGCGGGCCGACGATCCGCGGCCGCTTGCTGCGTCTGGGCGAACACGATCATGTGCTGCTGTTGTCGATGCACCACATCGTCTCCGACGGTTGGTCGATGGGCATCCTCGCCGGCGAACTCGACGCGCTGTATCGCGCCTATGCGGCGCAGGGCGTGTCGCCCGAGGCCGATCCGCTGCCGGCGCTGCCGATCCAGTACGCCGACTACGCCGTGTGGCAGCGCGATTGGCTGACCGAGGAAGTGCAGCAGCGGCAAGCGGCGTTCTGGCGCGAGCAACTGGCCGGCGCGCCGGCGCTGGTCGGCCTGCCGACCGACCGGCCGCGTCCGCCGGTGCAGGACTATCGCGGCGCGATCCTGCCGGTCGCGTTCGACCGGGAACTGGCCGCGGGACTCAAGGCGCTGTCGCAACGCCACGGCACGACGTTGTACATGACCCTGCTGGCGGCGTGGGGCGCGCTGGTGGCGCGGCTGGCCGGGCAGGATCAGGTGGTGATCGGTTCGCCCGTGGCCAATCGCACCCGCGCCGAGATGGAGCCGCTGATCGGCTTCTTCGTCAACACCTTGGCGCTGCGCCTGGACTTGAGCGACCGGCCCAGCGTGGCGCAGTTGCTGGCGCAGGCGCGCGAGCGCGTGCTGCAGACCCACGAGCATCAGGAGCTTCCGTTCGAGCAAGTGGTGGAAGCGCTCAAGCCCGAGCGCACGCTGTCGCACACGCCGATCTTCCAGCTGACCTTCGCCTGGCAGAACACGCCCGACGAAGGCCTGGCCCTGGACGGGCTGAGCCTGCAGGTGCTGCCGGCGACCACCGATGAGCACAACGCCCAGTACGACCTGGAACTGGACCTGCACGAAACCGCCGACGGCATCGCCGGCACGCTGGGTTTCGCCATCGCCTTGTACGACCGCGCCACGGTGCAGCGCTATCGCGATTACCTGGAAGCCTTGCTGCGCGGGATGGTGCGCGACGATACCCAAGCCGTCGACGCCATCGACCTGCTCGGCGCGGCCGAGCGCGAGCAAGTCCTGACGCGGTGGAATGCGACCGAGCGCGGCTATCCGCAGGCGCATTGCGCGCACGAACTGTTCGAACGGCAGGCGGCGCTGGCGCCGCAAGCGATCGCGATCGAGTTCGAAGGCCAGCGCCTGAGTTACGGCGAACTCAACGAGCGGGCCAATCGTCTGGCCCACCAACTGATCGCGCAGGGCGTGCGCGCCGAAGTTCGCGTCGCGGTGATAGCGGCGCGCGGCCCGGATCTGGCGACGGCGTGGCTGGCGGTGCTCAAGGCCGGCGGTGCCTACGTGGCGATGGATCCGGCGTATCCGCAAGAACGGCTGGCCTTCATGCTCGACGACAGCCGGCCGCGCGTGGTGTTGACCCAGGCGGCGCTGCAGGACCAGTTGCCGTCGTGCCGGGCGCTGACCACCGCCAGCGTGCTGGTGCTCGACGAGCCGACCTGGCTGCAGCGTCCGGCGACCGATCCCGAGCGCGCGGCCACGGGGCTGCAGACCGATCATCTGGCCTACGTGATCTACACCTCCGGCTCGACCGGCCGTCCCAACGGCGTGATGGTCGAACATCGTCAGTTGCTCAATCTGATCGGTTGGCACAGCGAGCGCTTTGCGTTGGCGCCGGGCGAACGCAGTTCCAGCACCGCGGGCGTCGCCTTCGACGCCTGCACCTGGGAGGTGTGGCCGACGCTGTGTCAGGGCGCGACCTTGGTGCTTCCGCCGTCGGCGACGGCGGGCGATCCGGCGGCTTTGCTGGCGTGGTGGGAAGAACAGGATCTGCAGACCAGTTTCCTTGTTACTGCGCTGGCCGATGCGGCGCTGGCGCGCGGGCAGGGCGGACGACGCGGCCTGCGCTCGCTGCTGACCGGCGGCGACCGCTTGAGCCGCTTGCCGTCGGCGGAACTGCCGTTCGAGTTGGTCAACAACTACGGCCCGACCGAAGCCACGGTGGTGGCGACCTCGGGCGTGGTCCGCCACGACGATGCGGTCGTGCACATCGGCGGGCCGATCGCGAACACGCGGATTTATCTGCTCGACCGTCATCGCCAGCCGGTGCCGGCGGGCGCGCCGGGCGAGATCTACGTCGGCGGCGCGCAAGTGGCGCGCGGCTATCTGAACCGTCCGGAGCTCACGCAGGAGCGTTTTCACGACGATCCGTTCGCGGCGCAGCCCGGCGCGCGCATGTACAAGACCGGCGACCTGGGACGTTGGCGCTCCGACGGCACGCTGGAGTACCTCGGCCGCAACGATCATCAGGTCAAGATCCGCGGGCTGCGCATCGAGCCGGGCGAGATCGAAGCGCAACTGGCCGCGCAACCGGGCGTGCGCGAAGCCGCGGTGCTGGCGCGCGAAGACGTGCCGGGCGAACTGCGTCTGGTCGCCTACGTGGTCGCCAGCGATGGCGAGGCCAAACCGGAAGCGCAGACGCTGCGCGCAGCGTTGGCGCAAACCTTGCCGGACTACATGGTGCCGGCCGCGTACGTGGCGCTGGACGCGCTGCCGCTGACGCCGAACGGCAAGCTCGACCGCCGCGCGTTGCCGGCGCCGGACGGCGCGGCCTTCGCTCAGCGCGCGTACGAAGCGCCGCAAGGCGAGGCCGAAACGACGCTGGCGCAAATCTGGAGCGAGCTGCTGCGCGTGGATCGGGTAGGGCGCCGCGACAGCTTCTTCGACCTGGGCGGCCACTCGCTGCTGACCGTGCAGTTGGTCTCGCGCGTGCGCCAGCGGCTCGGGGTGGAAATGGCGGTGTCCGACCTGTTCTCGCATCCGACCCTGCACGAGTTCGCAGCGCGGGTCGGGCAGGCGCCGTCGAGCGCGCAACCGGCGCTCGCGGCCGCGGCGCGGCCGCAACGCCTGCCGCTGTCGTTCGCGCAGCAGCGGCTGTGGTTCATCGCGCAGATGGGGCTGGAGGCCAGCACGGCCTATCACATGCCCGCCGGCCTGCGCCTGCGCGGCCGGCTGGACCGGGATGCACTGCAGGCGACGCTGAACCGGATCGTGCGGCGCCACGAAGCCCTGCGCACGCGCTTCGAGCTGATCGACGGGCAGCCGGTGCAGTGCGTCGACGACGCCGCGGCATTCGCTTTGTCGCATCACGACCTCGGCGCGGACGCGCGTTCGCCACAGGAGGCCATCGAGCACTGGCAGCGCATCGAAGCCGACGCGCCGTTCGATCTCGCCGGCGGGCCGCTGATCCGCGGACGGCTGCTGCGTCTGAGCGACGACGACCACGTGCTGCTGCTGACGATGCACCACATCGTGTTCGACGGCTGGTCGTTGGGCGTGTTGACCGCGGAACTGGCCGAACTGTACCGCGCCTACGCCAGCCAGCGGCTGTCGCCGCAGATCGATCCGCTCCCGCCGTTGCCGGTGCAGTACGCCGACTACGCCGTGTGGCAGCGCGATTGGCTGGCGGGCGAAGTGCAGGAACGGCAGCTGGCGTTCTGGCGCCGGCAACTGGCCGCCGCGCCGGCGCTGGTCGACCTGCCGACCGACAAGCCGCGCCCGCCGGTGCAGGATTATCGCGGCGAAAGCGCGCCGATCGAGCTCGACGCCGAACTCACCGCAGCGCTCAAGGCCTTATCGCAGCGCCACGGCACGACCTTGTTCATGACCTTGCTCGCCGCCTGGGGCGCGCTGGTCGCGCGGCTGGCGAATCAGGACGAGGTGGTGATCGGCACGCCGGTGGCCAACCGCACCCGCGCCGAGGTCGAGCCGCTGATCGGCTTCTTCGTCAATACGCTGGCCTTGCGCCTGGATTTCAGCGACCGCCCGAGCGTGGCGCAGCTGCTGGCCCGCACGCGCGACCACGTGCTGCAAGCGCAGAACCATCAGGAGATTCCTTTCGAACAAGTGGTGGAAGCGCTCAAGCCCAAGCGCACGCGCGCGCACAGCCCGGTCTTCCAGCTCATGTTCACCCTGCAGAACGCCGCGCAGACGGCGTTCGAGCTCGACGGACTGCGCCTGGAGGAACTGCCGGCGCCGCCGGCCAACGCCAAGTTCGATCTCATCCTGGAATGGCAGGAACAGCAGGGGCGCCTGAGCGGCAACCTGTGCTTCGCGACGGCGCTGTTCGAGCCCGACACGATGCGGCGGCACCTGACCCAACTCGAAGCGCTGCTGCGCGGCATGGTGCGCGACGATGCGCAGGCGGTGGACGCCATCGCGATTCTCGGGCCGGCGGATCGGCAGCAGGCGCTGACCGCCTGGAACGAGACCGAGCGCGACTACCCGCGCGAGCGCTGCGTGCACGAACTGTTCGAGCGGCAAGCGGCCGCGACGCCCGACGCGGTGGCCTTGCTGCACGACGGCCGCGCGCTGACCTACACGCAGCTCAACCGGCGCGCGAACCGGCTCGCGCGCGAGCTGCGCGCGCGCGGCGTCGAAACCGCGGATCGGGTGGCGCTGTGCATGGAGCGCAGCCCGGAGCTGATCGTCGCCTTGCTGGCGATCCTCAAGGCCGGAGCGACGTATGTCCCGCTGGATCCGAGCTATCCCGCGGCGCGCCTGGACTATCTGCTGCGCGACGCGGCGCCGGCGCTGGTGCTGACCCAGCCGCATCTGCTGGGGACGCTGCCCGAGTCTGCGCCGCCGGCGATCGCGCTCGACGCCGAGGTCGCGGACGCCTCTCCCGGCGACGCCGCGGCGGCGGACGAGAGCGATCTCGACACCGCCGAACTTAGGATCACGCCCGAACACGCGGCCTACATCATCTACACCTCCGGCTCGACCGGCGAGCCCAAGGGCGTGATCGTGCCGCACCGCGCGATCAATTGTTTGGCCATCGACAACGGCTATGCGGCCATCGATGCCGGCGATTGCGTCGCCCATTGCAGCAATCCGGCCTTCGACGCCTCCACCTTCGAGATCTGGACCGCGCTGCTCAACGGCGCGCGCGTGCTCGTCCTGGACAAGCCGACCCTGCTCGACGCCGCGCGCTTCGCCGCGGAACTGCGCGCCCACCGGGTCTCGGCGCTGTTCCTGACCACCGCCTTGTTCAACCAGTACGCGCTCGCCCAGCCCGGGATCTTCTCGGGCCTGAAGTACCTGCTGTTCGGCGGCGAGCGCTGCGACGCGGGCATCGTCCGGCGCATGCTGGGCGAGGGCGGGCCACGGCATCTGCAGCACGTCTACGGCCCGACCGAGACCACCACCTTCGCGACTTCGCAGACGGTGACGGCGGTAGCCGACGATGCGCTGTCGGTTCCCATCGGAAGCCCGATCTCCAACACCCGCGTCTACCTCCTCGACCGGCACGGCGAACCGGTGCCGGTCGGCGCGGTCGGCGAAATCCACATCGGCGGCGACGGCGTCGCCCACGGCTATCTCAACCGCCCCGAGCTGACCGCCGAACGCTTCCTGCGCGACCCCTTCGGCGGCGCGCAGGCCCGGATGTACCGCACCGGCGATCTGGCCCGCTGGCGCAACGACGGCAGCATCGAGTTCCTCGGCCGCAACGACCATCAGGTCAAGATCCGCGGATTCCGCATCGAACCCGGCGAGATCGAAGCGCAGCTGCTGCTGCACGAGCAGGTGCGCGAAGCGGTGGTGCTGGCGCGCGACGACATCGGCGACGGCAAGCGTCTGGTGGCCTACCTGACCCATGCCGGCACCGCGCCGGATCTGGACGCCTTGCGCACGCACCTGCACCAGACCTTGCCCGAGCACATGGTGCCGGCCGCCTTCGTCGTGCTCGATGCGCTGCCGCTGACGCCCAACGGCAAGCTCGACCGCAAGGCCTTGCCGGTTCCCGACGCCAGCGCCGTGCCGCGGCGCGAGTACGATCCGCCGCGCGGCGCGAACGAGATCGCGCTCGCGCAGTTGTGGAGCGAACTGCTGCGCGTGGAGCGGGTAGGGCGCAACGACAACTTCTTCGAACTCGGCGGGCACTCGCTGTTGATCACCCGCCTGATCGACGCCGCGCGCCGGCGCGGTCTGGCCATGGATCTGCGGCAGGTGTTCGACGCGCCGACGCTGGCGAGCCTCGCCGCGCTCGCGCGGCGGGACGAGCGCGGCGCCGACGCGCAGTCCAATCTGATTCCGGTCCGCACCGGCGGCTCGCAGCTGCCGCTGTTCTGTTTCCACGAAGGCTTCGGCAGCGTGCTGGCCTACGACCGGCTGGCGCGCTTCATCGACGACGACGTTCCGGTCTACAGCATCGAGGCCCGGGCCATGCACGAGGACCCGCCGGTCTATCGCTCGCTGGCCGAGATGGCCCGCGACTACCTCAAGCAGGTCGTGGCGGTGCAGCCCGCCGGGCCTTATCGGCTGGCCGGTTGGTCGGGCGGCGGTCTGGTCGCCTATGAGGTCGCCCACCGCCTGCTCGAACTCGGCGAGCCGGTCGAGTACCTGGGAATGATCGACACCTACAAGCTCAAGCCGGCCGACCTGGACGGGGAAATCGCCGAGACCAAGCACTACCTGATCCGCACGCTCGAATACCTGCGCCCGGACCTTCCGCCCAACGTGCTGCGCGGCTTGCTCGCCTTCGACGATCTCGAGGCGATGGTCGCCGAATGCCACCGCAACGGCTGGCTGCGGCCGGAGATCACCGGCCGCGAGATGGACCGGCGCTTCCAGGTCGCCAACGACATCGCCCGCGCCTGCGTCGAATACTCGCCGCCGCTGCTGGCGATGGAGGTCGATCTGTTCAGCGCGCAGGAACCCGCGCGCGCCGACCGCAGCAACGGCTGGTCGGCTCTGCTGGGCCCGCGGCTGAAGATCGCCGCGGTCGGCGGCACTCACATGTCGATGATGCAGGACGAGGCGCTGATCGCCCAGATCGCCGGCCCCATGAACCAATCGCTGCGCCGCTCCCGCGCCGCCGCCCACCGGCCCGCGCGAACCGCCGCGCACAGCGCCGATCTCCCTGTCTCCTGAGGAAAGGTATGACCCAGAAGAACTTCAAGTCGCTCGCCCCGGGCATCCGCAGCATCCCGCTGATCAATTCCTGGTTCGCGCACATGTACCTGGTCGCGCCGTCGACCTTCGGCCACTACACCCGCTATCACCTGGATTTGCTCGAGTCCTTCGTCGACGACCCGTCGCAGCACCTGGAATCGATCAAGATCCCCGAGCTGATCGGCGGCCCCTTCATCAACTACACCGGCGACCCCGGCGACATGGCGCGGTTCCGCGACCGCACCCGCGAGCGTTGCGGCACCCAGCTGCGCGGCGCCGACGCGATCAACTCCATGTACCAAATGGTGCTCGCCCAGGCCAAGGGCGCGGGCGTGCCGGGCCTGTACGCGCAGGTCGACGAGCTGATCCGCCACGGCGTGGAACTGTCCTACGACGTGTGCAAGCAGCCGGTGGCGCGCATCATCGAGAAGGTGCTGTACGACGGCCCGCTCTACGATCCTTCGCTGCAGACCTGCATCCTCGAGAAAGCCACTTACGAACCGCGCACCTTCGTGCTGAGCACGCCGCAGATCCAGCGCCAGCCCGCATCGGTGGAACTGCGCCTGCCGTTCGGCGACCCGCTCTGGAACCACATGAGCAGCGGCAAGCACGCCATCGGCGAACTGCTGGAGATGCTCAGGCCGCACATCGACGATCCGGCGCGCGACATGCCGCTGCTGGAAGGCATGTTCGTCGATCACCCGGGCGAGGCGCGCGCCGACGGACTGGCCCCCGGACAGGTGCGGGTGCGCTACTTCGGCCACGCCTGCGTGCTCATGGAGTGCGCCGGAGTAAGCGTGCTGGTCGATCCGCTGATCAGCTATCCGGGCGAATCCACGCTGGACCACTTCACCTTCGACGACCTGCCGGCGCGCATCGACTACGTGCTGATCACCCACCCGCACCAGGACCACGTCGTGCTCGAGACGCTGCTGCGCCTGCGCAGCCAAGTCGAGCATGTGGTGGTCGGGCGCTCCGGCGGCGGCCACCTGCCGGACGTGTCGCTCAAGCTGATGCTGAACCACTGCGGCTTCGACAAGGTGATCGAGCTGGGCGAGTACGAAACCATCGAGTTCGCCGGCGGCCGCATCATCGGCGCGCCGTTCTACGGCGAACACGCCGATCTCGACATCCGTTCCAAGCTCGCCTTCGGCGTGCAGATGCACGACACCCATTGCCTGTTCTTCGCCGACTCCAACCCGCCGATGCCGGAGTTCTACGCGCCGCTGAAAAAACTGATGCCGCGCGTGGATTGCCTGTTCCTGGGCATGGAATGCGTCGGCGCCCCGGCGACCTGGCTGTACGGCCCGCTGCTGCAGAAGATGCTGACCCGCGGCGAGGACCAATCGCGCCGGCTCGACGGTTGCGACGCGGCCAAGGCGCTGGAGATGCACCGGTTCTTCGATCCCGAGCGCATCTTCGTCTATGCGATGGGCGCCGAGCCGTGGCTGACGCACATCACCAGCATCCTGTATTCCGAGGAGCTGCCGCAGTTCAAGGAAGCGCGGGTGCTCGAATCGACGGTGCGCTCGCAGGGCCGCCATGCCGAAGTCCTGTACGGGAAAAGGGAACTGCTGCTGTGAACGCTCCCCGTTCCTCTAGCGGACCGGCGCCGGATCCGGCCCAGAGCTCGTCCTTGAACGCATTGTGGCGGCTGCTGCGTCTGGCCCGGCCGTCCACCGCGCTGCTCGCGGCGGCCGCCACGATGACCCTGGTGTCGGTCGCCGGCACGCTGTCCTTCCCGGTGCTGACCCGGCGGCTGGTCGACGAACTGGCCAAGGGCACGGTCGACGGCGGCGGCATCGCGGTGCTGGCCGCGGTGATGCTCACCGCCGCGATGGCGTCGGCGGTGTCGTCCTACCTGCTGAGCCGGCTCGGCCACGACGTGATCGCCGCCTTGCGCACGCGGCTGATCGACAAGCTGCTCAAGCTGCCGGTGGCCTCGTTCGACCAGGAAAGCACCGGCGAACGCGTCAGCCGCGTGCTCAGCGACTGCCAGTCGATCTCGGAGTTGGCGACGCGGCAAGCGATCAACCTGTTCAGCGGGGTGCTGGTGCTGGTCGGGTCGATCACCGTGCTGGTGTTCCTCGACGCGAGGCTCACCCTGACCGTGCTCGGCTGCATCGTGCTCGCCTTCGGCGTGGTGCTGCCGCTGGTGGCGCTGCTGGAGAAGCTCGCGCTGAACACCCAGGACCGCACCGCGAAGCTCGGCGGCATCCTCACCCATGTCTTCTCCGAGATCCGCCTGGTCAAGGCCTACACGGCCGAAGCGCGCGAACGCGAGCGCAGCCGGCTGGAGATCCTCGACATCCGCCGGATCGGCTTGCAGGTGGCGAAGATCAGCGCGGTGCTGGGGCCGCTGATCAGCCTGTCGTTGACCGCGGCGATCCTGATCATCCTGGTCTACGGCAGCGCGCGGGTCGGCAACGGCAGCATCAGCATCGGCACGCTCACCGCGTTCATCCTCTATTTGTTCAACGTCGCCGTGCCGCTGATCCAGCTGACCACGTTCTTGGAGGAATTGCAGAAGGCCCGCGGCGCCTCCACCCGGATCTCGGCGCTGCTGCAGGGCAGGGAAGAGGACACCGCCGGCGACGCGCCCACGGGCGATCACGCGACGCTGGAATTCCGCGGCGTCTGCTTCCGCTATCCCGACCGCGACGCCGAGGTCCTGCACCGGATCGATCTGGCGTTCGCCCCCGGAACCACCAGCGCACTGGTCGGCGCCAGCGGCAACGGCAAGACCACGGTGTTGTCGCTGATCGAGCGTTTCTACGCGCCGACCGACGGCGCCATCCTCTACGGCGGCAAGCCGATCGGCGAGTTCGCCCTGCAAGCCTGGCGCGAGCGCATCGGCTACGTGGCGCAGAGCGCGCCGATCATGCCGGGCAGCGTGCGCGACAACATCGTGTACGGGCTCAGCGGCGAGTTCAGCGACGAAACGGTGCGGATGGCGGCCGAGAAAGCCGGCGCGCTGGCCTTCATCGAGCAGATGCCGCAGGGGCTGGACACCGTGCTGACCGAGCAGGGCGCCAACCTCTCCGGCGGGCAGCGGCAGCGCATCGCCATCGCCCGCATGTTCCTGCGCAATCCCGACATCCTGATCCTGGACGAGGCGACCTCGAGCCTGGACAGCGAGACCGAGCATCAGGTCAAGCTGGCGCTGGAATCGCTGATGAAAGGGCGCACCAACATCGTCGTCGCCCATCGTCTGGCGACGGTCGTCCACGCCGACCGCATCTATTTCCTCGAAGGCGGCCGGATCTCGGGCAGCGGCAGCCACGAAGAACTGCTGAGCTCGCATTCCCACTATGCCCGTCTGGTCTCGCGCCAGTTCCGCAAGCCGGTGCGCGAGAGCGCGCCGAGCGAAGGGGAGGCGCCGCTGACCGAAGCGACGGCGGGCTGAGGCCCGCCGCCCCGATGCGCGGCGATGCGCGCCGGTCGCGCGCGTCGCGCACGCACGAAAACCATCGGACGTTTCTTGAAACTTCCACGCGGGAGAATTTTCCATGAGCATGTTCAATCAGCTTCAAGAAGTCTCGGGACGCAACATCCTGATCCAGGCCAAGCCGCTCACCCAATCGCTGGGCTGGGCGCGGCAGAACAAGGACGAGGTCGGCCGGATCCTGCTCGACAGCGGCGCCTTGTTGATCCGCGGCCTGCGTTTTCACGGCACCAAGCAGTTCGGCCAGTTCCTGGAAGAGCTGTTCGGCGACCGCCTGGCCGAGTACACCTATCGCTCCACGCCGCGCACCAAGCTCGGCGGCAACGTCTACACCGCGACCGAATACCACCCCGCCGAAATCATTCCGCAGCACAACGAATCCTCGTACGCGAACGTGTGGGCGATGCATATCGGCTTCTTCTGCATGATTCCCCCGGGCGCCGGCATGGGCGGCGCCACGCCGCTGGCCGACAGCCGCGAGGTGCTGGCGCGGCTTCCGGCGGACCTCGTCGAGAAGTTCGAGCGCAAGCGGCTGCAGTACGTGCGCAACTACGGCGAGGTTGATCTGCCGTGGAGCGAGGTGTTCCAGACCGACGACCGGCAAGAGGTCGAAGCGTTCTGCGAAAGCAACGGCATCGATTTCGAGTGGACCGCCAACAACGGCCTGCGCACCAAGCAGGTCACGCCCGCCACCGAGATCCACCCGGTCACCGGCGAGAAGGTCTGGTTCAATCAGGCGCACCTGTTCCATATCTCCGGTCTGCCGGAGCAGATCGCCCGCGACATGCTCTCGCTGTACAAGGCCGAGGACCTGCCGCGCAACGTGTACTTCGGCGACGGCTCGCCCATCGACGTGGAAGACCTCGAGCGGATCCGCGCCGTGTACGACGAAGTGAAGTTCCATTTCGACTGGCAGAAGGACGACGTCATCCTGCTGGACAACATGCTCTACACGCATGGCCGTCAGCCGTATTCCGGCGCCAGGAAGATCCTGGTCGGCATGGGCCAGATGCACGGGCGCGCATGAATATCGCCGGATCGTCGCGAAAACTCCCGCGCTGGCCGCGCCGTGGCGGCGGCGCGCGCGCGCCGTCGCCGGTTCGCGCCCTCGGATTGAGTCCGGCCGCCCTGTACCGGGCAGCGCTGGCGTGCGCGTTGGCCGCGGGCCTGGGCGCCTGCAGCCAGGCCGCCGAACCGGCGCCCGCGCCGATACCCAGCCTCACTGTGGAAACCGTCGCCCCGCGCGTCGGCGAACTGACCCGGGAAGTCACCGCCTCCGGTTCGATCGCGGCCTGGGAGGAGATCGCGGTCGGGGCCGAAGTGTCGGGACTGCGGGTGACCGAGGTGACGGTGGAAGTCGGCGACACGGTGCGCCGCGGCGACGTGCTGGTGCGCCTGGACGCGCGCACGCTGCGCGCCAAGGCCTCGCAATCGCAGGCCGCGGTGGCGCAAGCGCAGGCCAATGCGGAGGTCGCGCAGAAACGCGCCAAGCGCATCCGCGAGTTGGCCGCGAAGCATTTCGTTTCCGCGCAGGACGCCGACGAAGCCGCCGGCGACGCGCTCAGCGCCGACGCGCAGCTGCGCACCATGCGCTCGGCGCTGGAGGCCGCGCAGGTGGAACTGGAGTTCACCCAGATCCGCGCGCCGCACGACGGCGTGATCTCCGCGCGCGACGTGCAGCCGGGGCAGGTGGTCGGCTCCGACAGCGAACTGCTGAAACTGATCCGCGACCACCGCCTGGAATGGCGCGCGGAGCTGGCCGAAGCCGATCTGACCCGGGTGGCGCCGGGCATGCCGGTGCGCGTCTCCGGCCCCAACGGCGCCACGGTCGAGGGCCGCGTGCGGCAGGTGTCTCCCGCGCTGGACACGCGCCGCCGGACCGGCGTGGTCTACGCCGACCTGCCGGCGCCCGGTCCGCTGCGCGCCGGCATGTTCGGCTCGGGCGCCATCGCCTTGGGGCGCGAGCCCGGCCTGCTGATTCCGCTCGACGCGGTGGTCCGCCGCGACGGCCGCGCCTACGCCTTCGTCGTCGGCAACGACCACCGCGCGCGCGAGCGCCGCATCCGCACCGCAGCGGTCGCCGGCGCCTACGTCGACGTACGCGAAGGGCTGCAGGCCGGCGATCGCGTGATCGCCAGCGGCGCCGGATTCCTGGGCGACGGCGATCTGGTGCGGGTGGCGGCGTCGGATTCCGCCGCGGCGCCGGCCGCCACGGCTCGGGAGAAATGACATGAACATTTCGGCCTGGTCGATCCGGCGCCCGCTGCCCGCGATCCTCGCTTTCTTCTTGTTGGCCGTCGCGGGTTGCTTCGGCTTCTTCCGGCTGCCGGTTTCGGAGTTCCCGGACCTCAGCGTGCCCACGGTCACCGTCACCGTCAGCCTGCCCGGCGCATCGCCGAGCACGCTGGAAACCCAGGTCACGCGCAAGGTCGAGGACGCGCTGGCCAGCGTGCCGCACATCGACGAACTGCGCTCGACGGTGAACGAAGGCGTCTCGGTCACCCACGTGCGCTTCGAGCTCGATCGCAACGGCGCCGCCGCCAAGGACGACGTGCGCGATGCGGTCGACCGCGTCCGCATCGATCTGCCGCGGGAGATCGAAGCGCCGGTGGTGGCGCTGGAAAGCGTCGAAGGCGGCGATGTCGTCACCTTCGCCGTCGCCGCCGACGGCTGGAACGAGCAGGAGTTGAGCTGGTACATCGACGACACCGTGAGCAAGCGCTTGTTCGGCCTCAGCGGCGTCGGCGCGGTGCGGCGCATCGGCGGCGTCGAGCGCGAAGTGCGCGTGGAGCTCCGCCCGGACGGGCTGCAGGCGCTGGGCGTGAGCCCGGCGATGCTGTCGCAGCAGTTGGCGAACATCCAGCAGGAGCAGCCGGGCGGACGCACGACGGTCGGCGGCGGCGAGCAGTCGGTGCGCACGGTGGCCACCGTCGCCGACGCGTCGGATCTGGCCGACTACTCGATCTTCACCGCCGACGGACGCCAGGTCCGCTTGTCGAGCATCGCCGAGGTGCGCGACGGCAGCGCCGAGCCCACCCAGATCGCCACGCTCGACGGCAAGCGCGCGATCGGCTTCGCCGTCCAGCGCACGATCGGCGCCAGCGAAGTCGATGTCGGCAAGGCGGTGCGCGCGAAGATCGCCGAACTGGCGCGGACCGATCCGCGCCTGCATTTCACCGAGGTCGCCTCGACCACGCCCGAGATCGAGGCGTCCTACGAATCCTCAATGGCGATGCTGTGGGAAGGCGCGCTGCTGGCGACGCTGGTGGTGTGGTGGTTCCTGCGCGATTGGCGCGCCACCTTCATCGCCGCGATCGCGCTGCCGTTGTCCATCGTGCCCACCTTCGCCGCGATGCACTGGCTGGGCTTCAGCCTCAACGTGGTCAGCCTGCTGGCCCTGGCGGTGGTGGTCGGCATCCTGGTCGACGATGCGATCGTGGAAGTCGAGAACATCGACCGCCACCTGCGCATGGGCAAGCCGCCCAAGCTCGCCGCGCTGGAAGCCGCGGACGAGATCGGGCTGGCGGTGATCGCCACTTCCTGCACCCTGGCCGCGGTGTTCGTCCCGGTCGCCTTCATGCCTGGAATCGCCGGCAAATTCTTCAAGGAGTTCGGCTGGACCGCGGCGACCGCGGTGCTGTTCTCGCTGCTGGTCGCGCGCTGGGTCACGCCGATGATGGCCGCGGCCATGCTCAAGCCCACGCCCGCGCCGCACGGCGATTCGAAGGCGATGCGCTGGTACCTGCGCTGGGTCGACCGCGCGCTGCACCGCCGCGGCAAGACGCTGGCCCTGACCGCCGCCTTGTTCCTCGGGGCGATCGCGGCCTCGGCGTTCCTGCAGACCACCTTCATCCCGCCCAGCGACGGCGACCACAGCGTGGTCGTGCTCGAACTCGCTCCCGGCGCGCCGCTCAGCGCCACCCAGCGGACGGTGGAGCAGGCGCGCGCGCGCATCGCCGCGATTCCCGAACTGGAGCGGGTCTTCGCCACCGCCGGCGCCAGCGGCGGCGACAGCGAGAGCGGGGCCGGGGTCGGGGAAGTGCGCAGGGCGACGCTGACGCTGAAATGGCGCAGCGATCGCAAGCGCGACCAGCAGCGTCTGGAGGCGGAGGTGCGCGAGCGCCTGGAGACGCTGCCGGGCGTGCGCATCGGCTTCCAGGGCGGCGAACCGGGCCGCGCCTTGCAACTGGTGCTCGCCGGCGACGACCCGTTGAAGCTGGCCGCGGCGTCGCGCGAGATCGAGCATGCGATCCGGCAGCTCCCGGGGCTGGGCGCGGTCAGCTCCACCGCGGCGCTGGTGCGGCCGGAAATCACCGTGCGTCCCGACTCGGCGCGCGCGGCCGACCTGGGCGTGTCCACGGCCGACATCGCCGCCACGGCGCGGGTCGCGACCCGCGGCGATTACCAGCAGTTCCTGGCCAAACTCAATCTGCCCGAACGGCAGGTCCCGATCCGCATCCAGCTCGCCGGCGGCGCGCTGTCGGATCCTTCGCTGCTGGCGCAATTGCGCGTGCCGACCGCGTCGGGCGCAGCGGTGCCGCTGTCGTCGGTCGCCGACATCGTCAGCGGCAGCGGCCCCTCGCAGATCGACCGTTTCGGCCGCAAGCGCAACGTCACCATCAGCGTCGACCTCAACGGGCGCGCGCTCGGCGAGGTCGACGATCAGATCAAGGCGCTCAAGCCAGTGCGCAACCTGCCGCCGGGCGTGACCCTGCAGGCCGCCGGCAACGCCAAGGTCTTCGTCGAAATGATGCTCGGCTTCGTCATGGCCATGTTCACCGGCATCTTCTGCGTCTACGCGGTGCTGGCGCTGCTGTTCAATCACGCCGGCCAGCCGGCGACCATCCTGGTCGCGGTGCCGTTGGCGGCGACCGGCGCGATCGGCGCGCTGCTGCTGACCGGCACCGACATTTCCCTGCCGGTGCTGATCGGGCTGATCATGCTGATCGGCATCGCGGTGAAGAACTCGATCCTGCTCGTCGACTATGCCGTGATCGCGCAGCGCACGCTCGGAATGGACCGCCACCAGGCGTTGCTCGATGCCTGCCACAAGCGCGCCCGCCCGGTGCTGATGACGACCCTGGCGATGGGCGCGGGCATGCTGCCGATCGCGCTCGGACTGGCCGCCGATTCGAGCTTCCGCGCGCCGATGGCGATCGCGGTGATCGGCGGCTTGGTGTCCTCCACGGTGCTGAGCCTGGTCGTCGTGCCCGTCGCGTTCACCGTAATCGACGACGCGGAGCGCTGGCTGCTGCGGCGCTTGCGCCGGGGAGGGCGCCGCGAGGACAACCCGGCGCGCTCGCCGGTCGGAACCTGAGGGCGGCGTGCGAGCCGCCTCGCGGGCGCACCGGTGTCGTCGCGGTCGCGCAAGGCCGGGAACGGCGAGCGGTTCCGCTCGCCGCCGCGCGGCGGCGTGATGGCCGACATCGGCGGCGCCGGCGCCGATTGTTGCGTCCCAGGCTGCTTCCGATACGAAGGCCGACGCGGCAGGCGCTGTCGATTTCGACTCACCTGGTTCGTCATGAAGAAGAACACCGAGGCCTCGCCAAGGCCGCCGCCTTCCTCTGACCGGAGCCGACACCATGAAATATCTCTGCATTTGCCACTACGACCGCGCGAAGTTCGCCGCCTGCCGTCCCGAGGACTTCGAAGCGGTGGGCGCCGTTTGCGCGCCGCGGGACCAAGAACTCCAAGCCACCGGCCAAGTGGACCTCATCGGATCGTTCGTCGAGGAAACCGGCTACGCCACGCTGCGCGCTCACGACGACGGCGAATGGAGCGTCGAACGCGGTCCCTATGCCGGCGGTCCGGAGCCTTGGGGCGCGTTCTTCATCGTCGACGCCGACAGTCTGGATCAGGCGGTGAAGATCGCCTCGTTGCACCCGGGCGCGCATTTGGGCGCTTACTTCGGCGGCGGCATCGAGGTGCGGCCGTGCAACTTCTTTTGGACGCCCGGTGGTTGATGGGCGGGGAATAGGACTCGCGGCGTAAGGTTTTCAGCGCTTCGGGACGTTGCGAACGACCGCCGCGACGGCCCGTCCCAGAGCCCGACCTTCAGCAAAAAGACGCCGCGCGCCGCCGCGATGCTTCACGGATAATTTTTCGCGAGCTGGGCGATGATCCCGACCAGACTCTCCCGCAGCGGATGCGGGAGACGTCTGAGGTCCTGTAAGCACTGATACTCGGTTTCGTCCTGAGCGTAATCGAGGCTCTGGACCGCAGGCGTCCAGGTTTCTTCGTCGGCCTTGATCGGGCCGCGCCCCGTGCCCAGCCACTCCAGCGTCACGCCGGTGGCCAGCGCGATGTCGATCAAATGGTTCATCGAGGGCAGGTTGCCCCCCGTCTTTTCCCATTGCGCCACGGCGCTGCGCTGCACGCCGATCTTGGCCGCCAATTCCTGCTGCGACAGCTTGGCGCGCAAGCGGGCGCGGCGCATCCGGTCTTCCATACGCATGCAGTGGACTCCAGGCCGAGTGGTCCATGTCCGGTTTCGCTTACAGGTTATTGAGGTCGGACCGAAGACTGAACGACCGGGTTCGCATTTTAGTGAACAGGCTGAAATTACTGGTTTTTCCGCGTTCATCTTTCGCGGCGTGAGGGTTTTCCCTCATCGCAATAGACATGAATCTCTCGCAAACAGGTGTAGAAGGGCACACGAATTTCACTACTTAAAAACGCGTTTTTTACGCACTAAAAAAACCGAAATACGACCCGCGCCTTAGCGGATTTGAGACGTAAATCGCACATCACTCCAACGCCTTTTTTCGGCCGATCCGGTCGCGGACCGCTCGAAGTAGGGCATTGCACACCGTCGTCATCGACACGTCGCTGTAGGGAGAGCGGTCATGCGGAAGAACGCCACGAGTCGTTTCTGGGTCCAGCGCTTCAGCAAGAAATGGCGCGGTGAACAGCGCAAATCCACATGCCTTCACCCTCTGAGTCGAAACATCCGGATCGGGCTGCAGTTCCTGATCGTGTTGCAACTGGTCCAGCCCGCGATCGCGGCCGCCCAGGATGCGACCTGGACCGGCGCCGGCGGCGGCTCCTGGACCAGCACCGCGAGTTGGAGCTCGGGCTCGGTGCCGACCGGCACGGCGACCTTCAACACCTCGTTCGTTCCCGCGGTGTCGTTCGGCAACGGCACCAACAGTTCGATCGGGACGATCCGCTTCGGCGCGCTCGCGCCGCAGTACACCTTCAACCTCGGCACCGCGTCCGGGGCGACCTTGAACCTCACCGGCACCGGCATCGAGAACAACTCGCTGTTCCAGCCGGTGTTCAACGTCGGCGTCGCCGGAACCGGCGCGCTCAATTTCAACGGCGCCGGCACCAGCGCCGCCAACGCGCAGATCAATGTCGGCGCCAACGGCGATTTGGGTTTCGACGGCACGGCGACGGCGGGCACGGCGACGATCGCCGTCGCCACCGGCGGCAACGCCGCGTTCGCGGGTTCGAGCACGGCGGGCACCGCCAACCTCACGATCGCCGGGAATCTCGACTTCGGCGGCGCCAGCAGCGCCGGCGACGCGACGATAGGCGTCAACACCGGCGGCGCGCTGCGCTTCCTCGGCACCGGCACCGGCGGCACGGCGCGGTTGACGATCAACGCCGGCGGCAGTCTCGACATGACCGGCCTGACCGCCGGCTCGATCACCGCCGGATCGCTGTCGGGCGCGGGCTCGGTCAATCTCGGCGCCGGTCGCCTGTCGCTGGGGGCCACCGGGTTGAACTCGACCTTCGGCGGCGTCATCGGCGGCACCGGCGGACTGGACTGGAACGGCAGCGGCCTGTTGTCGCTGTCGGGCGCCAACACCTTCGGCGGCGGTTTGACGGTCAACGCGGGCAGCGTCTTCGGCGGCAACACCGCCGCGTTCGGCACCGGCGCGATCGGCTTGGGCGGCGGGACGTCGTTGACCTTGGGCGCCAACGGCAGCTTCGCCAACGCGATCAACCTCGCCGGCGGGCTCGGCGCGACGGTGTCGGCCGGCACCGGCATCAACGCCACGCTCGGCGGCAACGTCAACCTCGGCGCGGGATCGACGCTAGCGTTCGGGCGCGCGGGCGCGACCGGCGGCCTGCAACTCAACTGGGGCGCCGGCTCGACCATCGCGTCGGGGGCCAAGCTGTCGGCGGATTTCGGCACGCTGGGATTGGGCGCCGGCTTCAACGGCGGCTTGCTCAGCGGCGCCGAGCTCAACGTCGGCGGCACCGGCGCGTTCAACCTCAACGGCATCAACACGACTTTGGGACGCCTGACCGGCTCGGGCGCGCTCGCGCTCGGCAGCGGCTCGCTCTCGCTCGGCGCCACCGGCCTGGACTCGACTTTCAGCGGCGCCATCGGCGGCACCGGCGGCTTGAACTGGAACGGCACCGGCCTGCTGTCGCTGTCGGGCCTCAACACCTTCGGCGGCGGGCTGGCGGTCAACAGCGGCACCGTGTTCGCCGGCAACACCTCGGCCTTCGGCACCGGCGCGATCGGCCTGGGCGGCGGCAGCGCGCTGCGCTTGGGCGCCAACGGCGCGTTCGCCAACCCGATCAATCTCGCCGGCGGGCTCGGCGCCCGGATCTCGGCGGGCACCGGCTTCAACGCCACGCTCGGCGGCAACGTCACCCTGGGCGCGGGCGCCAACCTCGGCTTCGGCGAGAGCGGCGCGACCGGCGGCTTGCTGCTCAACTGGGGCGCGGGTTCCTCGATCGGTTCCGGCGCCGCGCTGTCGGCGGACTTCGGCACGCTCGGCTTGGGCGCGGGCTTCAACGGCGGTTTGCTGGCCAACGCCGCGTTGAACGTCGGCGGCGCGGGTGCGTTCAATCTCAACGGCATCAACACGACCTTGGGGCGCCTGACCGGTTCGGGCGCGCTGTCGCTCGGCAGCGGATTCCTTTCGCTGGGCGCCAGCGGACTGGATTCGGACTTCAGCGGCGCAATCGGCGGCACCGGCGGCTTGAACTGGAACGGCACCGGCGTGCTGGCGCTGTCGGGCGCGAGCAACTTCAGCGGCGGGCTCAATTTCGGCGGCGGCACGCTGCGGGTCGGCAACAACCTCGCGCTCGGCACCGGCGCGTTGGCGATCAACGGCGCGGCCACGCTCGAATCGAGCGCGGCGGTGACGCTGGCCAACGCCATCGCGCTCAACGCCGCCCTCACCTTGGGCGGGGCCAATAATCTGAGTCTGGCGGGCAATCTCAGCGGTACCGGCGGCCTGACCTTGAACGGCACGGGCGTGTTCGGGCTCAGCGGCAACAACGCGCTGTGGAGCGGCGGCTTCAATCTGCTCAGCGGCACTCTGCAATTGGGCAACGCGAACGCGCTCGGCACCGGACTGTTCAACGTCGCCGGCAATGCGACGCTGAGCCCGGGCTTCGCCGGCTTCAATCTGGCCAATGCCGTCAACCTGTCGCCGGGCGCGAATCTGGCGCTGGGCGGCGATTTCGACTGGACCTTGAGCGGCGTGGTCGCCGGCGACGGCCGCCTCAGCTACGCCGGCCCCAGTTTGCTGACCTTGAGCGGCGCCAACACCTACACCGGCGGGTTCGCGCTGAGCGGCGGCCGGGTGCGCGCCAATCATTTGTCCGCGTTCGGCTCCGGCGCGGTGGATCTGGGCGGCGGCGAGCTGATTCTCGGGCTCAACGGGACGTTCGCGAACGCGCTCAACCTCGGCGCGGGCGCGGGCGGCACGCTGTCGGTCGGCGGCGGACTCAACGCGGGGTGGGGCGGCGGCCTCAACCTCGGCGCGGGCGCCGCGCTCAACTTCGGCACCGCCGGCAACAACGGTCTGCTGACGCTGTCGGGCGGCGGCTCGCTCGGCGCCGGTTCGGGCGTCTCGGTCGACTTCGGCACGCTGCAGTTCGGCGACGCGCTCAGCGCCGGCCTGTTCGGCGGCGGCAGCTTCAATCTCGGCGCGGGCGGCGCGTTGAACCTCAACGGCTTCGACGCCTCGCTCGGCAATCTGAGCGGCAGCGGCAGCATCGCCCTGGGCGGCAATCAACTGTCGGTGGGCGGCCTGGGCTTGAACGGAAGCTTCGGCGGCACCCTCAGCGGCGCCGGCTCGCTGCTCAAGCTCGGCGCCGGCACCTTGAGCCTCAACGGCACCAACACCTTCAACGGCGGCGTGAATCTGTCGGCCGGCGGCCTGTTCGTCGGCGCCGCGGGCGCGCTCGGCACCGGCGCGCTCAACGTGACCGGAAACGCCGGGTTCGGCGCGAACGTCGGCGGACTCAACATCGCCAATGCGATCAATCTCGGCACCGGCACGCTGCTGGACATCGGCGGAACCAACAGCTTGGCGCTGTCGGGCGTGATCGGCGGCGGGGGCGGTTTGAACTTCGGCGGCACCGGGACGCTGAGCCTCAACGGCGCCAACACCTTCGGCGGCGGCTTCGGCTTGAGCGGCGGCGGCGGTTTGACTTTGGGCAACGCCGGCGCGTTGAGCACGGGCGCGTTGAACGTCTCGGGCCTGGGCGGCACGTTGAGCGCCGGCATCGCCGGTTTGAATCTCGGCAATGCGATCAACCTCGGCGCGGGTGCGTCGCTCGGCATCGGCGGCGCGAACGACTTGTCGCTGTCGGGTCTCATCGACGGCGCGGGCGGTTTGAACTTCGGCGGCACCGGGACGTTGAGCCTCAACGGCGCCAACACGTTCGGCGGCGGCTTCGGCTTGAGCGGCGGCGGCGGTTTGAATCTCGGCAACGCCGGCGCCTTGGGCACCGGCGCGTTGAACGTGTCGGGGCTCGGCGGCAACCTCAACGTCGGCCTCGCCGGTTTGAACCTCGGCAACGCGATCAATCTCGGCGCGGGTGCGAGCTTGGGTATCGGCGGCACGAACGATTTGTCGCTGTCCGGCCTCATCGGCGGCGCGGGCGGTTTGAACTTCGGCGGCACGGGGACGTTGAGCCTCAACGGCGCCAACACGTTCGGCGGCGGTTTCGGTTTGAGCGGCGGCGGTGGCTTGAATCTCGGCAACGCTGGCGCGTTGGGCACGGGCGCGTTGAACGTCTCGGGGCTCGGCGGCAGTTTGAGCGCCGGCATCGCGGGTCTGAATCTCGGCAACGCGATCAATCTCGGCGCAGGTGCGTCGCTCGGCCTCGGCGGCGCGAACGATCTTTCGCTGTCGGGCGTGATCGGCGGCGGGGGCGGTTTGAATTTCGGCGGTACCGGGACGCTTAGCCTCAACGGCGCCAACACCTTCGGCGGCGGTTTCGGCTTGAGCGGCGGCGGTGGCTTGAATCTCGGCAACGCCGGCGCCTTGGGCACGGGCGCGCTGAACGTCTCGGGCCTCGGCGGCAATCTCAGCGCCGGCCTCGCGGGCCTGAATCTCGGCAATGCGATCAACCTCGGCGCGGGTGCGAACTTGGGCATCGGCGGCGCGAACGATCTGTCGCTCTCGGGCGTGATCGGCGGCGGGGGCGGCTTGAACTTCGGCGGCACCGGGACGTTGAGCCTCAACGGCGCCAACACGTTCGGCGGCGGTTTCGGTTTGAGCGGTGGCGGCGGCTTGAATCTCGGCAATGCCGGTGCGTTGGGCACGGGCGCGTTGAACGTCTCGGGCCTCGGCGGCAATTTGAGCGCCGGTATCGCGGGTCTGAATCTCGGCAACGCGATCAATCTCGGCGCGGGTGCGTCGCTGGGCATCGGCGGCGCGAACGATCTGTCGCTGTCGGGTCTCATCGGCGGCGGGGGCGGCCTGAATTTCGGCGGCACCGGCACGCTGAGCCTCAACGGCGCCAACACCTTCGGCGGCGGTTTCGGCTTGAGCGGCGGCGGCGGTTTGAATCTCGGCAATGCCGGCGCCTTGGGCACCGGCGCGCTGAACGTCTCGGGCTTGGGCGGCAGTTTGAGCGCCGGTATCGCGGGTCTGAACCTCGGCAACGCGATCAACCTCGGCGCGGGCGCGAGCTTGGGCATCGGCGGCGCGAACGATCTGTCGTTGTCGGGTCTCATCGGCGGCGGGGGCGGCCTGAACTTCGGCGGCACCGGCACGCTAAGCCTCAACGGCGCCAACACCTTCGGCGGCGGTTTCGGCTTGAACGGCGGCGGCAATTTGAGTTTGGGCAACGCCGGCGCCCTGGGCACCGGCGCGTTGAACGTGTCGGGGCTGGGCGGCAACCTCAACGCCGGCATCGCGGGCCTGAACCTCGGCAACGCGATCAATCTCGGTGCCGGCGCGAGCTTGGGCATCGGCGGCGCAAACGATCTGTCACTGTCGGGCCTCATCGACGGTGCGGGCGGTTTGAACTTCGGCGGCACCGGCACCTTGAGCCTCAACGGCGCCAATACGTTCGGCGGCGGCCTCGGCTTGAACGGCGGCGGCAGCCTGAGCCTGGGCAACGCCGGTGCGTTGGGCACGGGCGCGTTGAACGTCTCGGGCCTCGGCGGCAATTTGAGCGCCGGCATCGCCGGCTTGAACCTCGGCAACGCGATCAACCTCGGCGCCGGCGCGAGCTTGGGCATCGGCGGCGCGAACGACTTGTCGCTGTCCGGCACCATCGGCGGAACGGGCGGCTTGAACTTCGGCGGCACCGGCACCTTGAGCCTCAACGGCGCCAACACCTTCGGCGGCGGTCTCGGTTTGAACGGCGGCGGCAGCCTGAGCCTGGGCAACGCCGGTGCGTTGGGCACGGGTGCGTTGAACGTCTCCGGCCTCGGCGGCAACCTCAGCGCCGGCATCGCCGGCCTGAACCTCGGCAACGCGATCAACCTCGGCGCCGGCGCGAGCTTGGGCATCGGCGGCGCGAACGACTTGTCGCTGTCCGGCACCATCGGCGGTACGGGCGGCTTGAACTTCGGCGGCACCGGCACCTTGAGCCTCAACGGCGCCAACACCTTCGGCGGCGGTCTCGGCTTGAACGGCGGCGGCAGCCTGAGCCTGGGCAACGCCGGTGCGTTGGGTACGGGTGCGTTGAACGTCTCGGGCCTCGGTGGCAACCTCAGCGCCGGCATCGCCGGCCTGAACCTCGGCAACGCGATCAACCTGGGCGCCGGCGCGACGCTGGGCATCGGCGGCACGAACGACTTGTCGCTGTCCGGCATCATCGACGGCGCGGGCGGGCTGAACTTCGCCGGCACCGGCACGCTGAACCTCAACGGCGCCAACACCTTCGGCGGCGGCACGACCATCCAGTCCGGCACCCTGGCGGTCAACGGTTCGCTGCTTTCGCCGACCGCCATCAACGCGGGCGCCACGCTTACCGGCAGCGGCAGCCTCGGCGCCGTGACCCTCGACGGCACGCTCAACGCCGGCGGCATCGGCAGCGCGGGCACGCTCACGTTGGGTTCGCTGTTCATGGGCAGCGGCGCAACGCTCAACTACGACCTCGGCACGGCCGGCGGCCTCAACGACCGCTTGACCGTCAACGGCAACCTGACCCTCGACGGCACCCTCAACGTCAACGACATCGGCGGATTCGGCCCGGGCGTTTATCAGCTGATCGGCTACACCGGCACCTTGGACGATCGCGGTCTGCTGCTCGGCAGTCTGCCCGGGCCGTTCACGCCGGGCAGCGTCCAGGTGCAGACGGGCGTCGCGAACCAGATCAACCTGGCCGTCAACGCCGGCGCGGTGGTGCAGTTCTGGGACGGCATCAACGTGTTGCCCAACGGCAGCGTCGACGGCGGCGCGGGCATTTGGAGCGCGACGCCCACGCCCAACTGGACCAACGTCAACGGCACCGTCAACAGCGGCTGGGTGAACGGCGCGTTCGCCGTCTTCCAAGGCGCGCCGGGCGTGGTCAACGTGATCGGGCCGGTGGGTTTCGGCGGCCTGCAGTTCGCGTCCGACGGCTACCAGATCGTGGGCTTCGGCGGCGTGCTCACCACCGACACCGCCGACACGATCGTCCGCGTGGATGCGGGAATGACCGGAACGATTTCGGCGCAGATCGCCGGCCTCGGCGGGTTGGTGAAGAACGACACCGGCACGCTGGTGCTGTCCGGCGCCAATACCTTCAGCGGCGGCGTCGATCTCAATGCCGGCAACCTGGTGCTGGGCAATGCGACGGCGCTGGGCACGGGCTCGCTGGACGTGCTCGGCAACGCCGGGCTCAGCGCCGGCATCGCGGGTTTGAACCTCGGCAATGCGATCAATCTCGGCGCCGGCGTGGCGCTGAACATCGGCGGCGCGAACGATCTGTCGCTGTCGGGTCTCATCGGCGGCGCGGGCGGCCTCGGCTTCAGCGGCACCGGCACGTTGAGCCTCAACGGCGCCAACACCTTCGGCGGCGGTTTCGGTTTGAGCGGCGGCGGCAATCTGAGCCTCGGTAATGCCGGCGCCTTGGGCACCGGCGCGTTGAACGTGTCGGGCTTGGGCGGCAATTTGTCGACCAGCGTCGCGGGCTTGAACCTCGGCAATGCGATCGACCTCGGTACAGGCGCGAGCTTGGGCATCGGCGGCGCGAACGATCTGTCGCTGTCGGGCCTCATCGGCGGCGCGGGCGGTTTGAACTTCGGCGGCACCGGCACGTTGAGCCTCACCGGCGCCAACACCTTCGGCGGCGGCCTCGGTTTGAGCGGCGGCGGCAATCTGAGTGTGGGCAATGCCGGTGCGTTGGGTACGGGTGCGTTGAACGTGTCGGGGTTGGGCGGCAACTTGTCGACCAGCGTCGCGGGCTTGAACCTCGGCAATGCGATCAACCTCGGCGCCGGCGCGTCGCTGGGCATCGGCGGCGCGAACGATTTGGCCTTGTCGGGTCTCATCGGCGGTGCGGGCGGCTTGAACTTCGGCGGTACCGGCACCTTGAGCCTGACCGGCGCCAACACCTTCGGCGGCAGCCTCGGTTTGAGCGGCGGCGGCAATCTGAGTTTGGGCAACGCCGGCGCGCTGGGTACCGGCGCATTGAACGTCTCGGGGTTGGGCGGCAACTTGTCGACCAGCGTCGCCGGCTTGAACCTCGGCAACGCGATCAACCTCGGCGCGGGTGCGTCGCTGGGCATCGGCGGCGCGAACGATTTGGCGTTGTCGGGTCTCATCGGCGGCGCGGGCGGGCTGAACTTCGGCGGCACCGGCACCTTGAGCCTCAACGGCGCCAATACCTTCGGCGGCGGCGTCGGCTTGAGCGGCGGCGGCAGCCTGAGCCTGGGCAATGCCGGCGCGTTGGGCGCGGGTGCGCTGAACGTCTCGGGCCTCGGCGGCAACTTGTCGACCAGCGTCGCCGGCCTGAACCTCGGCAACGCGATCAACCTCGGCGCGGGCGCGTCGCTGGGCATCGGCGGCGCGAACGATTTGGCGTTGTCGGGCCTCATCGGCGGCGCGGGCGGCTTGAACTTCGGCGGCACCGGCACGCTGAGCCTCAACGGCGCCAACACCTTCGGCGGCGGCTTGGGCTTGAGCGGCGGCGGCAACCTGAGTTTGGGCAACGCCGGCGCTTTGGGCACCGGCGCGTTGAACGTGTCGGGGTTGGGCGGCAACTTGTCGACCAGCGTCGCCGGTTTGAATCTCGGTAATGCGATCAACCTCGGCACCGGTGCATCTCTGGGCATCGGCGGCGCCAACGACCTGTCGCTGTCCGGCGTCGTCGGCGGCGCGGGCGGGCTGAACTTCAGCGGCACCGGCACCTTGGGCCTCACCGGCGCCAACACCTTCGGCGGCGGCGTCGGCCTGAGCGGCGGCGGCAGCCTGAGCGTCGGCAACGCCGGCGCTTTGGGCACCGGCGCGTTGAACGTGTCGGGCCTCGGCGGCGATCTGTCGACCAGCGTTGCCGGCTTGAACCTCGGCAATGCGATCAACCTCGGCACCGGCGCGACGCTGGGCCTGGGCGGCGCGAACGATCTGTCGCTGTCGGGCGCCATCGGCGGCGCGGGCGGCCTGAACTTCGACGGCACCGGCACGCTGGGCCTCACCGGCGCCAACACCTTCGGCGGCGGCGTCGGCTTGAGCGGCGGCGGCAACCTGAGTGTGGGCAACGCCGGCGCTTTGGGCACGGGCGCGTTGAACGTGTCGGGCCTCGGCGGCGCTCTGTCGACCACCGTCGCCGGCCTGAACCTCGGCAACGCGATCAACCTCGGCGCCGGTACGAGCTTGGGCATCGGCGGCGCGAACGACCTGTCGCTGTCCGGCGTCATCGGCGGCGCGGGCGGTTTGAACTTCGGCGGCACCGGCACCTTGAGCCTCAACGGCGCCAACACCTTCGCCGGCGGCGTCGATCTCAACGCCGGCACCTTGAACCTCGGCAACGCCGCGGCGCTGGGCACCGGTTCGCTGGACGTCGGCGGCAACGCGACCTTGCAGACCGCGGCGCCGCTGAGCCTCGGCAATGCGATCAACCTGGGGACGGGCGCGCAGCTCGGCTTCGGCGGCACCAGCGATCTGAGCCTGACCGGGCCCATCGCCGGCGCCGGCGGGCTGAGCTTCGCCGGCCCGGCCGGCCTGACCCTCGGCGGCGCCAACAGCTTCGGCGGCGGCGTCGATTTGCTCGGCGGCACCCTGACCCTGGGCAGCGACACCGCGCTGGGCACCGGCGCGTTGACGGTCGACGGCGCGGCCACGCTGGCGTCGTCCGCCAACGTGGCGGTGGCCAACAACGTCGCGGTCAATGCCGGTCTCAGCTTCGGCGGCAGCAACGACCTCGGCCTCAACGGCCAGCTCAGCGGCACCGGCGGTTTGACCGTCGGCGGCACCGGCGCGCTGAGCCTGGGCGGCGACAACAGCGGCTACAGCGGCGGCGTGCAACTGCTCGCGGGATCGACCGTCGTCGCCAACCACGACGCCGCGTTGGGCACCGGCTTGGTCACGGTGTCGGGCGACGCCAACCTGGGCTCGCTGAGCGGCGCCACGCTCGGCAATGCCTTCGCGTTGAACGGCGATCTCTCGGTCGCCAACGCCGCGCCGTTGGCGCTGACCGGCGATATCGGCGGCAGCGGCGGCCTGAGCCTGGACGGTCCGGCCGCGGTCACGCTGAGCGGCAACAACAGCTTCACCGGCGGATTCGATCTGCTCGGCGGCACCTTGAACGTCGGCAGCAACACCGCGCTGGGCACCGGCGCGCTGCAGGTCGGCGGCCCCGCCGCGCTGCAAGCCAGCGTCGCGAATTTGACTATCGCCAACGCGGTCGATGTGGCGCCCTCGGCGGCGCTGACCCTCGGCGGCGCCAACCCGTTCGCGCTGAGCGGCGCGGTGAGCGGGGCGGGCCAACTGGTCAAGGACGGCGCGTCCGCGGTCGCCCTGACCGGCGAGATGTCCGGCTTCACCGGCGGTTTCGACGTCCGCGGCGGAACCTTGAACGTGACCGACGGCGTGACCGCGGGCATCAGCAGCGCGGCCGGCACAACCGCGAACTTCGGCGCTTCCGACGATGTGTTGACCTTGTCCGCGCCGGGCGCGCTCGCCGGTACGGTCAATCTCGGCGCCGGCAACGACGTGTTCAACAGCTCGCTGGCCGGACTGGGCAGCGTGACCGGCCTGGTCGACGGGCAGGGCGGCGTCGACCGGCTGGCGCTGAGCGGAAGCGGGCAGGGCGTCCTGCGCAGCGCCGCGTTCGCCGGCTTCGAAAACCTGAGCCTGGTCGGCCCGGGCACGCTGGTGGTGCCGACCGCAAGCACCGCCAACTTCCTCGCCACCTCCATCGGCGACGCCAGCGCGGGCAGCGGCACGCTCGTGGTCGACGGAACCCTCACGGGCGACACCACGGTCGCGGCAGGCGGCAGTCTGGTCGGCGACGGCAGCATCGGCGGCGCTCTGGCGCTGGCCGGCAAGCTGGCGCCGAGCGGTCTTCCGGGCGCGACCGGCGCCGCGGCCGGCACCGGCGCGGCCGGCGCGAGCTTGAACGTCGGCAGTTTCGCCAGCGCGCCGGGCTCCAGCCTGATCCTGCGCCAGACCGGCGCCGGCGTCAGCGACAGCGTGATCGTCGCCGGCGCCGCCGCGCTCAACGGCGGCACCGTGGTGGCGTTGCCGCAGGCAGGGTCCTACGCCGACATCACCGACTACCGCATCGTCGATGCGCAAAGCCTGAGCGGAACCGGCTTCTCCTCGGTCACCCAGACCGCGCTGCCGTTCCTGTCCGCCAGCCTGTTCGCGCAAGGCGGCGATGTATTCCTGCGCTTGGAGGAAGCCAACCGCTTCAACGAGTTCCCGGGACTGCCGGGCAACCAGCAATCGGTCGCCAACGCGCTGCAGGCCTTGGCCGACAGCGGCAATCCGGCGGTCGAACAACTGGTGGCCGCCGCGCGCGGCGTCACCGCGGCGCAGGCGGTGCCGATGTTCGACACGCTGACCGGCGAAACCTACGGCTCGCTGCTCAGCGCCTCGCGTTACGGCGCCGAACGCCTGCAGCGCAGCGTCGGCCAGCAACTCGACGTGGGCCGCACCGAGCGGGCCGGCGCCGGCTTCACCGCCTGGGCCACCACCTTCGGCGGCGACGCCGCGTTCCAAGGCAACGGCACGCTGGCCGACATCGACAACGACCTGTGGGGCCTGACCGTCGGCGCGGACGCGCCGTTCGCAGAAGGCTTGCGCGCCGGCGCACATCTCGGCATGGCCAAGTCGAACTTCGACGTGCCGCGCCGCGGCGACCGCGTGGACGGCGACCAGTGGTACCTCGGCGTCCACCTCAGCTACGCCCCGCGGCCCGACGGCGGCCCGTGGGTGCAAGGCGCGGCCGGTTACGCCAAGAGCAGCTTCGACGTCACCCGCCCGGTCCATGTCGGCGTGTTCGACCGCACCGCCCGGGCCGACGCCGATGCCGACGGTTGGTACGCGATGGCCGAAGCGGGCTGGCGTTTCGAAACGGCGAGCGCGAGCATCGAGCCGCTGGTCGGCGTCTACCACAGCCGCCTGAGCCTGGACGATGTGACCGAGACCGGCGCCGGCGACGCGAACCTGCGCGTGGAAGGCAAGGACTACGACACCACCACGGTCGGCGCGGGCGTGCGCTTCATCGGCAAGGCGGGGCGCCTGCGTCCCACCTTCGACATCCGCTACCTGCACGATCTGAACGACAACGCGCCGCGCACGCAGAACCACTTCGCCGCCGCGCAGGTGCCCGGGTTCGCGATCGCCGGCTTCTCGCCGGACCGCAACCGGGTCAACGCGGGCGCGGGTCTGACGTACGCGTTCACGCCCGCCGCCACCGGCTTCGTGGAGTACCGCGCCGACTTGAGCGGCGACGATCAGGCCCACTCGGTCCAAGCCGGCTTGCGCTTCAGCTTCGGCGGAACCACGCAGATGGTGGCGTCGGCCGCGCCGTGGGCGCCGGCTCAAGCCGATCCCGCGACGGCGGCGACGCCGGCCGCGACTGCGGCGTCTTCCGGCGGCGGCTCCTCGGCCAAGCTGCCGGTAGCGGCTGCCGCCGCCGCGGTCGCCGCGGCGCCGGTGGCCGCGGCCGTCGCCGAACCCAGCGCTCCGGCTTCGTCCGGCGGCGGCAGCTGCAAGGCGCCGTCGCACGGACAGAGCACGCTCGAGGGCTGCTCGCGCTATTCCACGGTCCCGGGCGATTCGGTGAGCGGCATCGCCAACCGCATGACCTCCGGCGCCGTGGAGCAACGCATGGTCGCGCTGTATCGCGGCAACACGGCCGCCTTCAACGGGCAGAACATGAACCGGTTGAAGGCCAACGCCGAACTCGGCATTCCGTGCGCCGACGCGGTGCAGCGCATTCCGGTGTCCGAGGCCCGGCAAATCGTGGGCCAGCACGCCCGCAGCCACGTCGGGCGGTTCGGGCCGTTCAAGCCCGCCGCGGCCGCCGCGACGCCGGAACCGCTGGCGCAATGCGGAGGTTGAGCCGTCCGGCCGAAAACAGCGGCCGGCCGCGCCGATCCCGGGCGAGGGCTTGCCGATCACCGAAGATCCATAACGCAGTGGGGGTTCCATGCGCATCGAAGCCTTGAACCAACTCGTACTCGAGGTCTCGCAAAAGACCGGCCTGAACTCGGACAAGGTCAGGCAACTCATCGGCCTGCTGACGGCGATGCTGTTCGACGAAACATCCGGCGGATTCTCCGGATTCATGGCGCGCTTGCGCGAAAGAGGCCTCGGCGCTTCGATCCAATCGTGGCTCGGGCACGGACCGAACGAAGCGCTGCCCAGCGAACAGGTGGAACGGGCGTTCGGGCCGGCGCTGATTTCGACGATCGCGAACAAGCTCGACCTGACGCCGGCGGCCGCGGCCTCGGCGATCGGCGCGACGCTGCCGGGTTTGGTCGATGGACTGAGCGAGAACGGGCAGGAGCCGCGCGGCATTCCGGAATCGCTGCGGCATTGGGTCGGCGAAATCGGCGAATGGTTCGGCGAACTGGGCAAGTCCGGCTGGGGCGCGGCGACGGCGGGCGCCGCCGCGGTCGGAGGCGCCATCGCCGGCGGCGCCAGGACGCTAGGGCACGCGGCCGACGCGACCACGCAGGCGGCGTCCGACGCGATCGGCAAGGCCGGCGGCGGCAGCGGCAAATGGCTGCCGTGGCTGCTGCTCGGCGCGGCGCTGATCGTGGCCTTCCTGCTGTTCAAGGGATGCGCGGGACATCCCGCCCAAACGCCGCCGGCGGAAACGCCGCCGCCCGCCGCCGACGCCGCGGTCGCGACGCCGCCGCCCGCGGCGCCCGCGGCCAGCGCGCCGGCAGCGCAGACGGTTGCGGGCGTCGCCATCGAAAACGCCGCCGGCAAGGCGGTCGTGAGCGGACGGCTGTCCAGCGATGCCGAGAAGGCCAAGCTGATGGACGCGCTCAAAGCGACCTTCGGCGCCGAGAACGTGCAGGGCGAGGTGGCCGTGGACGCGGCGGCGGCGCCGGCCGCATGGCTCGACCGGCTCATCGGCTTCCTGCCGGAACTGAAGGCCGCCGGCGCGAAACTGAGCGTCGACGGCGACAAGATCGCCATCGACACCTCGGCGCTGCCCGACGATCGGCGGCTCGCGCTGTCGGAAAAACTGCGCGGGATCTTCGGCGACTTCGAGATCAGCGGGCTTTGGGATAAGGGCATCTCGGCGCTGTCGTCGCTCAAGGCCGGTTTCAGCGCCGACGACTTGGTCAAGGCCTTGAATCTGGCGGGCATCCATTTCGCCACGGGCTCGGCGACGATCACCCGCGACAGTTCCGAAACACTGCGCAAGGCGGCCGAAGCGATCAAGGCCACGCCGGAAGGCACCCGCATCGAAGTCGGCGGCCATACCGACAACACCGGCGACGCCGCGGCCAACCTGCGCTTGTCCGTCGCGCGCGCCGACGCGGTGAAAGCGCGTCTGCTCGAGTTGGGCGTTCCCGAGGCGCGCTTGGTCGCGAAGGGCTACGGCCAGGACAAGCCGATCGCCGACAACGCCACCGAATCGGGGCGCGCGCAGAATCGCCGGATGGAATTCAGCGTGCTTCGGTAAGGGAAAACGCGGGGCGGCAAACAGAACTAAACGACGTTGTTCCGAGCCGAGAGATCCTCGCCAAGGGATATGGCGGTCTCGAATCGAGACCGCCTCATGCGATGCGCCGTGTTTCACCCGACGCGAGCCTGGACACGATATTTTACCGACCGCGACAGAAACATCGGAGTGCTGTTCGGCGTAAGCCAAGCGTCCTCAGCGCACGGTGCAAGCCCCGGGGACCGGGGTGATCTCGCTGGGCTCGCCTTGCGTGACTCCGAGAAACTCGGCGCAGCGCCGGCCCGAGGTCGACACGCGGGTGAGGGTGGCTTTGTCGCCGGCCACGCCGTTGGCGTAGCGTGAATTGATCCCCGCGATCACGCCCGTGTCGGAAGCGATGACGTCGGTGATATACACCGTGCGGCTGTATTGGGTTTTGCAGTTGCCGCAGGAGCGGTAGAGCTTGCCCGCGCGTTCGATCTCGAACTGCTCGATCTTCATGATGCCGGGACCGTTGTGTTGGAAGGTCTTGTCTTTCGCCAGTCGGGCTCCGCCGCCTTGCACCAAGAACACGTCGGAAGGCTGGTTGTTTTTGAAGGTCGCCGCGTCTTCGCCCACGTCGTCCCAGTAGACCTCCAGCAGGCTGCAGCTGCCATAGCAATGGATGCCGTCGCCGCCGCGACCGCGGTAGTTGCGGTTGGTGCCCGAGTTGCTGCCGTCGCCGATGACGACGTTCTTGAGCACGGCGTTGTTGCGCAAGATGAAAGTGGGCTTCTGGCTTTCGGTTTGATCGCCCGGATCGCCCAGGTAGCGCACCACGGTGCCGGCGGGACAGTTGTTGCGCGCGGCCGCGTCGTAGGTTTGCCCGTCCACGTTGATGGTCTTTATGCCGCTGCCACTGCCGATGTCGATCGTTTTGCACACGCGCGGGATGTCCAGCGCGAGGCACGAGGAAGAAAACATCAAGGCCAGAAGGCCGAAGGCAAGTCGACGGGCGTGTAGGTTGCTCATGGCGCGAACGCTCCTTGGCGGGGTGAGGTGTCGAGGCGCTGCGCGGTGGTGATGCCGCCAGCGGGCGACAGTTATAGAAGCCATGCCCCAGGCTTCCGCTGATTGAAATCACAGAACGGCCTGGAACAAGCGCGGCGCACGATGTCCCCGGACAGCGCCATGACCCGGGACAGCGAGGGGGCGTCCCTGAAGGCTTGGACAACCTTGTCGAGCGCCCCAAGCCGACGACACGCTGCGGAAGGACATCGCGGCGCCGCAACATGCCAAGAAGCGGAGGCTCTGGTAGGTTCTGTCCAGCGATGTCATTTCATCGATGCCCGAGGTGTGGACCGCATGGAAAACACCAAACCTGCGAGAGCCTCGGGCTTTCCGTATTTTTCGGCGCTGGGCGCGCCTTCTGGCGTGGAAGAGATCGCCAGGCGCACGGACGTATCCGTCAAGACCGTGATGCGGGTGATGCAGCGTTCGCCTCTGGTGAGCGTGGACACGCGCAACCGGGTCTTGGCGTCGATGCGCGAGCTGGGGTGGTCGTTTCCGTCGGCTCGCGCGGTTCAGCGCCCAGCCCTGGTGGGCCTCGTGTATGACAATCCGAGCGCCCAATACGTGGTCGATGTGCAGCGCAGCGTGCTGGCCGCCTTGAACGAGACGGGGGTTGGGCTGGTCGTGCACCCCTGCGACAGCGGACGGTCCGATTATGTCGAAGGGGTTCGTCGCTTCGCCTTGAGGCATGGGTTGAGCGGTCTGCTGCTGATCCCGCGGGTCTCCGAAGACGAACTGCTGGCCACCGCGCTTCGGGAAGCCGGGTGTTGCTACGTGCGTGTGGCGTCGATCCCTCTGGACGACCCTGCGCGCACGGTGCTGACGCGCGACCGAAAGGCCGGAGCGGAAGCCGCTCGGCATCTGCTGACCCTCGGGCACCGCCATTTTGGGGTGATCGCCGGGCCGCGCCGCTATCGCTCGTCGATCGAGCGGGTCGAGGGCTTCGTGCAGGTCCTCTTTGAGGCGGGCCTGGGGCCATCGGCGCTCGAGGTCTACCAAGGCAGCTACACCTTCGAGTCCGGGATCGCTGGGGCCGAATACCTGTTGGCGCAACGGCCCCGACCCACGGCGATCTTCGCGTGCAACGACGAGATGGCGAGCGGCTGCTACCACGTGGCCCTGCGACGGGGGTTGGCCATCCCGGAGGATCTGTCGATGGTGGGCTACGACGACAGCCCCATCGCCGCGCAACTGTCGCCGGGCTTGACCAGCGTGCATCTGCCCGTGGACGAGGTGGGGCAGTTGGCCGTGCGATCGCTGCTGCACGGGCTGGGGTGGCGGACAGGCGGGGTGGTCGCCCGAGAGGCCGCGGTCACACCGCGGTTGACGGTCCGTGACTCGACCCGATCGCCGGCGGTGGCGGAGGCGACGGGGTGATCCGTCGTCGCCATCTTCAGGGCTTTTGATAGGCGACGATGATCACCAGGTTCTCGCGGCCCACTTGTTTGAGGCCGTGGCGGCTGCCCTTGCGGGTGAGCACCGCGTCGCCGGCCTGCACCTCGCGGGTGCTGCCGTCCAAAAAGAGCGACCCGCGGCCTGACAGCACGTAGTAGATCTCGTCCTTGTCGTTGAGGTGTTCGCCAATGGTCGCGCCCGGATGAAGGACGCGCTGGCGAAACGCCATCCGGAAGCCGCAGGCATCGGCGAAGAACGGATAGGCGGTGGTGCGTCCCGCTCCTTCGTGGGGACCGGGTTCTTCGATCGCGATGTCGGCGGCCCGCTGCACGTAGGAACCGCAGCGTTCCTTGGTCGGCGGCGGCGCCGCTTCAGCGGCGCCGATGACGGCGAGCGTGCCCAACACCAACGAACGGATCGCCATGGCGGCCTCAGCGCGCCAACCAGCCGCCGTCGACCGGCAAGATCGCGCCGTTGACGTAATCGGAGGCGCGGCCAGCCAAGAACACGGCGGCGCCCCCCAGGTCGTCCGGAGTGCCCCAACGTCCCGCGGGAATGCGCGCGAGGATCTCGCGGTTGCGGCCTTCGTCGGCGCGAAGTTGCGCGGTGTTGTCGGTGCTCATGTAGCCCGGCGCGATGGCGTTGACGTTCACCCCCTTGCCCGCCCACTCGTTGGCGAGCAGGCGGGTGATGCCGGCCAGGCCCGATTTGCTGGCGGTGTAGGAGGGCACCCGGATACCGCCCTGGAAGGACAGCATCGAGGCGATGTTGATGATCTTGCCGCGGCCGTTGGCGACCATGCGCCGGCCCGCGGCTTGCGCGAGGAAGAACGCGCTTTTGAGGTTGACGTTCATGACCTCGTCCCAGTCCTGTTCGCTGAAATCCAGGGCGTCGGCGCGTCGAATCACGCCGGCGTTGTTGACCAGGATGTCGAGGCCGCCGAGCCCACGTTCGGTGTCGGCCACCACGTTCTCGATCGGGTCCAGCGAGGACAGGTCCGCGCGCAACACCAGCGCGCGCCGACCCAATGCCTGCACGAGCGCGGCGGTCTCGTTGCTGTCGCCGCTGGCGACCAAGGCGACGTCGGCGCCGGCGCGAGCCAAGGCCAAGGCGATGGCTTGGCCGAGACCGCGGTTGGCGCCGGTCACCAGCGCCACGCGGCCATGCAGCGAGAAGGGGTTTTCGTGATGCTCCAGGACCGGGCTCATCGCGTTCTCACTTCAGCTGGCACAGGTCGAGTTGATGCATGTCGGTGTAGTCCAGGTTCTCGCCGCCCATGGCCCAGATGAAGCAGTAGTTGCGCGTGCCGGACCCCATGTGGATCGACCACGGCGGGGACACCACGGCTTCGCTGTCGGCGATGACGATGTGGCGCATGTCTTCGGGTTCGCCCATGAAGTGCATCACTCGTTGGTCGCCCAGGTCGAAGTAGAAGTAGACCTCCGAGCGGCGGTCGTGCAGGTGGGGCGGCATGGTGTTCCACACGCTGCCCGACTTGAGGATCGTCAGGCCGAGCAGCAACTGGCAGGAACGGCAAGTGGCCGGAACGATGTATTGGTAGATCGTGCGTTCGTTCGACGTTTCCAACGCGCCGCGTTGCAGCGGAACCGCCTTCTCGATCGAGATGTGGACCGTCTCGTAGCGGGTGTGGGCGGGCGTGGACGCGAGGTAGAACCGCGCCGGGTTCTCGGCGCTGTCGGACAAGAACTCGACCGCCTGCGTGCCCATGGGGACATACAAGCCGTCCTTCGGGGCCAGCGCGTGCTCCACACCGTCCACGCGAACCCGACCCGGCCCTGCGCCGACGTTGACCACGCCCAACTCGCGCCGCTCCAGGAACGGCTTGCCGGCGGCGGACGCGGGCTCCGTCTGCAGCGGCAGCGCGATCGGCGCGTCGGTCGGGGCGGCGCCGCCGATCACGAAACGCTCGTTGTGCGAGTAGTTCAGCCGCACCTCGCCGGCGGCGAACAGGTCGCCGATCAGGTAGCGGTCGCGCAGTTGCTGGTTGCTGGCGCCGGCCATCATGTCCGGATGGGTGGCGTGGTAGGTCTTGTGGAACATGCAAGCTCCGTCGTGGGCGCGGACTGGCGCCGCCTGATCGAAGGTTAACCGGTGTCATTTGTCGGGACAAGCCGGCCCGCCCGTCCTCGACGGGGCCGCGCGGTGGCGTTGCGGGTGCCGGGGCGCTTAGCCCGGGGGCTGGCAGGAATCGCGGATGATCAGGTGCGGGCGCACGCTGGCGGTGGCCAGGGCGGCGGCGGCGGTGGGCTCGTTCTGCAAGAGCATCGAGGCGGCGATGCGGCCCATGTCGCGGATCGGCAGGCGCACCGAGCTCATCGCGGGCCACAGCCGCGAAGCCAGCGGGCTGTCGTCGAAGCCGATCACCGACAGCTGTTGCGGGATGCTGATCCCCGAGCGCAGCGCGACCTTGTAGACGCCGGCGGCCATCTCGTCGTTGCCGGCGAAGATCGCGCTGGGGCGATCCTTGCCCGCGAGCAGCCGCTCGGCCGCCGCCACGCCGGACTCGAAGGTGTAGCCCGCCTCGATCACGCGGTGGCGCGGCAGTTCCAGGCCATGGCGCTGCAGGGCCTCGATGAAGCCGGCGGTGCGCTCGTGCGCGGAGCGGTAGCTGGCGGGGCCCGTGATCAACGCGATCTCGCGGTGCCCGAGCGCATGGAGGTAATCGGCCGCTTCGGCGGCGCCGTCGCGATCGTGGGTGATGAGCATGCGCGAGGCGTGGTCGAGCGACACCGACGCGATGCGCGCGTAACGGCAGTCGATTTCGGCCAGCATGTCGGCCAGCGCTTGATCCTCGGACACGCGCGGCACCAGCATCACGCCGAAAAGCTTCTGTTGCTGCACGAACCGGCGCACACCGTCGATGTAGGCGGGGTTGCGGCTGTCGCAAGGGTGGACCACGAGCTCGAACCCGGAATCGCGGATGCCGTCGAGCGCGCCGTTTTGCATGTTGACGATGTATTGCGCGGTCGGGTTGTCGTAGACCATGCCGATCAAGAACGACCGCCGGAACGCCAGGCTGCGCGCGAACGGGTCGGGCGTGTAGTTCACCTCGCGCATCACCGCTTCGACCCGGTCGCGCGTTTCTTTGTGGACCAACGGCGACTGGTTGATCACCCGCGAAACGGTCTTCTTCGACACTTGCGCCAGACGCGCGATGTCGTTGATGGTCTGGGCCTTGTTGCCGCCCCCGCGCTCAGGCGAGGAGGGGGCGGGCGTTTCGGCTTTCTTGCGCGGCGGCATCGGGCGGGGATCGCGGGCGGGAATGCGGTGATGATAGCCCCGGCGGGGGTGAGGGCGGCGCGACCGCTGCCTTCCTGCCCGCTGCGGTCAATGCTTGAGCAAGCTGGGCAGCCACAACGACAGCTGTGGAACGAAGGTGACCACCAGCAAGACCGCCAGGGCCGACAGCCAAAACGGCCAGATCGTGCGCAAGGTTTCGCCGATGCTGATCTTGCCGATGGCCGTGCCGACGAACAGCACCGACCCCAGGGGCGGGGAGATCAAGCTGATGCCGCCCTTGAGGATCAAGATCACGCCGAAATGGACCGGGTCCACGCCGATGGCCTTGGCCAGCGGCAAGAAGATCGGGGTGCAGATGATGATCATCGGCGCCAGGTCCATGAACGTGCCCAACACGAGCAGGATCAAGATCATCAGCAGCAACAGCAGGTTTTTGTCGCTGGTGATGCCGGTCAGCGTCTCCACCGCCCAACTGGGCACCTGCAGGTAAGCCAGCAGCCATCCGAACGAAGCGGCCGAGGCGATCACGAACACGATCGTGCCGGTGGTGCGCGCCGCGCCGGCGACGGTCTCCAGAAAGTCGCGCCAGCGCAGCTTGCGGTAAACCAGGGTCGTGACCAGGAGCGCGTAGACCACCGCGATGGCCGCGCTTTCCACCGCGGTGAAAATGCCCGCGCGGATGCCGATGAAGATCATCGCCACCAGCAGCAAGCCGGGCAGGGCGGCGACGAAGCTGCGCAGGACGATGCCGAAGCCCGGGAACGGTTCGGTGGCATAGCCGCGGCGGCGGGCGATGATCCAGCACGTGAACATCAAGGTGCCGGTCATCAACAGCGCCGGGACGATGCCGGCGGCGAACAGATCGGCGATGGAAATGCTGCCGCCGGCCGAGGCCGAATACAGGATCAGGTTGTGCGAGGGCGGCACCAGCAAGGCCACCATCGCCGCGGTCATGGTGATGTTCACGGCGAAATCGCGGTCGAACCCACGCTTGACCATCTGCGGGATCATGGCCCCGCCGATGGCCGAGACATCGGCGATGGCCGAGCCCGACACGCCGCCGAAGAACAGCGAGGACACCACGCTGACCTGGCCAAGCCCCCCTCGCAGATGGCCGACGAGCGACGACGCCAGGCCGATCAGCCGTTCGGAGATGCCGCCGCGCAACATGATCTCGCCGGCGAAGATGAACAACGGAATCGCAATCAGAGAGGCCGAGCCGGCGCCGGCGGCGGTCTGCTGGACCATCACGATCGGCGGCAGCCCGATGTAGAGCAACGTGGCGAGCGCCGCCGTGGACAGCGAGTAGGCGACCGGCACGCCGATCATCAGCAGCACGGCGAACACGCCGAAGAGGATCGCGACGTCCATCAATGCGCTTCCTGGTTGTGGGGCTTGGACGCGAACGCCGCGATCGCGCGTTGCGCGGCGAACAGCGCCATCAGCGCGCCGCCCACGGTCATCGGGGCGAAACCGGCGCTTTGCGGGAGCGGTGCGCCGGCCATCGGAATGTCCAGGCCGTCCAACAACAGCCGCCCGCCCCAGATCGCCAACGCGGCGCCGATGCCGGCGATCACCAGGTTCGAGGCGACCAGCAGGGCTTTGCGCACCATCGGCGGCACCGCGTTGACCAGAATGAAGAAGCCGAAATGCGAGCCACGCTGCACGCCGGCGGCGGCGCCGAAACTCATCGCCGTGTTGAGCAGCAACAACGCGACCGGTTCGGTCCATCCCGGGGAGTCGTTCACCACGTAACGGGCGAACACCTGGAGCGCCTGCACGAAGACCATGCCCAGCAGGGCAACGCCTGCGATGCCGATGGCGAGAGACGCGAGACGGTCGAGCGGGCCGGGCGGTGCCGGCGGGGTTTCGGAATCGTGCGCTTGCATCCGGTTAAAGCTCCCTCAAGCCATGGATCGGATCGTTCGGTAGAGCGCTTCCAACGCCGGCACGCGGTGGTAGTCGTCGAGCAATGGCGCGACGGCCTTGCGGAACGCGGGCAGATCGCAATCGTTCATGCGCACGCCGGCGTCGAGCAGCGCCTGCCGCGATTGCGCTTCGGACTCATCCCAGCGTTGGCGCATGACCTGCACGGACGCTCGTGCGATCTCGTGCAGCAAGCCTTGGTCGCTGGGCGTCAGCGCCTCGTAACGTTGGCGCGACATCAGCAGCACGTCGGGGGCGTAGGAATGCTCGCTGCGCGACCAGTAACGGGCGGCTTCGAACTGCCGGCTGGAATGGAAGCTGCGCAGGTTGTTCTCGGCGCCGTCGATGAGGTGGGTTTGCAGGGCGGAGAACACTTCGCCGTAGGCCAACGGCGTCGGGTTGCCGCCGAGCATACGGATCATGCGCATGAAAATGTCGGAGGACGGCACGCGGAACTTCAGGCCGTGCATGTCGGCCGGCTCAACGATGGGGCGGCGTACGTTGTAGAAGCAGCGAGCGCCGCAGTCGTAGAACGCCAAGCCGACCAGATCGCGTTTGGCGAAGCTGTCGAGCACCCGCCGGCCGACCTCGCCGTCGAGCGCGCGACGCAGGTGGGCGACCGAGTCGAAGGTGTAGGGCAGCGACAGCAGTTGGGTCAGCGGGAAGGCGTTGTTGAGCGCGCCGCTGTAAACGCGGGTGATGTCGATCGCGCCGAAGCGGGCCATGTCGATGGCCTCGGCTTCGCGACCGAGTTGCCCGGAGTGATACATGCGCATCCGCAGCCGGCCCTGGGTCGCGCTTTGCAGCTCGCGCCCCAACCACTCGACCGCGGCGACGGTGGGGTAGTCCTTGACGTGCACGTCGGTGGCGGTCAGCAGGTTCGGATCGCGGGCCCAGGCACTGCCGGCCGCCGCCGCGGACAGTCCGGCCGCCGCGCCGGCGAGGAACTGACGTCGGGTGCTCATCGCGCATGTCCCCGTTGCGGTTGGGCGAGCACGACCGAGCATTCCAGCGCGCCGTGCGGACCGAAATCGACCCGGCCGAGCTGCCCAGCCAGGATGTCGTGGATGCCGGTGGTGGCGCCCGTGGTCACATACATGCCTTTGCGCAGCGGGTGGCCGCGGCGGGCGCAACAGTTCAACGCGAACGCCAGCGCGGCGAGCGGCCCTCCCGCCAGGTTGGCGCCGCCGCCCCGGCCAACGCTGAGGCCGTCGATGAAGGTCTCGCAGACCAGATCCTCCTGAGCAAGATCGCGCCAGCCGCCGATCTGCGGCCCCACGATCAACCCCGTGTTGTTGCCGAAGTCGGAGACCACCACCGGCGGTCCCAATGCGTTGATGAAGGGCAGGGGGCTGCCGGCGAGTTCCATACCGATGCACAGCGCGTCGGCCAAGACGGCCGCGCTCACAACGTCGTAATCGGTCTTCTCAGCCGGAGCGTCGGCGCCTAGGCGGAAGACGTATTCCGCTTCGATGGCGGAGAACCCTCCGCGGATCGCGGCGAAGCGCCCCTGTTGTCCCCCCGGGACATGCTGCACCGCACCCTCGAAAATCGGGCCAACCAACCGGTCGGCGCGTAGTTCGCGCTCCCAGGCGTCCGGCACCTTGCCGACCTTCCACCCCGCCACCGGTTGCGACCACAGTTCGATCGCTCGATCTTGCACGCGGTAACCCTGTTCCAGGGTTTTTGGCTGGACCCCCGGGTAGTCGGGGAGCGCCAGGGCCAGTCGCCTGGCTTGAACCAAGCGTTCGGCGATCAAGACCCAGGCGTCGTCGATGTCGACGTGCGGTCGGTCGGAAGGGTGGTTGACCATGCGTTCCCGGATCCCCTGTCGAAACCTGCGTTGCGGGAGTTGTATAGGAAACCGGTGTCATTGACAATCGGACCCGTATCCTCGGAACCAAACCTGGAGGGCGGGATGGGGCGCTTCGATGTGATCGTGGGCCGCGCGGCGCGTGGTCTGGTGTTGGCTTGGCTGGTGCTGCACGCGTCGTCAGGGGGCGCCGCGCCGGCGCCGGAGCCGGTGGCGTTCCCCGGCGCGCAAGGCTGGGCCGCGCACACGCCCGGGGGCCGCGACGGCAAGGTGCTGCGGGTCACCACGCTCGCCGCCGAGGGGCCCGGCTCGTTCGCCGAAGCGGTGGCCGCCAAAGGGCCGCGCATCGTGGTGTTCGAGGTCGGCGGGGCGATCGATTTGCAGCGCAAGGAGCTGCGCATCGTCGAGCCTTACCTGACGATCGCCGGGCAGACCGCGCCGCAACCGGGCATCACCTTCGTCCGCGGCGGGCTGGTCATCGCGGCGCATGACGTGGTCGTGCGCCACATCCGGGTGCGGCCGGGGAGCACCGGCCTACCGCGAGGGGCCGGGGTGGATTTCGACGCCATCACCACCGTGCGTGGCGCCCACGACGTGATCGTGGACCATTGCTCGCTGACGTGGGCGACGGACGAGAACTTGTCCGCGTCCAGCACGCGCTTCTACGGCGAAAGCGAGGCCGACTGGATGCGGGCGGCGTCGCGTCGCATCACCTTCAGCAACAACCTGATCGCCGAGGGATTGGCCCATTCGACCCACATCAAGGGCGAGCATTCCAAGGGCTCGCTCATCCACGATCACGTCAACGACGTGCTGATCGTCGGCAACCTGTATGCGCACAACTACGAGCGCAACCCGCTGTTCAAGGGCGGCGCGCGCGGGCAGGTGCTCAACAACCTGATCTACGACCCGGGCCAACGCGCCGTGCACTACAACCTGATCGCCGAGGAGTGGCTGGGGCATCCCTACTCGAGCGGGCAGATGGTGATGCGCGGCAACGTGATGCGCGCTGGACCGTCCACCGAGCCCCTGGCGTTCTTCATGGTGGGCGGATCTGGCGACGTCGAGCATTACCTCGAAGACAACCTGGCGGTGGACCGCATCGGCCGGCCGCTGCCCGACACGGGGCGCTACACCACCGCGCCGCTGCGCTTGCAAGCGATGAAGGCGCCGCCGCCGCTGCCGTTCGGCGTGAGCTTGCTGCCGTCGGCGCAGGTGCAAGACGCGGTGATCGCCACGGCGGGCGCGCGCCCCTGGGACCGGGACGACATCGACCGGCGCATCCTGGCCAACGCGATCGAAGGGCGCGGCAAGATCATCGACAGCGAGGACGAGGTCGGCGGCTATCCCAAGCCAGCGGAAACCCGTCAGGCGTTCGTGCCGCAGGACTGGGATCTGGCGACGATGGAGCCGCTCAAGCCCTTGCCGCGGCGCGCGCCGCTGCGCTGAAGCGAGCATGCACGAGCCTTCCAGGCGCCGGGCGCTGAAAGCGCTGCTGGCGGCGTCGGCCGCTGCGCCGCTGTGCGGCTGGGGCGCCGCGTCGCCCGTCGCGACGACCCGCAGCGGGCGGGCGCGCGGCTACCTGGACAGCGGGGTGCGGGTGTTCAAAGGGTTGCCCTACGGCGCCGACACCGCGTCGGCCCGGTTCCAGCCGCCGCGGCGCGAGGCGCCATGGGCGGACGTGCGCGACGCGCTCCAGGTCGGACCCATCGCACCGCAGCGCGCCACCGCAGGGCCGATGTCGGAAGACTGCTTGCGGGTGAACGTGTTCACCCCGGGCGTTCGCGACGGCGCGGCGCGCCCGGTGTTGGTCTACGTCCACGGCGGCGGTTACGACAGCGGTTCGGGCGGGGAGCCGCTTTACGACGGCGCGAACCTGTGCCGCCGCGGCGACGTGGTCGTGGTCACCGTCAACCACCGGCTCAACGCGTTCGGCTACCTGTATCTGGCCCCATTCGGCGATCCCGACTGGGCGTGGTCGGGCAACGTGGGCCAGCTCGACTTGATCCAAGCGTTGCGTTGGGTGCGCGAGCACGCGACCGAGTTCGGCGGCGATCCTGGGAACGTCACCGTGTTCGGCCAGTCCGGCGGCGGCGCCAAGATCGCCACGTTGATGGCGATGCCCGCCGCGCAAGGGCTGTTCCACCGCGCGATGACCATGAGCGGCCAGCAGGTGACCGCGGCCGGCCCGCGGGCGGCCGCGCAGCGCGCCCAACGGTTCCTCGACGCGTTGGGGTTGGGGCCCGATCAGGTGCAGCGCCTTCGCAGCCTGCCGTTGGAGCGGCTGATCCAAGCGATCTCGACGCGCGATTTTTCGCGCATCGAGGACACCGCGCTGTATTTCGGACCGGTGCTGGACGCGCGCAGCCTGTATCGGCACCCGTTTCATCCCGAGGCGCCGGCGCAATCGGCGGCGATCCCGATGCTGATCGGCAACACCCGCGACGAAACGCGTGCGTTTCTGGCGCGCGATCCGGAGAACCTGGCACTGAGCTGGGACCGTCTGCCGGACAAGCTGCGCGACCACCAGTATGTGGACCTGCCCGTGGCGCAGGTGATCGCCGAATACCGCCGTCTCTACCCCGACTACTCGCCCACGCAGGTGTTCTTCGCCGCGACCACCGCGGGACGCTCGTGGCGAGCGGCGGTGTTGGAGGCGGAAGCGCGGGCGCGTCAGGGCGCCCCGACCTGGGTGTATCAACTGGACTGGCCCTCACCGCTGGACGGCGGGCGCTGGGGGGCGATGCACACCCTCGACATCCCCTTGGTCTTCGACAACACGGCCCAGCCGGCGGCGCGCTCCGGCGACGGCGAAGGGGCGAGGGCGATGGCGGCGACGATGAGCGACACCTTGTTGGCGTTCGCGCGCCACGGCGACCCGAACCATCCGGGCTTGCCGGCATGGCCCACCTACGCGTTGGACCAGCGGGCGACCTTGGTGTTCGACCGGGTGTCGCGGGTGGTCCTGGATCCACGCGGCGGCGAGCGGCGTCTGTACGAGCAAGCGCCGTTCGTGCAGCGGGGGACGTTCTGACCGGTCGGCGCGGTTATCGGGACGCGTCGCAGCGAGGCAGCGGATCGTTCGCGAGCCACGGGTTCAACGGCAACGCCAGCTCGCGCAAGCCCGCAGCGACTTCCGCCGCCATGCACCGCGCGCCTTCCGACGAGAAATGGGTGTTGTCTTCGATGCCCGCGGGGTAGTTCGCGTGCTCGCCCGGCGCGAGCCAGAGAAACCAACGCCGCGAAGCGGTCAGGCCCGCCCGATCGAACAAGGCCATGCTGCGCCGCTCCAAGTCGATCAGCGGCACGCGTTCCTCAGCGGCGACCGCGCGGACCAACGCCGGGTAATCGCCATGGCTGGGCTGAGCATGTCCCTGAGCGTCGAACCGCCGGCGCGCCACCGGGGTGATCAGCACCGCCACGGCGTCGCGTTCGCGCACCTGGTGCACGAACGTCGCCAAGTTCCGCCGGAAATCGCCCGCTGGGGTGTAGCGATCGGGCTTCTCGCAAGACTGATCGTTGTGCCCGAACTGGATGAGCACGTGATCGCCAGGACGCAAGGCGGCCAAGAGCTCCGCCCACCGGCCTTCTTCCACGAAGGTGCGCGTGCTGCGGCCGTTCATCGCGCGGTTGTCGATCCGCACGCCCGGCTTGAACGCAGGCGCGAGCGCTTCGCCCCAGCCGGTTTCGGGGCGCTTTTCGGGGCGCTTGGCGGCCAAAGTCGAGTCCCCGGCTAAGAACACCGTGGGCGCGGCGCCCGACGCGGCGAACGACCACCACAGGGCCAGGAACATCGCAACGCGCATGGCGGATCTCCAAGTTCGCCGCTCCGGCGCGGCGGTGGGGACGTCGCACCGGAGCGACTTCGCCGGACGGCCACCACGCACGATGGTGGCTGTCCGACGCGGGAGCTTCAGAGCTTGAAGCGCATGCCGAGGAAGTATTGCCGGCCGGTGTGGTGATAGACCGACACCCGATCGCCGGTCGAGTCGACCCACTGATCGTTGTATTCGTCCGTGAGGTTCAACCCTTCCAAGGTCAGCTCCAGCCGGTCGTTGATCTTCCACGAAGCGGACATATCGATGCTGGTCGTGCCCTTGGTGCCTTCGACGTCGGCGTTGTTGCGGCCCGGCACCGTGGTCAGGTAGTCGTCGCGGTACGCCGCCGACACGCGCGCGCCGAAGCGCTTGCCCTCGTAATACAAAGTGGCGTTGTAAGCGTTCTTCGAGAGCCCGACCAGGTCGGTTTTCAGCGACGACGCCCCGCTTGCGGTGACGTATTGGATCTTCGAGTCGACGTAGGTGTAGTTGAACTGCACACCAAAGTCGTGCCAGATGCCGGGCAGGAAATGGAAGGGCTGCTGGTAGCTCAACTCCAAGCCGCGCAACTTGCCGCCCGGGGTGTTGACCGGGATGTTGAACTGGAAGTCGTCGGTCGGCAGCGCGCCGGTGCCGGCGAGCAGGTCGTCGGGCAAGCCGGAGGTGTTGTAGGGCCGGATCTCGCGCGAGGTCTGCACGAAGGTGTCGATGTCTTTGTAGAACAGGCCCAGGCCGAGCATCGACTCTTCTGCGAAATACCATTCGAAGCCCAAGTCGTAGGTCTTGGCGCGGAACGGCTCGAGCAAGGGATTGCCGCCGGAGACGGTGCGGTTGCCGCCGCTGACGCTGACCGTCACGCCCGGGGTCAAGTTGCCCAGGCCCGGCCGCGACATCACCTTGGAGGCGCCGAAGCGGATCAAGAAGTCGGGCGTGATGTCGGCGACCAGGTTCAGCGAGGGCAGGGTGTCGCTGTAATCGCGGCCCACGGTGGTCAGCACCGGCGTGCTGCCGGCCAGAGCGAAGCCGGTGGACGATTGCTTGGTTTTGACGTGGCGCACGCCGACGTTGCCGCTGAACGGGATCTCGCCGAGTTGGGTGGAAAAGTCCAGCTGCAGGTAGTAGCCCAGGTCTTTTTCTTCGACGCTGCGGTTGTTGCCGCGGGCGCTGGCCACGTCGGGCGAGAGCGCGAACATGCCGGTGTTGCTGTAGATGCCGAACAACCGGTTGAAGGCGTTGATGTCGGGGATGAGCCAACTGGAGTCGTTGCCGCCGCCCACATGCGTGCCTTGCAAGGAGATGCGTTTCGTCAGGTCGGCCAGGTTGGTGCCCGCGGGCAGGTTGGGCACCAGCACTTCCGACTGGCGGCGCAGTTCTCGGCTGGAGAACTCGTATTTTTTCGACTGGATGCCGCCCTTGAGCTTGTACCCCGGCGCGAGCGTCCAGCGGAAGTCGAGCTGGCGGTTGTCGAAGGTGTTGTCGGAATACTGCGGTCGCAGGCGGATCTCCGACAGCCCGTTGGCGAAGCTCCAGGCGTTGGGATCGTTGACGTCGAAGCCGTTGTCGATCACCGGCAAGCGGCTGTTGCCGCGGTAGTCGTAGACGTAGCCTTGGGCGTTGGTGCGGTCGAGCGTGACCGTGGTTTGGATCGGGTTGTCGAACTCGGACTTGGCCCGGCCGATCTGGCCGCTGAGGGCGAAGTCGTCGCTGAACTTGTGTTCGCCGTAGAAGTTCGCCTGGGTGAACTTCGTGGTCAACTCGTCGTAGCGGGCTTCCGAGCGCACGTCGACGTTGTTGAAGC